>NZ_JBVKAU010000013.1:0-230836 GCF_055657525.1 Streptomyces sp. NPDC107522 | reverse complement strand
TGAGGAGCGGGGGTCCAGGGGGCGGAGCCCCCTGGCGGGGTCGAAGGGGCGGAGCCCCTTCAAGGATGGGACGGGTAGGGGCGGCGGGGGCGAGGAAACCGGGGCCCTCACCAGCCCACCCCCCTACTCCGCCGACGTCGCCTTCAGCGCCAGCCAAAGTTCCATCCGCACATCCGCGTCATCCAGCGACCGCCCCAAGATCTCCTCGACCCGCCGCATCCGATACCGCAACGTATGCCGATGCACCCCCAGATCCGCAGCCGCCGCATCCCACTGCCCATGCCGCGACAGCCACGCCCGCAGCGAGGCCACCAGATCCCCCCGCCCCGTCGCGTCATGCTCATGCAGCGCCCGCAGCAACCCGTCCGCGAACGCCTTCACCGCATCGTCCGCGAGCAACGGCAGCACGGACCCCGCAGCCAACTGCTCGTGCTCCACACACACCCGCCCCCGCCGCCGGGCCACCGACAACGCCTGCTCGGCCTGCTTGTACGCGGCCGCCGCGGCGATGGGCCCGGCCGGCGCCGACAGCCCGACGACCAGCTCGTCCTCGTCGTCGGCGACCCCCGGCTGCTCCGGTACGACCCCCGCCCGCGAAGCCTCCAGCGCCGCCGCGTACTCCGCGCAGGCCGCCACCGCCGCACCCCCGTCCGCCGCGAGCACCACGACCCGCGCAGCGCCCCCTTCCCCCTCCGGCACCACGAGCACCGCCTCCCCGGCCCGGGCCGCCGCGGACTCCACGACCTCGGTGAGGGCGCCCAGCGGATCGCCCTTCGCGTCGGACGCGGCGACCAGCACGGCGGCAGACGCTTTGGTGAGCGGCACCCGCGCGCCCGAGTCCACGACGCGCGCCGCCGACACCGACCCCGACTCGGCGACGATCACCCGGAAGGGCGCGTCCAGCAGGTCGCCGTAGAGATCCCCCGCCACGGCCCGTGCGTGATCCGGCTCCCCGGCGAGCAGCATGCGCAGCACCGCCGCCCCCACCCGCTGCTCGGCCGCGTGCAGCGACCGCGACCGTTCGGTCGTGAGCGTCAGCAGCGCGATCGCCGAGTGGACGGCGTACCGCTCCGCCGTGCCCAGCGCGGCCGCCGTCCCGACCGCCAGCGCCGCCCTCGGCCGGCGCCCCGTGCCCAGGGTGTGCAGCTCGACCCGGTCCTCGTGCTCCGGCCCGCCGACCACGGACGACGCCGGCGCGGGCCGCTCCCGCAGCCGCTCCACGTCCGCCGTCAGCCGTGCCGCCCGCCGGCCCGCCCACTCGGGTGCCGTCGCGACCACGGCACCGGAGGCGTCGTACAGCGCCGCCCAGCCGTCCACCTGCGACGCCAGCGCGGCCAGCAGCCCTTCCGGCCCGTCGGTCAGCGCCTGCTTCGTCAGCTCCCGCTGCGCCGCGAACCCGGCCGTCACCGCCCGGTACTGGTCCGCCGCGATCGCCGCCGACACCGCCTTGCTGATGGCGAGGAAGGGCGTGCGACGCGGCACCTCCAGCAGGGGCAGGCCCTCCTCCTCCGCCGCGTCGACCAGGGCCTTGGGGATGTCCTCGTAGTTGACGCCGACCGCGAAGCCGAGCCCGACCACGCCTGCCCCGACCAGCCGCTTCACATAGCGCCGCATGGTGTGCGGATCCTCCGCGTCCAGCTTCAGCGCGGTGATCAGGAGCAGTTCCCCGCCCTCCATATAGGGGACGGGATCGGCGAGCTCACTGACGTGCGCCCAGCGCACGGGCACGTCCAAGCGGTCCTCGCCCGCCCGTACGGTCAGCTTGAGCGCGGAGTGGTGGACGAGCGAGGCGAGCGTGGGTGGCATGAGGCCTTCAATGGGATGCGATCGTCGTTGATCTTTTGGCCGCCGTGTATGAACGACCTGTGACGATTCTGCCTCACCGTACGGTCAGCCCGTCACTTCATCCGCGCAGATCCACCAGCAGCGGCGGCGCGTGCTCGCCCTGAACGCTGGTGAGCGACAGCACGGCATGGCCCGGCGGCACCGCGTGCGCCAGCTCGGACGCCGACCACCGCTCCCGCTCGACCTGCCGGACGGTGACAGCTTCCGTAGTCACCGCCTTGCCCGTCACCAGCTTGCGCAGGGCATGCATCGCCCGTGTCATCGGCTGATCGGCGAACACGGTGTGCTGGGCAACATCCTTGGTCTCCACCCACTCCGTGCCCCAGGCGTCGGCAAAGCGACTCCCGTCCCAGGTCGTCACGCCGGACAGGGCCATCCTGCAGCCGACGGCCCCGTACAACGGTCCCTGGAGGGCCTCCGGCACATCGGAGACCGTGCGGAGCGCGAGCACGACGCCGGCGTTCTGCGAGCGCAGCCGCTGAATCCGCCGAACCGACTCGGGAGTGACGGTGCCCGTGGCGTCGTCGAGGACGAGGCTGACGAAGTGGTCGCCTGATCGTTCCCGTACGACCTCGGCGAACTGGGCCAGCACAAGCCTGGCGATCAGGCGGGAGACCTCCCCGTGACCGCGCTCGGGCAGGTCGATACGGACACGCAAGGGGTGGTGGGCGAGAGCGCGCAGCGAGAACGGGCGGCTCGTGCTGCTGCCCGAACCGAAGAACTCGGCGAAGGCGGGCCGGTCCAGCAGGGCGAGCCGGTCGGCGAGAACCGGACCGGGATCACCGGGCGCGCCCGTCTGCCGCCGACGGGCCTCGAGTTCGCGGCGCATCACCGCGTGCTGGTCGTCGGCCAGTCGGGCACGCAGATCGGAGAGGGCCGACTCATCCCCTTCCAGCAGGTTCCGCAGCACGGGCAGGGCAGGGAAGCGGCCGTATCCGGCCTGGTAGGGGCCGAGCAGCTGAGCGAGCGCGGTGGTCGCGCGCTCGGTGCCGACGATGTCGAGGTCTCCGGCCAGCGCCTCGGCGAGGAATCCGGCTGCCTCGTCGGGGTCTTCGGTGCCCGCGTACGGGTCGAGGTCGTGCACGGAAGCGGGGTCCCCGATACGCACCACGACGTCGTACGACGAGTCCGACCCGACCGCCGTGCCCGCGCCGCACACCACGACGACTGCGCACGTGCCGGTGAGGGCCTGGAGCGCCAGGGACTCGGCCACCGGGGCGATCACATGCCGGGTCTTGCCGGCGCCCGAGGGTCCGACGACCAGAAGCGACGTGCCCAGCGTCTCCGGTCCGAGGGCGGCGCCCACGCCGCCGTATGCCAGCGGGGTGCGCTCGGCGGGGGCCCATCGTCCGATGCGCACCTGACCGGTGAGCAGGTCGTGCCGGGCGGTGCGGCCGGACAGGTCCCGGGCGCCGGAGGGATGTGTGAACGCGGCGGAACCCTGCCGCAGGACCGTGTCCGTGAAGGCGGCCACCCGGCCCTGGCTCCGGGCGCGGACCCAGCCGTACTCGATGCGGGCGCAGTCCACGTCGTTCATCCGCCCTGCGAGCACCTCGGCCGTGAGTAGGTCGGCAGCCTGGTGCTGGCCGGCTGACCGCAGCTCGGGCCAGTGGGCACGGGGCTGTTCGTCGACCACCGACGGGCCTTGGTACTGCGTGGCACCCCCACGGGCCGCGAGCCAGGCCCGGGCCAGGGTCCACCAGCCACCGAGCAGGGCGAAGGGCCACAGGACGAGGGCGGTGATGAGGGTGTGGATCGCGATGTCCCATGGCGGACTGTAGACCTCGTACCCACCGCTGATCAGCACGATGAGGGAGAACAACGGGCTCACGACGGGCAGCGGGTCCCAGCCGACGCCGGGGAAAGTGTCCGGGTAGACGAAAGCGAGGGTGACGAGGGCGCCCAGCGCGGCATACAGGCCACGGGTCGGCTGCGGTTTGCGGACCACAAGATGTCGGACGACAGCGGGCCAGCTCCCCAGCCGGCCCACCGTGAAGACCAGTACGGCGAAGAAGAGGCCGTTGTACACGTCCAGGGCCTCGATGCCCGGGTACTGGAGTGTCTGACCCTCCAACTGCTTGGGCCTGGCGAGAGTGCCGCCCCACCACCAGTCCTCCGGGGTGAACAGCCGCAGGACCGTGAACTGCTGCGGGATCGCTCCGCGCTGCCAGAAGGACCACACCACAAGCGCCACGACCAGCGGAAGCAGCATGCCGACGACGGTCGTGGGATTGAGCCGCTCCGTGTTGCGCGCGGCCTTGGGCATCCGGTATCCGAAGCGCCAGATGCCGGGCTCGGTCTCGGGGCGGGCTTCATTCAGCCAGTCGGCCACAGACGTGGCCGGAGCGTGCGTCGGCCGTGACGGCACCGCCTCCGCGGGCATCGCCGGCCGCGGCACAGGCGTCGCGTGTGTACCCCGCGCGTCCTGCGTCCCGTCGCTGTCCATCGCCCTTGCCCCCTGACCAGCCGTTCCGTCCACCATCAGCGAGCCAATCTAACGCCCTTGCATGGGGAGTTCACCGCTTACACGGCCGGGCGTCTTCGCGAACGCCATGTCCACCACGGACAACATGTCCTCCTGACAACGCCCACATGGAGCATGCCCACCCCCCACTCCCCGCCCTAGCCTGCGAGAAAAGACAAGACAAGCGTCCGCAAAACCCCCAGGAGCCCCTCATGAGCGCACTTCCGCAGGAGCGCCGCGTCGTCACCGCCATCCCCGGCCCGAAGTCGCAGGAGCTGCAGGCCCGCCGTACCGCCGCGGTCGCGCAGGGCGTGGGCTCCGTGCTGCCCGTGTTCACCGCGCGTGCGGGCGGCGGCATCATCGAGGACGTCGACGGGAACCGGCTCATCGACTTCGGCTCCGGCATCGCCGTGACGTCCGTCGGCGCGTCCGCCGAGGCCGTCGTGCGCCGGGCCTCCGCCCAGCTCGCCGACTTCACCCACACCTGTTTCATGGTCACCCCGTACGAGGGCTATGTGGAGGTCGCCGAGGCCCTCGCCGAGCTCACCCCGGGTGACCACGCCAAGAAGTCGGCGCTGTTCAACTCCGGCGCCGAGGCGGTCGAGAACGCCGTCAAGATCGCGCGGGCGTACACCAAGCGTCAGGCCGTCGTCGTCTTCGACCACGGCTACCACGGCCGCACCAACCTCACGATGGCGCTGACCGCGAAGAACATGCCGTACAAGCACGGCTTCGGCCCGTTCGCGCCCGAGGTGTACCGCGTGCCGGTGGCGTACGGCTACCGCTGGCCGACCGGCCCGGAGAACGCGGGCCCGGAGGCCGCCGCGCAGGCCATCGACCAGATCACCAAGCAGGTCGGACCGGACAACGTCGCCGCGATCATCATCGAGCCGGTGCTCGGCGAGGGCGGCTTCATCGAGCCGGCCAAGGGCTTCCTCCCGGCGATCCGCAAGTTCGCCTCCGACAACGGCATCGTCTTCGTCGCCGACGAGATCCAGTCCGGCTTCTGCCGTACGGGTCAGTGGTTCGCGTGCGAGGACGAGGGCATCGTGCCCGACCTGATCACGACCGCGAAGGGCATCGCCGGCGGTCTGCCGCTCGCCGCCGTGACCGGCCGCGCGGAGATCATGGACGCCGCCCACGCCGGTGGCCTCGGTGGCACCTACGGCGGTAACCCCGTGGCCTGTGCGGGTGCGCTCGGCTCGATCGAGACGATGAAGGAGCTCGACCTCAACGCCAAGGCGAAGAACATCGAGGCGATCATGAAGGCCCGCCTCACCGCCATGGCCGAGAAGTTCGACATCATCGGCGACGTCCGCGGCCGGGGCGCGATGATCGCGATCGAGCTGGTCAAGGACCGCGCCACCAAGGAGCCGAACCCGGAGGCGACCGCCGCGCTCGCCAAGGCCTGCCACGCCGAGGGCCTGCTGGTCCTGACCTGTGGCACCTACGGCAACGTGCTGCGCTTCCTGCCCCCGCTGGTCATCGGCGAGGACCTGCTGAACGAGGGTCTCGACATCATCGAGCAGGCCTTCGCCCGCATCTGAGGTCACAGCAAAACCACTGGTGAACGGCCGGTCTCCGGTCCCGCCAGCCCCATCCGCCCCAGCCCTGGCACCCTCCGGGATTCCGGGGCTGGGGCGGCTGTCGGCAGAGCGTGTGAAGAAGGTGTGCGAGGTGGATGGCAGGACGCGATTCCGTCTGTCTTACGCCGTCGCCCTGTCGTAGGTTTTAACCAGATGAGAGATACACCCCGCCCAGAGGGGACTCTGGGTGACATCAGGCCGAGGCCTCCCCAGCTTCGACCTGGTCGTGCCCTCGCGCACACAACCGGGGCCTCCGGCTCCGGATCTCCTCACCGATCGGACAGTCGCCCGCCCCAAACCCCCCGGGGCGGCCGACCATCCGATCCGGACGGCCGCCTCGGAACCACCCCCCCTGTTCCGGGGCGGCCGACCTCCCTCTTCCTCCTTCTCGGCCTCCCGGCCCTCCTCTTCGCCCTGATCACCTGGCAGGTCGTCGCGGAAGGGCCGCTCGTGCGTGTGGACGAGCGGGTCAGCCGGGCCCTCATCCAGCCGGACCACCTCTCCGGACTTCTGTCCGACCTGGGCAGTGTCCAGGTCGCGGTCCCGGTCCTCGCCGTGGTTCTCGTCCACACCGCCCGGCGCTCCCGCCGCACTGGTACAGACCGCTGGTGGCTCCCGGCCACCGCGGCGGCCGTCCTGATGGCACTGGTTCCGGCCTTGGTCGTGCCCCTCAAGGAACTCATCGACCGCCCGGGCACCCCCGCCGTGCCTCCGGCGACCGGCTACTTCCCTTCCGGCCACACCGCCACGGCCGCCGTCGCCTACGGCTCGGCGGCTCTGCTCCTCCTCCCCTGGCTCCGCACCGCCCGAGCCCGGGTGACACTCGTCATCACCTACGGCGTCCTCGTCCTCGGCGCCTCCTTCGGCCTGGTCCGCCGCGGCTACCACTGGCCACTGGACGTCGTGGCCAGTTGGTGCCTGTGCACGGTGCTCCTGGTCTCGCTGTGGCTCTTCCTCAGCCGAAGCAGCGTCAGCCGAAGTAGCCGTCGAACGTCCGCTGGAACGCCCAGCCGCCGTACCGGTCCCAGTTGACCGACCATGTCATCAGGCCGCGCAGCGCGGGCCAGGTGCCGTGGGTGGTGTACGAGCCGCAGTTCGTCTTCTTCGTCAGGCAGTCGAGGGTCTTGGTGACCTCGGCCGGGGGGACATGGCCGTTGCCCGCGTTGGTCGAGGCCGGCATGCCGATCGCCACCTGGTCGGGGCGCAGGGGCGGGAAGACGTTGTTCGGGTCGCCCGCGACCGGGAAGCCGGTCAGCAGCATGTCGGTCATGGCGATGTGGAAGTCGGCACCGCCCATGGAGTGGTACTGGTTGTCGAGGCCCATGACCGGACCCGAGTTGTAGTCCTGGACGTGCAGCAGCGTCAGGTCGTCGCGCATCGCGTGGATGACCGGGAGGTACGCCCCCGCCCTCGGGTCCTGGCCGCCCCACTTGCCGGTGCCGTAGTACTGGTAGCCGAGCTGGACGAAGAAGGTCTCCGGGGCCATCGTCAGGACGAAGTCGTCGCCGTACTTGGCCTTGAGGGTTTTCAGGGCCGCGATGAGGTTGACGATCACCGGAGTCTTGGGGTTCTTGAAGTCCGTGTCGTCGGCGTTCAGGGAGAGCGAGTGCCCCTCGAAGTCGATGTCGAGGCCGTCGAGGCCGTACTCGTCGATGATCCTCGAGACCGACGACACGAAGGTGTCCCGCGCCGCCGTGGTCGTCAGCTGCACCTGGCCGTTCTGCCCGCCGATGGAGATCAGCACCTTCTTGCCGGCCGCCTGCTTGGCCTTGATCGCCGCCTTGAAGTCGGCGTCCGACTCGACGCCCGGGCACTCCGTGACCGGGCAGCGGTTGAAGCGGATGTCGCCGGAGGTGACGGAGGTCGGTTCGCCGAAGGCCAGGTCGATGACGTCCCAGCTGTCGGGAACATCGGCCAGGCGGGTGTAGCCGGAGCCGTTGGCGAAGCTCGCGTGGAGGTAGCCGACCAGGGCGTGGGCCGGGAGGTCCGTGCCCCCGCCGCCCGGCCCGGCGGTGGTCGTGGCGGTCACCGTGGCCGAACGCGGTGACTCCCCCGCGTCGTTGACGGCCGCGACCTGGAAGCCGTACGCCGTCGACGGGGTCAGGCCGGTCACCGTGGCTGAAGTTCCGGTCACTGTCTGGACCTTGGTGCCGTCGCGGTAGACGGCGTAGCTCGTCGCACCGGTCACCGCGGACCAGGACAGCGCGACCGAGGACGAGGTGACCGTGCCTGCCTTGAGGCCGGCGGGCACGGCGGGCGGCTGTCCGGTGCTCGCGCCCGGGCCGACCAGGGAGATGTCGTCGGCGTAGTACGCGCCGGTGCCGTACCAACCGTGGGTGTAGATCGTGACCTTGGTGGTGGACGGGCCCGTACGGAAGGTCGTGGTGAGCTGCTGCCAGTCGGGGGCGGACTGGGTCCAGGTGGAGACATCGGTGCTGCCGGTGCCACTCGCGCCGAGGTAGACGTAGGCGCCGCGGACGTAACCGGACAGTGTGTACTGGGAGTCGGGTTTCACAGTCACGGTCTGCGCACACCGGGCGTTGTCACTGCCGGCCGGTGTCGCCCGCAGTGCGGAACCGCCACTGCGCACAGGGTTGTTGACCGTCGTACCCGCCGTACAGGTCCAGCCGTCGAGTCCCGCCTCGAATCCGCCGTTCTTCGCAAGATCCACGTCGGCCGCACGGGCGACCGACGAGAGCGCGGTGATGCCGGGCACGGCCAGGACGGTGGCCGCGAGCACGGCGACAAAGGGTCTGGAGCGATCCACAAGTACCTCCGGAGCTGGGGGAATTGGAGGGGTGGAGCGCGCCCAATTTGGTCCAGACCAATCAGCCTGTCAAGACATCCGACGGTTCGGCAGCACACCTAGGGGCGCGGGGAACTGCGCGACCAGCCACGACGCCGCCGCAGCCGACAGGCAACCCATCGCGGCACCCCATCAGTCGTCGGCCAAGCCGGCGGCAGCCTCATGCATCGCCAGCTCCAGCAACGCCGGATCGATGAGGGTCCCCGACCCGTCCGGCGGAACCAGCCAGCGGATGCCCCCGGCGGACCGCCCCGGGTACGGCACAACGATCCACGTACCGGCCCCGGCCGTACGGATCCCTGTACCGAGCCACCGGGCAGCCGTGCCGGGCGGCACGAAGAACCCCATGCGCGCGTCACCGAAGTCGACAAGCACCGGGCCCAGTTGATCGAGGATCCTGGTGAGGACGTCGAGCGTGGGATAGCCCAGCTCGCTCGGCAGGATGAGTACGTCCCAGGCCTTACCTGCGGGCAGCAGCGCGACCCCGAGGGGGTTGCGCTCCCACTCCCAGCGGCAGGCTTCGGGATCGGGAGCAACGGATGCCAGCCACTCGACCGCCGTCTTCGCCCCTGTCATGACGGTGACCTCCCTTTCTTTCGTCGACGCTGGTCGCGTCACGAGAGAGAGGGAGGCCCCCTGCCAGGCATTACGCGGGTTTTCGCCACCAATTACAGGTGACCTGGGTCACATTCGGCCATGAGCCGTCAGCTGTCGAAGCCGAGGCCCAGCCTGTCCATCGCCTTCAGCCACAGGTTGCGGCGGCCGCCGTGCGCGTCGGCGCGGGCCAGCGACCACTTGGTGAGCGCGATGCCGGTCCAGGCGAAGGGCTCCGGCGGGAAGGGCAGCGGCTTCTTGCGGACCATCTCGAGCTGCGTGCGTTCCGTGCGCTCCCCCGCCAGCAGGTCCAGCATCACGTCCGCGCCGAACCGGGTCGCGCCGACGCCGAGACCGGTGAAGCCCGCCGCGTACGCCACCTTGCCCTGATGGGCCGTCCCGAAGAACGCCGAGAAGCGGGAGCAGGTGTCGATCGCGCCGCCCCAGGCGTGGGTGAAGCGGATGCCCTCCAGCTGCGGGAAACAGGTGAAGAAGTGCCCGGCGAGCTTGGCGTACGTCTCCGGACGGTCGTCGTACTCGGCGCGCACCCGGCCGCCGTACGGGTAGATCGCGTCGTAACCGCCCCAGAGGATGCGGTTGTCGGCGGAGAGGCGGAAGTAGTGGAACTGGTTGGCGCTGTCGCCCAGCCCCTGCCGGTTCTTCCAGCCGATGGACGCCAGTTGGTCGGCGGTGAGCGGCTCGGTCATCAGGGCGTAGTCGTAGACCGGGACCGTGTAGGCGCGGACGCGCTTGACCAGGTTCGGGAAGATGTTCGTGCCGAGGGCGACCTTGCGGGCGCGGACCTGGCCGTAGGGGGTGCGTACGGCCATGCCGGCGCCGTAGGGCTTCAGGGTGAGGGCGGGGGTGTGCTCGTGGATGCGGACGCCGAGCTCCAGGCACGCCCGCTTCAGGCCCCAGGTCAGCTTGGCGGGGTTGACCATGGCCACGCCCCGGCGGTCGTAGAGGCCCGCCTGGAATGTCGGTGAGTCGACTTGTTCCCGCACCGCTTCGGCGTCGAGGAACTCCACGCCGTCGGCCAGGCCCTGGCGTTCGATCTCCTCGTACCAGTCCCTCAGTTCCCAGGCCTGGTACGTCTCGGTGGCGACGTCGATCTCGCCGGTGCGCTCGAAGTCGCAGTCGAGGGAGTAGCGGGCGACCGCCTTCTCGATCTCGTCGAGGTTGCGGGCGCCCAGCTCCTGGAGCTTGTGGATCTCGTCCGGCCAGCGGGTGAGCCCGTTGGGCAGGCCGTGGGTGAGGGAGGCGGCGCAGAAGCCGCCGTTGCGGCCGGAGGCGGCCCAGCCCACCTCGCGGCCTTCGAGCAGGACCACGTCCCGCTGCGGGTCGCGCTCCTTGGCGAGGAGCGCGGTCCACAGTCCGCTGTAGCCGCCGCCGACGACCAGCAGGTCGCAGGTCTCGGCGGTGGTGAGGGCGGGTTCGGGGTGGGGCCTGCCGGGGTCGTCCAGCCAGTACGGGACCGGCTGGGCTTCAGAGAGTGCCTTTGTCCATCTATTGCCATGACTCATGGCGCTTGGGGCCATGATTTCAACTCCCTACAGGGGTTTATGCCTTTTGTTTGTTACGGCGATTGCTTACGGCCATGGAGGCCAGGACGAACAGTACGGCGACGACGAACATGGCCGTACCGATGACATTGATCTGAACGGGCGTTCCGCGCTGGGCCGAGCCCCAGACGAACATCGGGAAGGTGACGGTGGAGCCCGCGTTGAAATTGGTGATGATGAAGTCGTCGAAGGAAAGGGCGAAGGCGAGCATTGCGCCCGCCGCGATTCCGGGGGCGGCGATCGGCAGAGTGACCCTGATGAACGTCTGGAACGGGCCGGCGTACAGGTCCTGGGCCGCCTGCTCCAGCCTCGGGTCCATCGACATGACACGGGCCTTCACGGCCGTCACGACGAAGCTGAGGCAGAACATGATGTGGGCGATCAGGATCGTCCAGAAGCCGAGCTGGGCGCCCATGTTGAGGAACAGGGTGAGCAGCGAGGCCGCCATGACGACCTCGGGCATCGCCATCGGCAGGAAGATCAGCGAGTTGACGGCGCCCCGCGCGCGGAAGCGGTAGCGGACCAGCGCGAAGGCGATCATCGTGCCCAGCAGCGTGGCGCCGAGCGTCGCCCAGAACGCGATCTGGAGGCTGACCGACAGCGAGCCGCACAGATCGGAGACGCCGCACGGGTCCTTCCAGGCGGCCGTGGAGAACTCCTGCCACTCGTAATTGAAGCGTCCCTTCGGTTTGTTGAAGGAGAACACCGTCACGACGATGTTCGGCAGGAGCAGATAAGCGAGCGTCAGCAGTCCCGCGATGACGACGAGATGGCGCTTGAGCCAGTTGACGAAGGTCATTTAAACCAGATCCTCCGTTCCCGACCTGCGGATGTAGAACGTCACCATGACGAGGATGGCGGCCATCAGGATGAAGGAAAGGGCCGCAGCCGTCGGATAGTCCAGGATCCGCAGGAACTGCGACTGGATGACATTGCCGACCATGCGGGTGTCGGTGGAGCCGAGCAGGTCGGCGTTGACGTAGTCACCGGCGGCCGGGATGAAGGTCAGCAGGGTGCCGGAGACGACGCCCGGCATCGACAGCGGGAAGGTGACCTTGCGGAAGGTGGTGGTGGGCTTGGCGTACAGGTCGTGCGCCGCCTCGTGGAGCCGTGGGTCGATGCGCTCCAGCGAGGTGTAGAGCGGCAGGATCATGAACGGCAGGAAGTTGTACGTCAGACCGCACACCACCGCGAGCGGCGTGGCCAGCACACGGTCGCCCTCGGTCATGCCGAGCCAGCTGGTGACGTCCAGGACGTGCAGCGTGTTGAGGGCGCCGACGACCGGACCGCCGTCCGCGAGGATCGTCTTCCAGGCGAGGGTGCGGATCAGGAAGCTGGTGAAGAACGGCGCGATCACCAGGATCATGATCAGGTTCCGCCAGCGGCCCGCACGGAAGGCGATCAGGTAGGCGAGCGGGTAGCCGAGGACCAGGCACAGGATCGTCGCCGAGCCCGCGTAGAGCACCGAGCGCAGGAACTGCGGGTAGTACTCGGACAGGGCGTCCCAGTAGGTGGCGAAGTGCCAGGTGACCTTGTAGCCCTCCTCCAGGGAGCCCGTCTGCACGGACGTGGAGGCCTGGTAGATCATCGGCAGCGCGAAGAAGACCAGCAGCCACAGGATGCCGGGGAGCAGGAGCCAGTACGGGACGAGACGGCCGCGCTTGCGGGGCGGCTTCTTCTCCGGTGCCGTAGGGGAGAGAGGCGGTGGCGCCTCGGTGAGGGTCGCCATCAGACCGCCGCCTCTTCCTCGGTGCCCGCGTCGATGTCCTGGGCGGCGTCGAGGCCGAAGGTGTGCGCCGGGTTCCAGTGCAGGACGACGTCCGCGCCGGGCACCAGCCGGGGGTCGCGGTCGATGTTCTGGGCGTAGACCTCGAACTCGGGGCAGACGGGGCTGTCGACGACGTACTGCGTGGAGACGCCGATGAACGAGGAGTCCGCGATCTTCCCGGTGATCCGGTTGCGGCCCTCGGGGATCTCGCCCGCCTCGTCGGCGTGGGTGAGGGAGATCTTCTCGGGGCGTACGCCGACCAGCACCTTCCCGCCGGTCGACGTGGGTGCGGAACATCGCGCCTCGGGTAGCAGGAGCTTGCCGCCGCCCGCCTTCAGCACGATGTCGTCGCCGCTCTTGGAGTCGACCTCTGCCTCGATGAAGTTCGAGGTGCCGAGGAAGTTGGCGACGAACGTCGTGCGCGGGTTCTCGTACAGGTCGGTCGGCGAGCCGAGCTGCTCGACACGGCCCGCGTTCATCACGGCGACCGTGTCGGCCATCGTCATGGCCTCCTCCTGGTCGTGCGTGACATGGATGAAGGTGATGCCGACCTCGGTCTGGATGCGCTTGAGCTCCAGCTGCATCTGGCGGCGCAGCTTCAGGTCGAGGGCGCCGAGGGGCTCGTCGAGGAGGAGCACCTTGGGGTGGTTGATCAGCGCGCGGGCGACGGCGACGCGCTGCTGCTGGCCACCGGAGAGCTGGTGCGGCTTCTTGCGGGCCTGCTCGCCGAGCTGCACGAGGTCGAGCATCTCCTCGACCTGCTTCTTCACCGACTTGATGCCGCGCCGGCGCAGGCCGAAGGCGACGTTCTCGAATATGTCGAGGTGCGGGAAGAGGGCGTAGGACTGGAAGACCGTGTTCACCGGCCGCTTGTACGGCGGAAGCGCGGTCACGTCCTGCTCGCCGAGGTGGACGGTGCCGGAGGAAGGTTCCTCCAGACCGGCGATCATGCGCAGGGTGGTGGTCTTGCCGCAGCCGGAGGCGCCGAGCAGGGCGAAGAAGGAGCCCTGCGGGACGGTCAGGTCGAGCGGCTGGACGGCGGTGAAGCCGTTGTCGTACGTCTTGCTGATGCCCGAGAGGCGGACGTCCCCGCCGGTTTCGTTCTTGTTCGTCACGGTGGTCACGCCCCAGTCAGCTTCGCGAACTTCTCTTCGAACTCGGTCTCTTCCTTCGAGCTCAGCGAGCGGAAGGCGTGGGACTTCGCGGCCATGGCCTTGTCCGGGATGATCAGCGGGTTGTTCGCCGCATCCGCGTCGATCTTCTCCAGCTCGGCCTTCACACCGTCGACCGGTGTCACGTAGTTGATGTACGCGGCGAGCTCGGCGGCCGGCTTCGGCTCGTAGTAGAAGTCGATCAGCTTCTCGGCGTTCGTCTTGTGCCGGGCCTTGTTCGGGATGAGGAAGTTGTCGGTCGACGTGATGTAGCCGCTGTCCGGGATCAGGAAGTCGATGTCCGGGCTGTCCGCCTTCAGCTGGACGACGTCACCGGCCCAGGCGATACACGCGGCGAAGTCGCCGCTGCTCAGGTCGGAGGTGTAGTCGTTGCCGGTGAAGCGGCGGATCTGGCCCTTGTCCACGGCCTTCTGGATGCGGGCGACGGCCGCGTCGTAGTCGTCGGCGCTGAAGTTCCCCGGGTCCTTGCCCATGTCGAGCAGGGTCATGCCGATGCTGTCGCGCATCTCCGACAGGAAGCCGACGCGCCCCTTGAGCTTGGGGTTGTCGAGCAGGTCGGAGAGGGTCTTCACCTCGACACCGTCGAGCGCCTTCTTGTTGTAGGCGATGACGGTCGAGATGCCCTGGAAGACGTACGAGTGGGCGCGGCCGGGGTCCCAGTCGGGGTTGCGGAACTGTGCCGACAGGTTGGCGTAGGCGTGCGGCAGGTTGGCCGGGTCCAGTTTCTGGACCCACCCGAGGCGGATGAGGCGGGCGGCGAGCCAGTCGGTGAGGACGATGATGTCCCGGCCGGTGTCCTGGCCCGCGGCGAGCTGCGGCTTGATCTTGCCGAAGAACTCGACGTTGTCGTTGATGTCCTCGGTGTACTTGACCGAGATGCCGGTCCGCCGCTTGAACTGGTCGAGCGTGGGGTGGTGCTTCTCGCTCTCGTCCACGTCCATGTACTCGGTCCAGTTGGAGAAGTTGACCACCTTCTCCTTGGCCGAGTGGTCCTCGGCCGAGACGCCGCCCTCGGTGTTGCCGGCCGCGGGGATGCCGCAGCCGGTCAGCGCCCCCAGGCCGCCGACCGCGAGTGCGCCGCCCGCTGAGGCGCGCAACAGTGACCGCCGTGTCATGGCGGCCCGGCCGTTGCGGAAGCTGCGCCGCATGGCGGCCACTTGGGCCGGGCTCAGGCGGTCGGGCTCGTACTGCTCCATGCGCATGGTGCCCTTTCGGAGGGGGAACGGCCGGACGTGGTCGGGCGGCCGGCCGCGCCCGCTGATCTGGCTATCGGTCCCCGAAGATGGTGCGGTGCCAGTCCTTCCTGGCGACCGCCGTGTTGTCGAACATGACGTGCTTGATCTGCGTGTACTCCTCGAAGGAGTAGGCTGACATGTCCTTGCCGAAGCCGGACGCCTTGTAGCCGCCGTGCGGCATCTCGCTGATGATCGGGATGTGGTCGTTGACCCACACACAGCCCGCCTTGATCTCACGGGTGGCGCGGTTCGCCCGGTAGACGTCGCGGCTCCAGGCGGAGGCGGCGAGCCCGTACGGGGTGTCGTTGGCGAGCCGGATCCCCTCGTCGTCGCTGTCGAACGGCAGGACGACCAGGACCGGACCGAAGATCTCGGACTGGACGATCTCACTGTCCTGGGGCGCGTCGGCGACGAGGGTGGGACGGTAGTACGCGCCGTCCTTGAGGTCGCCCTGCGGCACCTCGCCACCGGTCACCACGCGCGCGTAGGCACGCGCACGGTCGACGAAACCGGCGACGCGGTCGCGCTGCACGTGCGAGATGAGCGGCCCGAGGTCGGTGCCCGGCGCGAACGGATCACCGAGACGGACGGTGTCCATGAGGGCGGCCGTCTGCTCCACGAAGGCCTCGTAGAGCGGCCGTTGCACATACGCGCGCGTGGCGGCCGTGCAGTCCTGCCCGGTGTTGATGAGCGCGCCCGCGACGGCGCCGTGGACGGCGGCCTCGAGATCGGCGTCGTCGAACACGACGAAGGGTGCCTTGCCGCCCAGCTCCAGGTGGATCCGCTTGACCGTGCCGGTGGCGATCTCGGCGACGCGCCTGCCGACGGCCGTGGAGCCGGTGAAGGAGGTCATGGCGACGTCGGGGTGGCCTACGAGATGCTCACCGGCCTCCCTACCCGTCCCGGTGACGATGTTGACGACCCCGTCCGGGATCCCGGCGTCGGTGGCGGCCTGTGCGAAGAGCAGCGAGGTCAGCGGCGTGAGCTCGGCGGGCTTCAGCACGATGGTGTTGCCCGCCGCGATCGCCGGGAGGATCTTCCAGGCGGCCATCTGGAGGGGGTAGTTCCAGGGGGCGATGGAGCCGACGACGCCGATGGGCTCGCGGCGGACGTAGGAGGTGTGGTCGCCGGAGTACTCCCCCGCGGACTGCCCCTGCAGATGCCGGGCGGCACCCGCGAAGAACGCGGTGTTGTCGATGGTCCCCGGCACGTCGAACTCACGGGTCAGCTTCAGCGGCTTGCCGCACTGCAGGGACTCGGCGCGGGCGAATTCCTCGGCGCGGTCGGCGAGGACGGCGGCGAAGCGGTGCAGGGCGTCGGAGCGCTCGCCCGGGGTGGCGGCGGCCCAGGCGGGGAACGCCTCGCGGGCGGCGGCGACCGCGGCGTCGACGTCATCGGCGCCGGCCAGGTCGTACGTGTACACCTCCTGGCCGGTGGCGGGGTCGACGACGGCGTGCGTACGTCCCGAGGTCCCCTTCGCCGGCCGGCCCGCGATGTACTGCGCGCCGTCCGCGAAGCGGTCCTGGGCCGGGAATCGTTCCGGGGTTGCGGTTTCCGGGGTGGCGGTGCCCGGGTTCTGCATGTCGCTCTCCTCCGTGTCCCCGTCGTGGGGCCGGCGTGGCTCAGGCTCGATTTGAGTGCCGATCCTGACAGAGGTAGAGGGCTCCAACAAGTGATTCCGTTGTTGCCTTTTGGTTACGCGACGGAATCTGTCGACCAGGTGTCGAGTCGGCCTGGGAAACGGGGGACGGATTGTCGGTGGTGCGTGCCAGACTCGGACGCATGACGAAGATCGATTCTTGGGACACCCTGATCAGGGAGGTCCGCGCGGGGGCGAGGGTCAAGTATCTGCACTTCTGGGGACACCGGCCGCTGCCCGACGGCCGGGTGGGGGCGAGCTGTCTGAGCCAGTGGTGGGTCTCGCCGTTCACGGTGGACGGGGTGGAGTACACGACGGCCGAGCACTGGATGATGGCCGAGAAGGCACGGCTGTTCGGTGACGCGGAGGCCGAGCGGCGGGTGCTGGACGCCGGGCATCCGTCGGTGGCGAAGAAGGCCGGGCGGCTGGTGCGGGGGTTCGACGACGCGATATGGGAGCGGGAGCGGTTCCGGATCGTGGTCGAGGGGTCGGTGCACAAGTTTTCCGCGCATGCGGATCTGCGGGGGTTTCTGCTGGGCACGGGGGATCGGGTGCTGGTGGAGGCGAGTCCGGTCGACCGGGTGTGGGGGATCGGGCTGGCGGCGGGGGATGACGGGGCGGGGGATCCGGAGCGGTGGCGGGGGCCCAATTTGCTGGGGTTCGCGCTGATGGAGGCTCGGGAGCGGTTGCGCGGGTAGGCGGTTTTCGCCCCCCGCCGCCCCTCCCCGTCCCATCCTCCAGGGGCTCTGCCCCTTCGACCCCGTGCCCTGGTGGCTGCCGCCCGCAGACCCCCGCTTCGGCCCCGAAAGGGCCTCGTCCTCAAACGCCGGACGGGCTGGATTGACGCGGGCCGGCGTCGAGAGGTGGCCGCCCCCTGTGGGTGGGTGGGGGTTCGGGATGGCGTGACCTCGTCCTCAAACGCCGGACGGGCTGAAGGGCCTGGACCGGCGCCCGTATCTACTGGCTGCCTCTCAGCGGAGCGCCGCGGCCGACGCCGGCGTCGCCGGGGAGGCTCCGTAGGAGTCGTTGTCGTTGCGGTCCGAGTTGATGGCCGCCGTGATGCCGATGGCGATCAGGACGATCACGATGGCGCCGAGGACGATGCCGATGATGCCCGTGATCAGACCGGCCTGCGCCTGGCCGTGGTTGTTGGCCTCGCCGCGCTCGGCCTTGCGGCGTCCCTTGATGCCGAAGATCACGGCGAGGATGCCGAGGACGAGGGAGACCACGCCGTACAGGCAGAAGAGGCAGCAGGACAGGATGCCGAGCACCAGCGCCGCGACGCCCATGCCGTTCTGCGGCTGCATCGGCATGCCGGGCCAGCCGTAGCCCGGGGGGTAGCCGGGGTAACCGTAGCCGCCCGGGGCTCCGGGGCCGGTGGGCGCGATCGGCGGGGGCGGGACGGCGGCGCCGGGCGGAGGGTAGGCGGGCGGGGCGTACCCCGGGGCGGGGGCTCCGTGCGCGGGGGCTCCCGGTCCGGCGCCTGTCGGGGCCGTGTCGCCGGGTGCGGCGAAACCGTCGGACGGCAGCGAGGTGACCGTGGCCTGGTCGTGGACGGACGGCGGCTGCGACGCGGCGCCGGGCGCCGGGTTCTTCTCCAGCGACGGTCTGTTCTCGGGCGGCGCCCACGGGTCGTGGCCTCCCCCGGCCTCCCCGCTGGGATGCGTTGCCTCCGCCATGTCACGTCCCCCTAGGTCGTTCGTGCCGCCATGCTACGGCCTGGCCACCAGCCCTTCACCGCCGGTGCCGGAGCTCCCCACGGCCGGCGTCCCGGCCGCTCCGCCCTGCCCCGCCCCGTCCTCGGCTCTGTCCCCGCTGCCTACGATGGCACTGCATTCGATCAGCCGATCACCCGCGTCCCGCCGAGCCGGCCCGCCCGGCCGCGGACGCCGTTCCCGGGGAGGAACCTTGACCGACCGTCTCGTAGACGCACGCGCCCCGCGTGACCTGCACGCCTTCATCGCGGGCCTGCCCAAGGCCGAACTGCACGTCCACCACGTCGGCTCCGCCTCCCCCCGCATCGTCGCGGAACTCGCCGCCCGCCACCCCGACTCCAAGGTCCCCACCGACCCCGAGGCCCTGGTCGACTACTTCACGTTCACGGACTTCGCCCACTTCATCGAGGTGTACCTGTCCGTCGTGGACCTGATCCGCACCCCGGAGGACGTACGGCTGCTGACGTACGAGGTGGCCCGCGACCTGGCCCGGCAGCAGGTGCGCTACGCCGAGCTGACCATCACCCCGTTCTCCTCCACCCGCCGCGGCATCGACGAGCGGGCCTTCATGGACGCGATCGAGGACGCCCGCAAGGCGGCCGAGGCCGAGTTCGGGACCGTGCTGCGCTGGTGCTTCGACATTCCCGGCGAGGCCGGCCTGGAGTCCGCCGAGGAGACCGCGCGGCTCGCCACCGACGACCGGCTGCGCCCGGAGGGCCTGGTGTCGTTCGGGCTCGGCGGGCCCGAGATCGGCGTCCCGAGGCCGCAGTTCAAGCCGTACTTCGACCGGGCGATCGCCGCCGGACTGCACTCCGTGCCGCACGCCGGTGAGACCACCGGTCCGGAGACGGTCTGGGACGCTCTCACCCACCTGCGCGCCGAGCGCATCGGGCACGGCACCAGTTCCGCGCAGGACCCGAAGCTGCTCGCGCACCTCGCCGAGCACCGGATCCCGCTGGAGGTGTGCCCGACCTCCAACATCGCCACGCGCGCGGTCCGCACGATCGACGAGCACCCGATCAAGGAGTTCGCGAAGGCCGGGATCGTCGTCACCATCAACTCCGACGACCCGCCCATGTTCGGCACCGACCTCAACAACGAGTACGCGGTCGCCGCACGTCTCCTCGACCTCGACGAGCGGGGCCTGGCCGATCTCGCCAAGAACGCCGTGGACGCGTCCTTCCTCGACGAGGCGGGCAAGGCGCGGATCGCCGCCGAGATCGACACGTACACCGCCGACTGGCTCGCCCCCTGAACTTCCCTGAGCCCCCTGAGCCCGCTCCCCCGCCACACCTGCACGCCGGCCCCCGTCCCCACCACAATGTCCCCATGGAGAACGTGACCGCCGTCGCCCACCGCGGCGACCCCTACCGCGTCCGCGAGAACACGCTCGACTCCCTGCGCTCCGCGCTGGAACTGGGCGCGGACGCGGTGGAGATCGACGTACGGCTCACCAAGGACGGCGTGCCGGTGCTGCTGCACGACGAGACGCTGAAGCGGCTGTGGGAGCAGGACCGGCCGCTGCTCGGGCTGTCGGCGGCCGAGGTGCGGGGGCTCACGGCGGGCGGGGTGCCGACGCTTCAGGAGGCGCTCGCGGCGTGCGACGGCAGCCGGGTGATGCTCGACCTGCCGGGCACGCCCGATGTACGGGCGGCACGCCGGGTCGTGGACGTCGTGCGTGATTGCGGGGCCCAGGACCGCGTGTACTACTGCGCGGGCCCCCCCGCGGCCATGCTCGCCGTGCGCGCCGCAGACCCGGCCGCCGAGATCGCCCTGACCTGGACGACCCTGGCGCCCCCGCGTCCGGCCCTGCTGGACGCGGTCCGCCCACGCTGGCTCAACTACCGCTTCGGCCTGGTCGGCCACGCCCTGGCCGAACGCGTCCACCGCGACGGCTACCTGCTCTCCGTCTGGACCCCGGACACCCGCCGCTCCATGCGCCGCCTGCTGGACCTCGGCGTCGACTCGATCACGACGAACCGCGTCGCCGTACTGCTGGCACTGCGGGACGCTCCGCTGGGTGGGCCGTAACCACGGAAGTGCCGCGATGTGTGGTCTGTCGGCCGCCGCGCCGTCGTGGCTGGTGACGCCCGCCCGGCGGAGCCGCATATCGATACAGCCCGGCCCCTTACGAGGTGCTCAGCCGGCCCCCGGGAAGGCCAACGGCGGCGCGATGGCCTGTGCGTCCGCCCCCTCCCCCACCCACAGCCCGATCAACAGCGCCGCCGTCGCCTCCAGCAGCCCGGCCCGGTCCAGTCCCCCGGCGTTCAGCGCCTCGCAGCCGAGGTCGTGCACGAGTCGTCGTACGACGGACAGGGCCCCCTCGTCGTCCCCGCACAGCGGCACCGCCAGCGGGCGGCCGTCGAAGACCGGCGGGGTCATCCGCCAGACGTCGACGTGACAGAGGTTGAAGGCCTTGACCACATGCGCGGCCGGCGCGGCGGCGGCGATGCGCTCGGCCGCGGCGGGGCCGCCCGCGGTGAGCAGCCCGAAGCCCGGACCCACCGGATTGGTGCAGTCGATCAGCGCCCGCCCCCGCAGTTCCGGTTCGAGCCCGGCGACCACCTCGACCACGGCCGCGTACGGCACCGCCAGCAGCACCGCGTCCGTCCCGAACTCGGCCGCCTCCCGCAGCCCGCCCGCCGAGCGGCTCCCGGTGAGCACCTCATGCCCGGCCCGCCGCCACTGCGTGCCCAGCGCATCCGCCATTCCCCCGGTTCCAAGAATTCCTATCCGCATGCGCAGCACAGTAGGAAGCGGCTCGGGCACCATTCGGTAAGTGACCACAGACCAGCCCACCGACCAGTCCTTCCTCGCCGACTGCCGCGCCCGCCTCGCCTTCGACCTGCTCGCCAACACGTGGAACGCCGTGGTCCTTTGGGCGCTGCGGCACGGGCCCGTGCGGCACGGTGAACTCCGTGACCGCATCGGCGGGATCAGCCAGAAGGTGCTGACCGAGACCCTGCGCCGACTGGAGTTCAACGGGCTCGTCGCGCGACAGGCGTACGGCGGTGCGCCGCCGCGCGTGGAGTACGAACTCACGGCGCTGGGACGGTCGTTGCTCGACCCGATCGAGGCCTTCGGCGCCTGGGCCTTCGAGCACGGCGACGAGGTGATGGCGGCCCAGGACCGCTACACGCGGGACTTCTGAGGCACGGTCGCCGCATCCGCCGGGGTCGCCCGGGTGACGTACTGCGGCACGGGGGTGTCGTCCTTGCCGGTGTCGCGGACGAGGCCGTAGCGGATCATGCCGTCGGGCGGTCCTTGGTCGATGTCCTTCTTCACGGCGTCCCAGTTCGACGGGAAGACGCTGAGGCCGTAGTCGGCGCCCCGCTCGTTGACGGTGAGGGTGACGCTGCCGTCGAGGTAGAAGTACTCGTTCTGCCACATCTGCTGGGTGCCGGGCGGCAGGACGGCGTAGCCGGTGGTCGTACTGCCCATGCCGGTGGCGGAGCTGTCGGTGCTGCTGACGCGGTCGTCCATGCAGCGGCCGCCGCCCGAGGCCACGTGGAAGAGCTTGCCCTTCAGACCGGTCCAGGCCGGCATGACGAGGCTGCCCGCCCGGTACTGCGGTGAGATCTGCCAGCGGACGAGGACGTAGCCCTCGCCGGTGAGCGTGACGCTGTCGCCGCGGTGGTTCATCACGGCGTGCGCGCCCCCGGTGCTGGTGATCCCGGACTCGGGGCGGTGCGGCAGGGCCGCGGGCCGGGCGTCGGGGTCGGGGGCCTGGTCGACGGCGTCGACGACCGTGCCGTACAGGTCGGCCTTCCGCGTCCGTGACGGCGACGGTGAGGGCGTCGCCGACGGTGACACGCGCGGCGTGGGCGACGGCGGGCGTGCCGTGCTCGCCGCGGTGGGGGCGGCAGCGCGGGGCGGCGGGGCGTCCGGGGGCTGGGTGACGACGTACGCGCCGCCCGCGACGAGCGTCGCACCGGCCGTCACCGCGACGGCGGGCTGGGTGAGCGCGGCCATCACCTTGGCGGACCAGCCGACGGAGGTCGCCGTGGCCGTCGCCGCGGCCGCCGTCTTGCCGCCGAGGGCGAGCGAGAGGGTGAAACCGACGGGGATCGGGGTGAGCGCGATGCCGACGAGGAGCCGTTCCGCCGGTACGACGGCCTCGCGGGTGTCGCCGCAGTATCCGCAGCCCCTGATGTGCCGGGCCAGCCGCTTGCGCCAGACCGAGTCGGGCCGGCCGTTCCAACGGGCGGTCAGCTCGCGCAGGTCGGGGCACGCGCCGTCCAGCGCCCGGACGATCCCGCGCGCGGTCTCCAGCCGTTCCTTCACGCGCTGGACGCGCACCGCGGCGTGCTGCCGGCTGATCCCGGCGGCCGCCGCCAGCTCGCGCCGGGTCAGCTCGCCCGCGACCTCCAGCCACCACAGCGACAGCAGCTGCCGGTCCTCGTCGTCCAGCCAGCGCACGGCCTCCGCGACCTCACGCCGCTGCCCTTCCAACTGGAGCCGCAGCACGGTGAGTTCGGCGAAGTCGGTGGCCTCGCGCGCGGCCGACTCGTCCAGCTGTGCGGTCTGCCTGCGGCGCGCCCGGTCCCGGATCTGCCGCATGGCGATGGCGACGAGCCAGGAGCGGAAGCTGTCCGGGTCCCGCAGCGAGCCGAGATTGCCGACGGCGCGCAGCATCGTCTCCTGCACGACGTCGTCGACGTCGGCATGGCCGTTCAGGGCGCGTCCGACCACGTTGTAGACCAGCGGCAGCCAGCCCTCGACCAGCTCGTCCAGTGCATGCCGGTCACCGGCCTGCGCCGCCGCGATGGTGGCGCGCCACTGCCGGCCGGCTGCCTCGTCCACGTACGTCCTCTCCCGGGTCATCTGCTGCCCGAACGCACCTTCTCAGCCCGACCTGCACTGTTGGCTATGTCGGAGATCACATTCCGCTTCGGGTGGGGGCGGGACATGGGACGACTCCGGGGTGTGGCGGATGGGGGGACGCGAGTGGAGACGTGGTGAAGGGGGAGGCGATAACACTTTTTCGCCAGCCGGGGCCCGTAAGGGCGATCCCTTACAACACCCTTGCCGCAAACGGCACTTGGTCCGGGCTCGCCCAGGGTCGGAGGCCCTCCTCAGAGACGATCCGGCCGAGGGCGTACCGCCCTCACGATGATCACGGACATCCCACCGACCCAGGAGCCGCAGATGCCCGTACGTCCCCTTCCCGCCCTCCTCACCTCCGCGCTCGCGCTGACCCTGACCGCGCTGCCGCTGGCCGGGACCGCCTCCGCGCGGCCCGCACCGTCATCGTCCTGCTCCCCGCAGGCGATCGAGGCCGCCACCGTGTCCGGCCCCGACGTCAAGGCCCTGTGCGCCGCGCTCGCCGGACTGCCCGACCGGGACGCGACGGCCGCGCTGATCCGCGTCGGAGGCAAGGGGAGCTGGCACGGGGCGGCCGGGGTGCGCGACATGAGAACCGGGGCGCCGGCGCTGGAGAACGCCCGCTTCCGGGCCGGTTCGACGACGAAGATCGTGACCGCGGCGATCGTGCTGCAACTGGCCGCCGAGAAGCGGATCTCGCTGGACGGCACGGTGCACGAGTATCTGCCGGGCCTGCTCACCGACAAGTTCCAGCAGCCCATCACCGTACGGCAGCTGCTGAACTTCACGAGCGGTCTCCAGCCGGGCGCGTCCCTCGGCGAGGACGTCGACGACGGCTACGAGCACCGCTTCGAGACGCTGACCCCCGAGGAGGTGGTGGCCGCGTCGGTCGCCAAGGGCCCCGACCCCGACCACGCCCCCGGTGAGCACCAGCGGTACGGCAACATCCACTACACCGTGCTGGGTCTGCTGATCGAGAAGGTCACCGGCGACTCGTACGCCCACCAGGCGGCCGTACGGATCTTCCGCCCGCTCGGCATGCGGCACACGTCCTTCCCCGACGGCCCGGACCCCCGCGTCCACGGTCCGCACAACCGCGGGTACGACTGGATCGACGGCAAGCTGGTCGACGTGACCGAGTGGAACATGTCCGACCGGTTCGCGGCCGGCGACATGATCTCGACGACGGCGGACCTGGAGCGGCTGCTGTTCGCCCTGTTCCGCGGTCAGGTCGTGCCCGAGCCGCAGCTGAAGGAGATGTTCGCGGTCCCGGACATCGAGGGGGCCACCATGGCGGCCGCGCTGGAGCGGTACGAGCTGAACGGGAAGGTGATCTGGGGCAAGACGGGCGCCCGCCCCGGCTACCACACCGTCGTCGCGGCCACGCGCGACCTGTCCCGGACGGTCGTCTACTCCGTCAACTCGACCGACGCGAAGGGGGACGGCCTGTCCATCGTCCAGCGCTTCGCCTTCCCTGCGTTCAACCGCTGACGGCGACGGCGGCCGGCGGCGCCGATGGCGACGTCAGCGCCTCCAGCCGCTTGATCTTCCTGCGCACGACGTACAGCGGGATCACCCCGAAGACGCCGAACGACATGTCGATCACCGACCACCAGAAGGGGATGTCGCGGATCGGCCCGCAGATCAGGGCGAGCGGGACGATGCCGGCGCAGGCGATCATCCCGAACTCGACGACCCAGATGTTGCGGACCGGGTCGCGGTAGGGGCCGTAGAAGGCGACCGCGATGACGAGGTGGGCGAAGGCCAGCCAGTCCGTGCCGTAGAGGAGGAACGGGTAGTCGGCGTCGGCGGTGTCGAGCCCGCGCCGGACGCGTTCGATCCAGTCCATGAGGCCGGGGAGGTGCTCCGGCACGGACAGGGCGCGCAAGAGGTCCTCGGTCCAGCGCAGTTCGTGGACGAGAGGGAAGGCCGTGGCGCCGCTGAGCACGAGGCAGACGACGAAGAGGGCCAGCCAGACGCGGATGCCCTTGAGCAGGGCGGCTCTGTCGCTCATGGGGGTAGCGTACGCCCGTCTTGAACATGTTCAAAAGTGTGGTGCCGCACACTCCCGCACCCCGACCGCCACTGTCCGGTCCGCGCCGGCCCTCCCCGTCACGCACCCGCCCTACGATGTCCGCGGCGAACGGAGGAGTCATGGCCTTGGACTTGAGCGCGCGGGCCTACCGGGCCCAGCGGTGGGCGGCGCGGACGGCGTTGGCCGCTGCGGGGCTCGCGGTGCTCGTGCCGCTCGCCTACGGCGGTGTCGGCGGCGTCCTGCTGCTGGTGGCCGGCGTCGCGGGCCTGGGGCTCAGCGCGGTGGCGGTGTGGTGGACGCTGACCCTGCGCGGCCCGGTGCGCTGGGTGGCGGCCACTCTGGCCGTGGCGATGCCGGCCGCGCTCGTCGCCCTGTTCGCGGCCACCCTCTTCTGGGCGCTGCTGGCGTCCGTGGCGCTGTGGACGGTGGCCGTCTGGAGCGGCCGGTACGCGCTGCGGGGTACGGGCAGCGCGCGGGTGCGGGTGATGCGGGAGCGCAAGGCGGCGCCACCGAAGCGAGCGTTCATGATCATGAACCCTCGCTCGGGCGGCGGGAAGGTTGGCCGCTTCGCGCTCAAGGAGAAGGCCGAGCGACTCGGTGCCCAGGTCGTCCTCCTCGACCCCGATCAGCCCCAGGACGTCACCGCTCTGGCCCGCAAGGCCGTGGCGGAGGGCGCGGACCTGCTGGGCGTCGCGGGCGGGGACGGCACCCAGGCGCGGGTCGCGGCCGTCGCCGCCGCGTACGACATCCCCTTCCTCGTGATCAGCGCCGGCACCCGCAACCACTTCGCCATGGATCTCGGCCTCGACCGCGACGACCCGGCCGCCTGTCTCGACGCGCTCGTCGACGGCGTGGAACTGCGCGTCGACCTCGGCTTCGCGAACGGCCGGCCCTTCGTCAACAACGCCTCCTTCGGGGCGTACGCGGCCATCGTGCAGAGCCCCGGCTACCGCGACGACAAGATCGGCACCAGCCTGGAGCTGCTGCCCGACCTGCTCACCCGGCAGCAGGGCCCACGACTGACCGCCCGGGCGGCGGGCACGACGCTCGAGGCTCCGCATGCCGTGCTGGTCAGCAACAACCCGTACCGCACGGGCGACCCCTTCGGGCTCGGCCGCCGCGACCGCCTCGACGCCGCCGTTCTCGGCGTCCTGGGCGTCAGGGTGGACAGCGCGGCCGAGGCCGCGGCGCTGCTCCTCGACCCCGCGCCGGACGGCCTCACCATCCTCACCGCGACCGAGGTGGTCATCGAGGCCGACCGCGCGGAGATCGAGGCGGGCATGGACGGCGAGGCCCTCGTGCTCCCCGCCCCGGTCCACTGCCGCATCACCCCGGGCGCCCTGCGCGTCCGCGTCCCCCGCAAGCGCCCCGGCGTACCGCAGCGCGCGCCACGCCTGAACTGGCGCCGGCTGCGCAAGCTGGCGGCGACGGTGGGGCGTACGGCGGTGCATCGCGGGGGGCCCTTCACCTGAGGCCTCTGACCTCTGAGCCTCTGAACCGCCACCCGGCAGCGGCAGCCGCAGGACACCTTGTCGATAGTCCCTCATCGGCGACTCCCCCATCCACGGCCCCGAGGGCATCCGCTTCTACACCCGCCCCAAGGTCGTCACCACCCGCCGGCCCCAGCCCAAGCAGCAGGTCAACGCCGGTTTCAACCTGACCCCTACAACCCCGCGATCCCGTTCCACCGCCGCGCGAACTCCACCCGCTCCCCGGCCGTGATGTCCCGCGCGATCGCCAGCCGTGCCCGCATCGCCGTGTCCGGGAAGATCAGCGGGTCCTCGGCCAGGGCGGCCGTCTCCTCGTCCTCGGCGGAGGCGAGCACGTCCCGGGCGGCCGGGACGGGGCAGACGTAGTTGACCCAGGCGGCCAGTTCGGCGGCGACCTCGGGCTCGTAGTAGTAGTCGACCAGCCGCTCGGCGTTGGTCTTGTGGCCGGCCAGGTTGGGGATCATCAGGGACTCCGACCACAGCTCGGCGCCCTCCTCGGGGACGACGAAGCGGATGTCGGGGTCGTCCGCCTGGAGCTGGATGACGTCGCCCGAGTACGCCTGGCAGGCGAGGACGTCCCCGCTCGACAGGTCCTTGATGTAGTCGTTGCCCGTGAAGCGCCGGATCTGCCCCCGGCGCACCTGCTCCTCCACCTGGTCGCAGACGGTGTGGAAGTCGTCCGCCGTCCACCGGGTGATGTCGACGCCGTTGCCCTGCATGAGCAGCGCGAAGGCCTCGTCCAGCCCGGAGAGCAGCGTCACCCGGCCCTTCAGGTCGCTCGCCCAGAGCTCGGACACGCCGCGTATCTCACGGCCCAGCCTGCGGCGGTTGTACGCGATGCCGGTGATCCCGGACTGCCACGGCACGGTGAACTTCCGCCCCGGGTCGAAGGCGGGCGAACGCAGCAGCGGGTCCAGGTACTCGGTCACGTTCGGCTGCCGTGCCCGGTCCATCTCCTGCACCCAGCCCAGCCGTACGAACCGGGCGCACATCCAGTCGCTGATGACGATGAGATCGCGGCCGGTGCGCTGATGGTTCATCAGAGCGGGGCTGACCTTGCCGAAGAACTCGTCGTTGTCGTTGATCTCCTCGACGTACTCGACGGAGATGCCAGTCCGCTTCTCGAAAGCCTCCAGCGTCGGCCGCCGCGTCGCGTCCTCGTCGTCCGTGTCGATGTACAGCGGCCAGTTGGCCCAGGTGAGCCGCCTGTCGGTGGCGGAGAGATCAGCCGCGGCCCGCTCGCTGGGCGGCACGTAGGCGGCGGGCACACCACAGCCGGCGAGACCGCCCAGCATCGCGCCGGAACCGAGCGCCCGAAGGAGAGTGCGACGAGAGGGCATGTCCCGGACGGTACTTGATCCGTCCGGGACAGCAACGCCCTGAGGGGCGCGGGGCTGTATCGATGTGCGGCTCCGCCGCGTGGGCGCGACCAGCCCCCACGCACCCGCACCCGAAAACGGCCCCGCCCCCAGCGGAGCGCTACGCGTCCAACGAAGTCATCACGTGCTTGATCCGCGTGTAGTCGTCGAACCCGTAGGCCGAAAGGTCCTTGCCGTACCCGGACTTCTTGAACCCACCATGCGGCATCTCCGCGACCAGCGGAATGTGCGTGTTGATCCACACGCACCCGAAGTCCAGCGCCTTGGACATCCGCATCGCCCGCCCGTGGTCCTTCGTCCACACCGACGACGCGAGCGCGTACTCCACACCGTTCGCCCACTCGACGGCCTGTGCCTCGTCGGAGAAGGACTGCACGGTGATGACCGGCCCGAAGACCTCCTTCTGGATGATCTCGTCGTCCTGCTTCACGCCCGAGACGACGGTCGGCGCGAAGAAGTACCCCTTGTCGCCGACCCGCTTGCCACCGGCCTCCACGCGCGCGTGCGCCGGCAGCCGCTCGATGAAGCCCTCGACCTGCTTGAGCTGGTTGGGGTTGTTGAGCGGGCCGAACAGCACGTCCTCGTCGTCCGGCTGCCCCGTCTTCGTGTCGGTGGCGGCCTTCGCGAGCGCGGCGACGAACTCGTCGTGGATGGCCTCGTGGACGAGGACGCGGCAGGCGGCCGTACAGTCCTGCCCGGCGTTGAAGAAGCCGGCGACGGAGATGTCCTCGACGGCCTTGGCGATGTCGGTGTCCTCGAAGACGACGACCGGCGCCTTGCCGCCCAGCTCCAGGTGGACCCGCTTGAGGTCCTTGGACGCGGACTCGGCGACGGACATGCCCGCCCGCACCGAGCCGGTGATGGACGCCATGGCCGGGATCGGGTGCTCGACCATCATGCGGCCGGTCTCGCGGTCACCGGTGATGACGTTGAAGACACCCTTGGGCAGGATCGAGCCGATGATGTCGGCGATCAGGACGGTCGACGCGGGGGTCGTGTCCGACGGCTTCAGCACGACGGTGTTGCCCGCCGCGATGGCCGGCGCGAACTTCCACACGGCCATCATCATCGGGTAGTTCCACGGCGCGACCTGCGCGCAGACGCCGACCGGCTCACGGCGGATGATCGAGGTCATCCCGTCCATGTACTCGGCGGCCGCCCGGCCCTCCAGCATCCGCGCCGCGCCGGCGAAGAAGCGGATCTGGTCGACCATCGGCGGGATCTCCTCCGACCGGGTGAGCCCGACCGGCTTGCCGGTGTTCTCCACCTCGGCGGCGATGAGCTCCTCGGCCCGCTCCTCGAACGCGTCCGCGATCTTCAGGAGGGCCTTCTGGCGCTCGGCGGGGGTCGTGTCGCGCCAGCCGGGGAAGGCGCGCGCGGCGGCCTCCATGGCGGCGTCCACGTCCGCCTGCCCGGACAGCGGCGCGGTCGCGTACGCCTCGCCCGTCGCGGGGTTGACCACGTCGGTGGTCCGTCCGTCGGCGGCGTCCCGGAACTCACCGTCGATGTAGTTGCGCAGACGACGCAGCTCGGTGCTCACTGCCGGCCTCCTGTCAGGTCTTCACTGCTGCTGGCTGTCAGTCCTGGTTGTCCAGTTACTGAGACACCCACCCTAGTCGGCAGACCCACGTTTTCAACACCCCCGATCGCGCCAAGGCTGCGAAATCCGCAAGTCTCAGTCGCGTAAACAACGAATTTCA
This sequence comes from Streptomyces sp. NPDC107522, assembly GCF_055657525.1. Lineage (NCBI taxonomy): Bacteria > Bacillati > Actinomycetota > Actinomycetes > Kitasatosporales > Streptomycetaceae > Streptomyces > Streptomyces sp. NPDC107522. The sequence continues at coordinate 201,022 of NZ_JBVKAU010000013.1, read as the reverse complement.
TCGATACGGCCTTGCGGAACTGTCGAGACGTCGTGCACAGTGACGTCGTGGCCAGTCGAAGCGCAGAGCACAGGGACTCCCGCGAGTCCAGGAACGGCGGTCCCCAGCTGGACGCCGTGTCCCTCGCCATCATCGAACAACTTCAGGAGGACGGCCGTCGGCCGTACGCCGCCATCGGCAAGGCCGTCGGCCTGTCCGAGGCAGCCGTGCGCCAGCGCGTCCAGAAGCTGCTCGACCAGGGCGTGATGCAGATCGTCGCCGTCACGGACCCGCTCACCGTGGGCTTCCGGCGCCAGGCGATGGTCGGGGTCAACGTCGAGGGCGACGTGGAGTCCGTGGCCGACGCGCTGACGGCCATGTCCGAGTGCGAGTACGTGGTGATGACCGCGGGGTCCTTCGACCTGATGGTGGAGATCGTCTGCGAGGACGACGACCACCTCCTGGAGGTCATCAACAAACGCATCCGGGCCGTGCCCGGAGTGCGCTCCACCGAGAGCTTCGTCTACCTCAAGCTCAAGAAGCAGACCTACATGTGGGGAACCCGATAACCGTGAGGACCCGATAACCGTGAGCACCGACACCCCTCAGGACCTCAGCAGGACCGCGTACGACCACTTGTGGATGCACTTCACGCGTATGTCCTCGTACGAGAAGGCTCCCGTCCCCACCATCGTCCGGGGCGAGGGCACCTACATCTACGACGACAAGGGCAAGCGCTACCTCGACGGTCTGGCCGGTCTCTTCGTGGTCCAGGCCGGGCACGGCCGCGTCGAGCTGGCCGAGACCGCCTTCAAGCAGGCGCAGGAGCTGGCGTTCTTCCCGGTCTGGTCCTACGCCCACCCGAAGGCCGTCGAGCTCGCCGACCGTCTCGCGGACTACGCTCCGGGCGACCTCAACAAGGTCTTCTTCACCACGGGCGGCGGTGAGGCGGTGGAGACCGCCTGGAAGCTCGCCAAGCAGTACTTCAAGCTGGTCGGCAAGCCCACCAAGCACAAGGTGATCTCGCGTGCCGTCGCCTACCACGGCACCCCGCAGGGCGCCCTGTCGATCACCGGCCTGCCGGGCCTGAAGGCCCCGTTCGAGCCGCTGGTCCCCGGCGCGCACAAGGTCCCGAACACCAACATCTACCGCGCCCCGATCTTCGGCGACGACCCCGAGGCCTTCGGCCGCTGGGCCGCCGACCAGATCGAGCAGCAGATCCTCTTCGAGGGCCCCGACACGGTGGCGGCGGTCTTCCTGGAGCCGGTGCAGAACGCGGGCGGCTGCTTCCCGCCCCCGCCCGGTTACTTCCAGCGCGTCCGCGAGATCTGCGACCAGTACGACGTCCTGCTGGTGTCGGACGAGGTCATCTGCGCCTTCGGCCGCCTGGGCACGATGTTCGCCTGTGACAAGTTCGGCTACGTCCCGGACATGATCACCTGCGCCAAGGGCATGACCTCGGGCTACTCCCCCATCGGCGCCTGCGTCATCTCCGACCGCATCGCCGAGCCCTTCTACAAGGGCGACAACACCTTCCTGCACGGCTACACCTTCGGCGGCCACCCGGTCTCCGCGGCCGTCGGCATCGCCAACCTCGACCTGTTCGAGCGCGAGGGCCTCAACCAGCACGTCCTCGACAACGAGGCCGCCTTCCGCGGCACGCTGGAGAAGCTGTACGACCTTCCGATCGTCGGCGACGTCCGCGGCAACGGCTTCTTCTACGGCATCGAGCTGGTGAAGGACAAGGCGACGAAGGAGTCCTTCAACGCCGAGGAGACCGAGCGCGTCCTGTACGGCTTCCTCTCCAAGAAGCTGTACGAGAACGGCCTGTACTGCCGTGCCGACGACCGTGGCGACCCGGTCGTCCAGCTCGCCCCGCCGCTGATCTCCAACCAGGAGACGTTCGACGAGATCGAGCAGATCCTGCGCGCGACGCTGTCGGAGGCGTGGACGAAGCTGTGACCCCCGGATCCACCGGATTGCCCAGCGGAAGTTGATCTTCCGTCTGGATGATCAACACCGGCCCCGGTGCCGCCCGTTCGAGTGAGAAACGGCGGCCCGGGGCCGTGTGCTGTCCGGGGTCCGGGTGACGGCTGCCTAGCGTGCCTGTGACCGATCGGCCGAGCCTTCGTTCCCCCGCACGGGGGATGAGGTACGGGAAACGGATCAGAAGCGAGGTGTACGTCATGGTGGCCCCGCCGGACAACGACGTGCTCTGGGCACGCGCCCTGCACTTCACGTACAACGACGGATCGCCCGCGCTCTGCGGCGTCTCGCTCGGGGTCCAGGAGGGTGAGGTCATCGCCGTCATCGGCCCGCGCGGCAGCGGCAAGACGACCCTCCTGCAATGTCTGTCCGGCCTGCTTCCCGTGCGGCGCGGCGAGGTCTGGTTCAACAGCGTGCCGGTGCACAAGATGCTCCCGATGGCCCGCGAGCGGCTCCGTCGCGACCGCTTCAGCTGGATCGACCCGGCCCCGTCCCTCGTCCCAGAGCTGAACGTCTGGGAGAACGCCGCCCTGCCCCTGATGCTGCGCGGCACCAGCCGCCGGCGCGCCAAGACGGCCGCGCTGGAGTGGCTGGAGCGCCTGGACGTCGGCGAGGTGGCCCGCAAGCGCCCGCACCAGCTGGTCCAGGCCGAACGCCAGCGCGTGTGCATCGCGCGGGCCCTGGCCCCCTCGCCCACGGTCCTGTTCGCCGACGAGCCGACGGCTCCCCTGCACCGCTCCGACCGCACGCAGGTGCTGCGGACCCTGACGACGGCGGCCCGCTCGCACGGCATCACCGTCGTCCTGGCCACCTACGACGCGGATGCGGCGCCCCTCGCCGACCGCCGGGTCACCCTCCTGGACGGACGGCGTGTGAACACGGTGCACCTGCCACCGGTCGGCGAGACGGAAGGCCGGGCCGCGTGCTCGCTCTCCGTCTGACCCGCGGCGCCCAGGCGGCCGTACAGCTGCGCCGCCTCCTCGTGGCGACGGCGTCCGCAGGCACCGGCTTCCTTCTCCTCTGCGCCCTGGGCTACGCCCTGTCCCACCCGGACTCCCCCGGCGCGTCCCTCCTGCGCCTGGCCTGGTGCGCACCCCCGCTGGCCGCCACGGTCCACTTCGCGGTGGCGGTGGCCCGCACCGACCCCGGCACCAGACCCCGCCCCGGCCTCTCCGCGATCGGCCTCGGCCCCGCCCACCTGATGGCCATCTCCGCGACGACCACGGCCCTGTCCTGCACCCTCGGCTCGACGGCGGCCCTGCTGTTCTTCCTCCACCTCCGGGGCGACCTGACAGGCATGCCCTTCGACGGCGCCGCCGCGGAGTTCCTCGCCGCGGACACCCCCCTGCCCCTCCCGGCCACCCTGACCCTGCTGACGCTGGTACCGACGATCGCCTCGGTGACGGTGGCCTGGGCACTGCGCCCGAAGGAGCAGCACGCCGAGACGAGGGCCGCGAGACGGTCGTACGGCCGCTTCGGCGGACACGGCAGATCACTGACCCGGGAGACGTTCGGGACGTACGGCAGGTTCGGGGTCCACTTGAGGAAGGGCGCACGCGGCGACGCCGCGCCCTCTGCGGGCAGCCGTGCCGCTGGGGCGGCTCCCGACCCGAAGAGAGACGGCACCCCGCCGGCGCGGGCGAGCGAACCAGCCCCGACACCAGCCTCAACCCCGGACGACCCAACAACGGACGGGGCCGAAGCAGTAGCTGACGCCTCCGACACCGACCCGTACGTCGCTCTCCCCCCAGCCCCCCGCAGACCCCCCACCGGCCTCCCCTGGGGCATCACCGTGATCGCCGCCGGCCTGACCGTAGAGGCCTACGCCGTCCGCGCAGCGAACGGCACCGCCCTGGCCATGCCCTCCGCCCTCCCCACCGGCCCCGCCGGCATCCTGATCGGCTGGCTCCTCACCGCCCTCGGTCTCACCCTCTCCGCCCCCGGCCTCACGCACCTGTGCGGCCGCCTCCTCCAGTCCGCCCGCCCCGGAGCCCTCCGCCTCCTGGCAGGCCGCGTACTCATGGCGGAAGCCGTCCGCATCGGCCGCCCCCTCGGCATCGTCTGCGCCGCGATCTCCGGCGCGTACGCCATGGCCACCCTCTCCGCGCTCGCCGCCACCCCCGCCTTCGGCCCCCTCACCCCCGTCGGCGTCACCTTGGTCACCGGCTGCACGATGGCCACCCTCCTCACAGCCGCCGTGGAGTCCAAGCAGGCCCGCTCCGACACCACGGCCGCGCTGCTCCGCCTCGGCGCCCCCACGTCGATCCTCCGCAGCGCGGCCGCCCTGCGCATCGGCGTCCTGGTGGCCTTCTTCGGCCCGCTCACCCTCGTCGTTGCCGAGCTGGCGGCACTGCCCCTGGCCCGCTGAGGCCCTCGAGCGACCCCGCCAAAAAATCTCGGAGAAAAAATCTCCGCCCGGCGATGAGTTCCGCCCGGCACCCCGGTCTACCCCACCGAACAGCAGCGAACCCGATGGGAGAGACCCCGATGACCGCGCCCACGTACCAGCAGATGATCTTCGTGAACCTGCCCGTGAACGACCTCGACGCCTCGAAGAAGTTCTTCACGGAGCTCGGTTACTCGATCAACCCGCAGTTCAGCGACGAGAACGCGGCCTCCGTCGTGATCAGCGACACCATCGTCGCGATGCTGCTCACCAAGCCCTTCTACGCGACCTTCACCGACAAGGAGATCGCGGACGCCACGAAGACCAGCGAGGTGCTGGTCTGTCTGAGCGCCGAGAGCCGCGAGAAGGTCGACGAGCTGGTCGAGAAGGCCGTCGCAGCCGGCGGTACCGCCTCGGCCAGGATCCAGGACATGGGTTTCATGTACGGCCGCGCCTTCGACGACCTCGACGGCCACACCTGGGAGGTCGTGTGGATGGACCCGTCGGCCGTCGAGGGCTGAGTCCGGCGCGCGAGGGAGCAGGCGGGCCGCATCCTGAAGGGGCGCGGGGCTGTAGCGATTTGCGGCTCCGCCGCGATGGGGGTCCCCCCGCTCGAGCGAAGCCGAGAGTGGGGGAGCGACCAGCCACGACGGTGCCGCAGCCGAAAGACGGCATATCGCGGCACGTCCAGCGGAGCGCCCTAGCATGGGCGGGTGCAGACGATGCCCGCCCATGCGGCCCACCACAACGACCGTGAGATAGAGTCGCTGGAGGAGTTCGACGCGACCGTCTCGGCGCGCGGCACCCTGGCCGGATTCCGGGTCCAGGCCGTCGACCTGACGGACCGTACGCGCGAACTGCTCGGCACGGACACGGCGGGCGCCGTCTTCCTCGGCTGCCCGATGCGCGAGGAAGCGGCCACGAAGATCCGCACCGACGGCGCCCTGGTCTTCCCGCCGGCCCCTGGTCTGCCCTTCGACCCGTACCGCGGCCTGGTCTACTCCCCGGACGAGCTCTTCGCGTCCCTGGCGGACGGTTACGAGGCCACGCCCGACGCCCGCGCGTACGCCTGGTTCCAGCAGACCAAGGCGGACGGCGACATCTACGCCTCCATGCTCCGCGCCGTCCACGACGACTCCGTCTCGGACGCGCTCGACGAACTCCTGTCCGGCGCCCGGGTGGTGGGCGTGATGGGCGGCCACGCGATGCGCCGCGGCACGGAGGCGTACGAGGGTGCCGCGCGGCTCGGCCGGGAGCTGGCCCGCGCGGGTTTCACGGTCGCCACCGGCGGCGGCCCGGGCGCGATGGAGGCGGCGAACCTCGGCGCGTACGCCGCCCTGTACGACGACGAGATGCTCGCCGACGCCCTCCAACTGCTGGCGAAGGCGCCCGGGTTCACGCCCTCGATCACCGAGTGGGCGACGGCCGCCTTCGAGGTGCGCGGCCGCTGGCCCAAGGGCGGCCGCTCCGTCGGCATCCCGACCTGGTTCTACGGCCACGAGCCGCCGAACCCGTTCGCCTCCCACATCGCCAAGTACTTCGCCAACGCCACCCGCGAGGACGGCCTCCTGGCCCGCTCGAACGCGGGTGTCGTCTTCCTGCCGGGCGCCGCCGGCACCGTACAGGAGATCTTCGACAACGCGACGCCGAACTACTACGAGTCGCGCGGGGAGCCCACCCCCATGGTCCTGGTCGACCGCACGCACTGGACGCAGAAGCTGCCGACCTGGCCCCTGCTCCAGTCGCTCGCGCGGGACCGCTCGATGGAGTCCCGTATCGCCCTCGTTGACCGGATCGAGCAGGCGCCGGAGGCGTTGAAACGTCTCGGCGGTTAATAAGAGGGCAAAGCCAACGGCTGCAGGGCGCCTACACGTTGACACTGCTTATGTCACGCTTATAAACCTGTGAGACTCCTGGGGACGGTGATGTCACGTCACCGGCTCCGTTCAACCCCCCTCAGTGGTGCAACTCGTAAGGACAAACGTGTCCATAAACCGCCGTACTGTCGCGCGTTCCGTGCGCGCTCTGGGTGTTGCCTCCGCCTCGGCAGCGCTCGCGTTCGGTCTCGCGGGCAACGCGCTCGCGTGCGACATCAGTGAATTCTCCGCCGAAGCCAAGTGCGACGGCGACAAGGGCGTCATCACCGTCACCGACGTGGACCCCAGCGGTGTCCCGGCGACCGTCAGCGTCTTCCTGCAGAACAACGGCGCCGACCTGAAGAAGGTCGGCGAGCAGGTGGTCAAGGGCTCGCGCGAGGGTGTCACCATCACCTTCGCCGAGAACTGGAAGCCGGACGCGGAGTACCGCGTGCACGTCAAGGCCGAGGGCTATGTCGACGAGGACATCAAGCCGAACCTGACGACGCCGTCCACGGCCTGCAAGAAGGAAGAGGAGGAGCCGCCGGCTCCGTCGGACACGCCGACCCCGTCGGACGACGCCTCGACCCCGGCCGAGGAGACCGACACCCCGACGCCGTCGGAGAGCGAGAGCACGGCTCCCGCGGGCACCGAGAGCAACGCTCCGGCCCCGGCGGACGCCGGTGACTCCAACCTCGCCGAGACCGGTGCCAACTCCAACACCGGCCTGATCGCCGGCATCGCGGTCGCCCTGGTCGCGATCGGCGGAGGCGCGGTCTTCTTCGGCCTGCGCCGCCGCGGGGCGAACAGCGACCGCTGACGCACCCGCAGACCAACACCGCCGCGGCCCGTCCCCGTTCTCCGGGGGGCGGGCCGTGGCATGTGCGGCCCGGCGTCAGCCGAAGGTGGCCCGCTCCAGCCAGAACTCCAGCACCTCCCGCTCACCGACGACCTCCAACCCGGGGCTGTCCAGCGGCAGTCGACGGTAGAAGGCGAGGAGTACGGAGGTGAGGGGCCCCCGGAGCGCGACGGTCGCCTTCTCATGACCGCGCCGCCAGGAGACGACCTCCCCGGAGAGGTCGATCAACCACTCCGCCTTCACCCCGGGGGTGTTGTCGGTGGCGTGCAGATGGATACTGCTCCCCGGCCGACGCAGCTCCCTCGCCGGATCGTCCGGCAACGTCCGCTGCGCCCACTCGACGATCTGCAGCCACTCGTCGATCGCATCGGCGGCCACATCGGCCGCGACCTCGTACGGCAGTCCGGCCGCGAGAGTGGCGTCCGCGCGGTGGACGGTGATCTCGTGCGTCATACGGCGGGCCCAGAACCCAGAGTTGAGGATGCCGGCCCACCCCCACACCTTCGCGTCCGGCCCGGCCTCCCGCAGCGTGCCGACGATCACCTCCCCGGTCTCCGCGAGCCAGGCGTCCAGCGCCGCGGCGTCGCCCTCGCCATCGGGACCGCCGGCTCCGGGCACCCGCTCCTCCGGGATCTCCTCCTCGGCACGGGTCCGCACCATCAGCTCCACCCAGCGCAGGGCACCGCCCATGTGCCGTACGAGCTGTTCCAGCGACCAGTCGGGGCAGGTGGGCACGGTGGCCGAGAGGTCCGCCCCGGAGGTCACCACCGCCCTCAACTGCCGTACCTGGAGGGCGATCTCGTCGCAGTAGCGGTCATGCGAAGGCAAGGTCATAGGGAGGACCCTAGGGGCGCCCGTCTCAGCCGAGCACGACAATTTCCGCCGCGTCGAACTCCACTCCGACCACGTCCCCGACCCCCGGCGCATCCCGCAACGCACACGCCGCCTCCAAACGCGGCGCATCCTCCGGCTGAAGGTGCACGGCGACATGGGTGCCCTTGAACGTCCGGGCGGCGACCGTGCAGCGCAACCCCGCGTCGGCGGCCACGAGCCGCACCCCGGCCGGCCGTACCAGCAGCGTCCGGGCCCCCTGCACGACACCTTCCCCCACCGGCAGCTTCCCCCACGGCGTGTCCGCGGCCTCCCCCACGACCGTCCCCTCGACCACGTTGTCGAACCCGAGAAACCGCGCGACGAACTCGTCCACCGGCCGCTGCCACACCTCGAGCGGCGTCCCGGTCTGCGCGATCCGTCCGTCCCGCATCACCACGACCCGGTCGGCCAGCGCGAAGGCCTCCCCCTGGTCGTGCGTCACGGCCAGCACCGTCGTGCCCAACTGCCCGAACAACTCCCGGAGTTCGACCACGAGCCGCTCCCGCAGCGAGCGGTCGAGCTGTCCCAGCGGCTCGTCCAGCATCAGCAGCCGCGGCCGGGGCGCAAGCGCACGGGCCAGCGCCACCCGCTGCTGCTCCCCGCCGGACAGCGAGGCGACGGCACGCCGGGCGGCCCCCGGCAGCCCGACCAGGTCGAGCAACTCCCGTACGCTTTCGGCCTGTTCCCTCTTCGAGGCACCATGCATCCGCGCCCCGAAGGCCACATTGCCGCCGACATCCCGCTGCGGGAACAGCTGATGGTCCTGGAACATCAGCCCGACACCCCGCCTGTGCGCGGGCACCCCCGCCTGATCCCGCCCGTCGAGCAACACCCGTCCGCCATCGAGGGGTTGCAGCCCGGCCACCACCCGCAGCAGCGTCGACTTGCCGCTGCCGCTCGGCCCGAGCACGCACACGATCTCGTGCTCGGCGACATCGAGGTCGACACCGTCCAGCACGGCCCGCCCACCGAACCGAACGGTCGCGCCCTCAAGACCCAGCAGACTCGACTCCCGGTTCAGCACCATCTAGAACTCCCCCGTCCGATCCGTACGAAGCCGCTCCAGCACCAGCAGCGCCACCGCGCACACGATCATCAGTACTGTCGAAAGGGCCATCGCCTGGCCGTAGTTGAGCTCACCGGCCCGTCCCAGCAGCCGCGCCACGGCGACCGGCAGTGTCGGATTGTCGGGCCGTGCGATGAAAACGGTCGCCCCGAACTCCCCCAGGGACACGGCGAACGCGAACCCTGCCGCGATCAGCAGCGCCCGTCGCACCAGCGGCAGATCCACCTCGCGCCAGACCCGCCACGGCGACGCCCCGAGCACCGATGCCGCCTCCCGCAGCCGCTGGTCCACGGCCCGCAGCACCGGCAGCATGGTCCGTACGACGAAGGGCACACCGACCAGCGCCTGGGCCAGCGGCACGAGAATCCACGTGCTGCGGAGATCGAGGGGCGGCTCGTCCAGGGCGATCAGAAACCCGAACCCGACGGTCACCGCGGAGACCCCGAGCGGCAGCATCAACAGCGCGTCGAAGCCCCGTACGAACCGTCCCGCGTCCCGCCGGGTCAGCGCCGCCGCGGCCAGACCGCCGATCAGCACGGCGATGAGGGTGGCGACGACGGCGTACTGGAGCGAGTTGCCGATCGCCTCGATCGGCGGCACGAGGAAGACCCCGCCGTCGGCGCTCGTCAGCGCCCGGTAGTAGCCGAAGTCCGGCGCGTCCAGCGACCGCTGCACCAGCACGGCGAGCGGCAGCAGCAGGAGTACGACGATGACGGCCAGGACACCGGCCAGCAGCGCCCACTGCCCCGCCCCGCGCGGCCGTCGCGCGGTCACGGACGGGTCCACCAGGCGCAGGGCGCTCTCCCGCCGCCGTACCGTCCAGGCGTGCACGGCGAGGATCGCGCCGACGGCCAGGAACTGGATGATCGTCAGGACGGCGGCCGTGGACAGGTCGAAGATCTCGGAGGTCTGCCGGTAGATCTCCACTTCGAGGGTCGAGAAGGTCGGCCCGCCGAGGATCTGGACGACGCCGAAGGAGGTGAAGGTGAACAGGAAGACCATGAGCGCGGCGGCGGCCACGGCGGGCGCGAGGGCCGGGAGAGTGACCTGGCGCCAGGCCTTCAGCGGCGACGCACCCAGCATCCGCGCGGCCTCCTCCTGCCGCGGGTCCAGCTGCGACCAGAGCCCGCCGACGGTCCGTACGACGACGGCGTAGTTGAAGAAGACGTGCGCGAGCAGGATGGCCCACACGGTGGTGTCGAGCCGTACGCCCCACAGCTCGTCGAGGAGCCCGCCGCGGCCGACGAGCGCGAGGAACGCCGTCCCTACGACGACCGTCGGCAGCACGAACGGGACGGTCACCACGGCCCGCAGGACCTGCTTGCCGGGGAAGTCGAAGCGGGCGAAGACATACGCGCCCGGCAGCGCGATCAGCAGGGTGAGCGCGGTGGAGGCGAGCGCCTGCCAGGTGGTGAACCACAGGACGTGCCGGATGTCGGACTGCCCGAGCACGTCCACCAGGCGCCCGAACTGCCACACCCCGTCGGCCTTCAGGCCGCGCGCGACGATCGCGGCGACGGGATAGGCGAAGAAGACCGCGAAGAACGCGACGGGCACGGCGATGAGGCCGAGCCGCAGCGCCGCGCTCCGCGCGTTCCTCTTCCGAAGCGGCCGGGGGGCTACTTCAGTACGAGCGAGGTCCACGACTTGACCCAGTCGTCACGGTTGTCGGCGATCTTCGCCGGGTCCATGGTCTCGGGATCCTCGGCCTGCGGGCCGTACTTGGTGAACTCCTCTGGCACCTGCGCGCCCTCGACCACCGGGTAGACGAACATGTTGAGCGGCATGTCCTCCTGGAACGTCTTCGTCAGCAGGAAGTCGATCAGCGCCTTGCCGCCCTCGGCGTTCTCGGCGTTGCTCAGCAGGCCCGCGTACTCGACCTGGCGGAAGCAGGTGCCGGTCGCCACGCCCGTGGGCGCGGTGGTCGGCTTCGGGTCGCCGTAGATCACCTCGGCGGGCGGGGAGGAGGCGTACGACACGACGAGCGGCCGGTCGGCCTTGGCCTTCTTGCCGCCGGCGGACCCGGAGAACTCCTCGTTGTAGGCCTGCTCCCAGCCGTCGACGACCTTGACGCCGTTGGCCTTCAGCTTCTTCCAGTAGCCCTCCCAGCCGTCGTCGCCGTACTTCGCGGCGGTGCCGAGCAGGAAGCCGAGGCCTGGTGAGGAGGTGGAGGCGTTCTCGGTGACGAGGAGGTTCTTGTACTCGGGCTTGATCAGGTCGTCGAAGGAGGCGGGCGGGGTCAGCTTGTGCTCGCTGAAGTACGCCTTGTCGTAGTTGACGCAGATGTCGCCGGTGTCGATCGGCGTGACCCGGTGCTCGTCCTTGTCGGCGAGGTACTCGGGCTTGATGCTTTCGGAGCCCTTCGCCTCGTACGACTGGAACAGGTCGTTGTCGAGGGCCCGCGAGAGCAGCGTGTTGTCGACGCCGAAGAAGACGTCGCCCTGCGGGTTGTCCTTGGTCAGGATCGCCTTGTTGACGGCCTGCCCGGCGTCGCCGTCCTCCAGGACCTTGACCTTGTAGCCGGACTGCTTCTCGAAGGCGGCGAGGACGCTCTTCGAGACGGCCCACGAGTCGTGGCTGACGAGCGTGACGTTCTTGCTCTTGGACTCGGCGTTGTCGCTGCCCGAGTCGGACGAACCGCACGCGGACAGCGTGACGAGGCCGAGCCCGACGGCCACGGCCGCGAACTTCTTGGTGGTGCTCACGAAATTCCTCCTGGGGTGGACCAGGAAGAGACGCGGCCCTGCCCACGAGTCCTTTCGGCTCCTGGGCAGGGCGCAACAGCTTGAGTGATGACCGAACTTCCTACCCAGAATGACCTGGGCGAGGTTCAGAGGGTCTGCGGCCGGTGCCGCACTCTCAGCGCTGTGGCGCTCCCCTGTCGGAATATGCAGATGTTCGTACGGGTGTACGCGCTCAGATTACCGCTCGGTGGCCGCGAGCTGACCGCAGGCCCCGTCGATCTCCTGACCACGGGTGTCCCGGATCGTCACCGGTACACCATGGGCGGCGATGGCCTCGACGAACGCCTTCTCGTCCTCCGGCCGGGAGGCGGTCCACTTCGACCCGGGCGTCGGGTTCAGCGGAATCAGGTTCACATGCACGGGCTTGCCCTTGAGCAGCCGCCCGAGCCGGTCACCGCGCCAGGCCTGGTCGTTGATGTCCCGGATGAGCGCGTACTCGATGGACAGCCGGCGCCCCGACTTGGCGACGTACTCGAACCCGGCGTCGAGCACCTCGCGCACCTTCCACCGCGTGTTCACCGGCACGAGGGTGTCACGCAGCTCGTCGTCGGGCGCGTGCAGCGAGATCGCGAGCCGGCACTTGAAGCCCTCGTCGGCGAACCGGTGGATGGCCGGCACGAGACCGACGGTCGACACGGTGATCCCGCGCTGCGACAGCCCCAGCCCGTCGGGCTCGGGATCGGTGAGCCGCCGGATGGCCCCCACGACCCGGTTGTAGTTGGCGAGCGGCTCGCCCATGCCCATGAAGACGATGTTGGACAGCCGGGCCGGCCCACCAGGCACTTCACCATCCCGAAGCGCCCGCATCCCGTCCACGATCTGATGGACGATCTCGGCGGTGGACAGATTCCGGTCCAGCCCCGCCTGCCCCGTGGCACAGAACGGGCAGTTCATCCCGCACCCCGCCTGGGAGCTGATGCACATGGTCACCCGGTCCGGGTACCGCATCAGCACCGACTCGACGAGCGTCCCGTCGAACAGCCGCCACAGCGTCTTGCGCGTGTCGCCCTGGTCGGTCGACAGATGCCGTACGACGGTCATGAGCTCCGGGAAGAGCTCCTCCCGCAGCTTGGCGCGCGAACCGGCGGGGATGTCGGTCCACTGCTCCGGCTCGTGCGCGTACCGCGCGAAGTAGTGCTGCGAGAGCTGCTTGGCGCGAAACGGCTTCTCGCCGATCGCGGCGACGGCGTCCTTGCGCTCGGCAGGCGTGAGGTCGGCCAGGTGCCGCGGCGGCTTCTTGGCTCCGCGCGGGGCGACGAAAGTGAGTTCTCCGGGCTTAGGCATGGCTCGTCCAGTGTCGCAGATCCACAGGTGTAGCCCGCTCCACCATGGATCGGGGTGAGCGGCACGACGAGATCGACGCGGAACTGAGGCAGATCTGCGCGTCGTAGGGTGCCGTACGGCTAGTCGGTGGTGCGCTCCAGCCGCTCCTTGAGGAGTTGCTCGTCGCGCGGCAGTTCCTTGCGGACCTGGGGGCGGACGACGAGAGGCACGAGGACCTTGCCGAGGCCGTGCCCTTCGAAGTCGATGTCGATCGTCACGCGGGAGCGCCGACCGTCGTCGAGCGGCTCGATCTCACCGTGGGCCCGCGGCCTGACGGGGCCTTCGATCCCGTGCAGAGCCCAGCTGTGCGGTGGGTCGAGTTCGGTGAACTCCACGGTCATCGGAACCTGGCGGCTGCCGATGCGCCGGGTGACCCGGACCCGGGAGCCGGTGTGCGTGGGCCCCTCGTCGAGGAGATCCGCGGAGACGGCACTCAACTGCCATTCCGGCAGGTTGGAGGGGTCGGTGACATACGCGTAGACCTCGTCCGGCGTCCGGTCGATGTCGATGACTTCTCGGATGGCGGTCATGTTGACCCCCTTTGAGGTGTCTGAGGGCGTACACGGGAAATCGTCCCACCAGATGCCCCGAGGCACCATCGCGCGGCAAGCGGCAGGGCCTCGCTGTGCAGCAAGCAAGGAGCCCCCGCTCGGCAACGAGCGGAGGCTCCCGACGTCCTTGCTTACGGGCCCGTCAGCCCGAGCCCACGAAGAGCACCAGCAGCAGCCACACCACCGGCGCCGTGGGCAGCAACGAATCCAGCCGGTCCATGATCCCGCCATGACCCGGCAGCAGCGTGCCCATGTCCTTGATGCCCAGGTCCCGCTTGATCATCGACTCGCCGAGGTCGCCGAGCGTGGCGCTGGCCGCGACCGCGAGGCCCAGCAGCAGGCCCTGCCACCAGGCGCCGTCGTCGATCAGGAACTCCATGCACAGCGCGCCCGCCACCATCGCGAAGCTGACCGCGCCGAGCAGGCCCTCGCGGGTCTTGCCGGGGCTGATGCGCGGGGCGAGCTTGTGCTTGCCGAAGCGCCAGCCGACGGCGTACGCGCCGGTGTCGCTGACGACCGTCAGGAGCAGGAACGTCAGGACCCGCCAGGCGCCGTCGTCGGCGGTGAGCATCATTGCGACGAACGTCGCCAGGAACGGCACGTAGAACGCCGCGAAGACGCCCGCGGTGACGTCCTTGAGGTAGTTCTCCGGTGGCTCCGTCATCCGCCAGACCAGTACGGCCAGCGCGGTCAGCGCCATCGCCACCCAGGCGCCCTCGGCGCCCCGGACGTACCCGGCGACGACCATGGCCGCGCCGCCGAGCGCGAGCGGGACAAGCGGCGCCTTGATGCCCTTGCGCTCCTCGAGCCGCTTGGTCAGCTCCCACAGGCCCACGACCACGGCGACCGCGATCACGCCGACGAACACGGCCTTGACGACGAACAGCGACGCGACGATCACCACGCCCAGTCCGACGCCGACCCCTATGGCAGCACTCAGGTCGCGCCCCGCGCTCTTCTTCTGCGGCTGAGGCGCCGGCTGCGAGGCGTCGGCCATGGGCTCCGGATTCTGCTGCGCCGCCTCGAAGGGCCGCGCCTGCGGCGTGTCGTAAGGCCGCGCATGCGGCGGCTGTTCGCGGAACAAGGGGCCGCTCAGCCGAGCAGCCCCCCGGTCGTCATCCTGGTCTCCGCCGTACGCGGGTCCCTCGGGCACGATGGGCATGGGGCGAGTCTGCTGCGCCTCAGGCGCATCGTACGTGGGACCCGCCGGGGCAGCCCCCTGGACAGGTCCACGCTCGGTGGCCCCCCAGTACCCGGCTTGCCCGGCCCGCGGCGGCGCCCCCCAGGAAGAGTCGTTCATCAGACCTCGAGCAGCTCCGCTTCCTTGTGCTTCAGGAGCTCGTCCACCTGGGCGACGTACTTGTGCGTGGTGTCGTCGAGCTCCTTCTCCGCACGGCGGCCCTCGTCCTCACCGATCTCGCCGTCCTTGATCAGCTTGTCGATGGCGTCCTTGGCCTTGCGGCGAACGGAGCGGATGGACACACGCGCGTCCTCGGCCTTGCCCTTGGCGACCTTGATGTAGTCGCGGCGGCGCTCCTCGGTGAGCTCGGGGAACACCACACGGATGATGTTGCCGTCGTTGCTCGGGTTGACGCCCAGGTCGGAGTCCCGGATCGCCTGCTCGATGTTGCGCAGCGCGGTCTTGTCGAACGGGGTCACGACAGCCATGCGCGGCTCCGGCACGGAGAACGAAGCCAGCTGGTTGATCGGCGTCGGCGCGCCGTAGTAGTCGGCCACGATCTTGTTGAACATCGCCGGGTGCGCACGGCCGGTGCGGATCGCGGCGAAGTCCTCCTTGGCGACCACGACGGCCTTCTCCATCTTCTCCTCGGCCTCGAGGAGGGTCTCTTCGATCACCACTTGCTCCTGCGTGTCTTGAGTAAAGGCCCGGCTGCGGTTCCTGGGTGGGGGCGGCGGCCGGCTGCGTCGCGTCTTCTTCCTGCACGGTTCCCGACCGGCAGGACATTGTCCATCCCCCGGTCAGGGTCCGTCCCGTCCGTCCCCCGGACGGGGTCGTTCTGGGGCGTCAGCCCTGGCTGCCCTGCTCACCCACAAGCGTGCCGATCTTCTCACCATTGACGGCGCGGGCGATATTGCCCTCCGCCAGCAGCTCGAAGACGAGGATCGGGAGCTTGTTGTCGCGGCACAGGGTGATCGCCGTGGCGTCGGCGACCTTGAGGTCGCGGGTGATGACCTCGCCGTAGCCGAGGGAGTCGAACTTGACCGCGTCGGGGTTGGTCTTGGGGTCGGAGTCGTAGACCCCGTCCACGCCGTTCTTGCCCATGAGCAGCGCCTCGGCGTCGATCTCCAGGGCGCGCTGGGCGGCGGTGGTGTCGGTGGAGAAGTACGGCATGCCCATACCGGCGCCGAAGATGACCACGCGGCCCTTCTCCAGGTGCCGTACGGCGCGCAGCGGGATGTACGGCTCGGCGACCTGGCCCATGGTGATGGCGGTCTGGACCCGGCTGTCGATGCCCTCCTTCTCCAGGAAGTCCTGGAGGGCGAGGCAGTTCATCACGGTGCCGAGCATGCCCATGTAGTCGGAGCGGGCCCGGTCCATGCCGCGCTGCTGGAGTTCGGCGCCGCGGAAGAAGTTGCCACCGCCGATGACGACCGCGATCTGCGCCCCGTCGCGTACGACGGAGGCGATCTCGCGGGCGATCTTGTGCACCACGTCCGGGTCGACGCCGAGGCCCCCGCCACCGGAGAAGGCCTCTCCGGACAGCTTCAGCAGAAACCGGCCGCGTACTTTGCCGTCGTCGCTCTTCTGGGCCTTGGTGGTCATCGAGATCCCGCCTTTGTTACGTGATGCACATACGAAGAAGGCCATTGCCGGTTGGGGCGTGTTTCGCATCCCATGCGCGGCAATGGCCTCCTCGTCAGATCTGCTGTCGTCCGTCACGCGCGCGTGCGTGG
Organism: Streptomyces sp. NPDC107522; assembly: GCF_055657525.1. Classification (NCBI taxonomy): domain Bacteria; kingdom Bacillati; phylum Actinomycetota; class Actinomycetes; order Kitasatosporales; family Streptomycetaceae; genus Streptomyces; species Streptomyces sp. NPDC107522. The sequence goes on along the minus strand of NZ_JBVKAU010000013.1, from coordinate 184,483 downwards.
TGACGGCGTCCGCGGACGACTGCCCTCGACCCTATCGGGGTCGGGCGCCGATCGCGGTACGGACTCAGATGCCGACCTTGATGCGCGTGAAGCGCTTCAGGGTGACACCGGCCTCGTCCAGAACCTTCTGGACGGACTTCTTGTTGTCGAGCGCGTACGGCTGGCCGAGCAGCGTGGCGTCCTTGAAGAAGCCGTTGAGACGCCCCTCGACGATCTTGGCGATCGCGGCCTCGGGCTTGCCCTCGGCGCGGGTGGTCTCCTCGGCGATACGGCGCTCGGACTCGACGACCTCGGCCGGGACGTCCTCCTTGGAGAGGTACTTCGGCGCGAAGGCGGCGATGTGCTGGGCGATGCCCTTGGCGACCTCGGCGTTCGGCTTGTCGAGCTCGACGAGGACACCGATCTGCGGGGGCAGGTCGGGCATCGTGCGGTGCATGTAGGCGAGCACGAAGCCGTCGGCGAACTGCGCGAAGCGGTCCAGCACGATCTTCTCGCCCAGGTTGGCGTTGGCCTCGTCCACGAACGCCTGGACGGTCTTGCCGGCCTCGATCTCGGAGGCGAGCAGGGCCTCGAGGTCGGCCGGGGAGGTCTTGGCGACGTGCTCGGCGATCGCGGTGGCGACGGCCTGGAACTTGTCACCCTTGGCGACGAAGTCCGTCTCGCACTTCAGCTCGACGAGGACACCGGAGGAGTTGTCGTCGGCGATGATCGAGACCACGGCGCCGTTCTCGGCGGAGCGGCCCTCGCGCTTGGCGACGCCCTTCTGGCCCTTGATGCGGAGCGCCTCGACGGCCTTCTCGACGCTGCCGTCGGCCTCGTCCAGCGCCTTCTTGCAGTCCATCATGCCGGCGCCGGTGAGCTCACGGAGCTTCTTGACGTCGGCGGCGGTGTAGTTCGCCATGAGTCTGTGAATCTTTCTCGAAGTCTGGAAGATCGAAGATCTACGGGGTCTACGGCCCCCATGTAGTCGGGGGCCGCTGACACTCCGTCGACCTACGGGTGAACGGCGGGAGCGGAGTTCATGTCACCGCTCCCGCCGTCAACTCTGACGCTGACGGATCAGGCCTGCTCGGCGTCCGCGGCCGGAGCCTCGGCAGCCGGAGCGTCGGCAGCCGGAGCCTCAGCCGCGGGGGCCTCGGCAGCGGCCTCGGCCGGCTTCTCGGCCTCGTCGGCCTTCTTCTCACCCTCGAGCAGGTCGCGCTCCCACTCGGCGAGCGGCTCGCCCGCGGCCTTCTCGCCCTTGCCCTCGGTGGCGACACCGCTGCGGGCGATGAGGCCCTCGGCGACGGCGTCGGCGATGACGCGGGTGAGCAGGGTGACGGAGCGGATCGCGTCGTCGTTGCCCGGGATCTTGTAGTCGACCTCGTCGGGGTCGCAGTTGGTGTCGAGGATGGCGACAACCGGAATGTTCAGCTTCCGGGCCTCACCAACGGCGATGTGCTCCTTCTTGGTGTCCACGATCCAGACGGCGCTGGGCACCTTCTGCATCTCGCGGATACCACCGAGGGTCTTCTCCAGCTTGGCCTTCTCGCGCGAGAGCACGAGAAGCTCCTTCTTGGTCAGACCGGAAGCGGCGACGTCCTCGAAGTCGATCTGCTCGAGCTCCTTGAGGCGCTGCAGACGCTTGTAGACGGTCGAGAAGTTGGTGAGCATGCCGCCCAGCCAGCGCTGGTTGACGTAGGGCATGCCGACGCGGGTGGCCTGCTCGGCGATGGCCTCCTGCGCCTGCTTCTTGGTGCCGACGAACATGACCGTGCCGCCGTGGGCGACGGTCTCCTTGACGAACTCGTAGGCGCGGTCGATGTACGACAGCGACTGGAGCAGGTCGATGATGTAGATGCCGTTGCGCTCGGTGAAGATGAAGCGCTTCATCTTCGGGTTCCAACGACGGGTCTGGTGACCGAAGTGGACGCCGCTCTCCAGCAGCTCCCGCATCGTGACGACGGCCATGGCCGTATCTCCTTGAATGTTCTCGGTTGTGCCGCGGGGGCCGGACGGCTCCCGCGCCTGACGCCCACATGCGCCGTGCCACGAAGGACCGAGGGGCGCTGACACGGACCGTCTCCGGTGGCCGTATCGGGGCGTGCGAAGTCGACCCGGTGACCCGGATCGCCAGAAGAAGTGTACGGGACCGGCGGGGCAGCGGGTGACGCCGCTGTCCACAACCCGGGAGTTATCCACAGATCCCGGCCAAGATCGGCGAAAGTGCGGGACGGTTCCGGCATGCGAGAGACGCGATGCGCGAGGACGGCAAGGATCTGCGGGCGGCTGGTGTTGCTGCTGCTCTTGACGGCGGCCGCCCTGCTGACACCGGCCCCGGACCTGACCCCGACCGCCGCGCGGACGCCTGCGGCACGGGCGCCGGATCCCGCCGCGCCGAGCCCCACGGACGCCACCGTGCCCCCAGTCGGCCGAGCCTGGCCCGTGGGGCTACGGCCTCCGGTCCTCCGCGGCTGGGAACCCCCGGCGACACCGTACGGCCGAGGCCACCGGGGCGTGGACCTCGCGGCGCCACCCGGGACACCCGTACGGGCGGTGGCGGCGGGCCGAGTGTCATTCGCGGGGCGGGTGGCCGGAAAGGGGGTCGTGTCGGTGGAGCTGACGGCGACGGGGGATCCTCCGCTGCGGACCACGTACGAGCCCGTGCGGGCGTCGGTGAAGAAGGGTGACGAGGTGGAGGCGGGGGAGGTGGTGGGGACCGTGGAGGCCGCCTGCTCCCACTACCCAGGAACATGCGTGCACTGGGGCCTACGCAGAGGCGATACCTACCTGGACCCCCTGTCGCTGCTCCCACCGTGGCTACTGCACCGGGGCCCGTCGAGACTGCTGCCCGTTCTCGGGGTACCGCTGCCATCGTGACCGCGCGGCTCACCCGGCTACGGGCATCCGCACGGCTGCAGCGCCCACCCACACGACTGCGCAGCTGCGGGCGGTCGTGCCGCTGGGGCGGCACGGGTGGGCGCAGTGGCACCCCGTCACGCCGGGCTGCGTGGCGCCCCTCAGCCGCGACGCCGGGTGCCGATCAGCGTCGGGCGGCGCAAACCCGCCCTCGCCGACGTCAGCCCCGAACGCCCCGCAACGCCATGGCCACGGCCGCGTCCGTGATCGCCGAGGGCTCCTCCGCCGCCCCCAGCTCAATCCGCCGCACCGCCGCGTCCACGACGCCCTGCAGCAGCATCGCCGCCAGCCGAGGCTCCGCGTGCCCCATGTCCCGCAGCGCCTCGGCGATCATCGCGACCAGCCCACCATGCGCGGCCCGGATCTTCTCCCGAGCCCCGGCGTCCAGCTCACTCGCGGAGATCGCCACCACGGCCCGGTGCCGCCGATCCCCGACCAGCGCGAGCTGCTGCCGCACATACGCCTCGACCTTGCCCTCGGCCGTGGCCTCCCGCTCCATCGCCGCCGAAACCTCCGCGGCCCACACAGGAAAGTCGACCTCGCACAGTTCCTCGACCACGGCCGCCCGCGACCGGAAGTACTCGTACACGGACGACCGCGCAAGCCCCGTCCGCTCGGCGAGAGCCGGGAAGGTCAGCGCCTCCGTCCCGCCCTCGGACAACAGGGAACGAGCCGCGTCCAGCAGGGCGGCTCGCTGCATCGACCGGTGCTCGGCCACGGAGGCCGCTCGAATCCTTGGCACGCCAACCACTTTACGGACGCACCATCGCGGACGGGAGTCTCTCCACGGATCCCCCCACACGTCCGGCCAGGTCAACGCCCGAAGGGGCCGGCTCAACGCCCGAAGCCGGCCAGCTTCGCCCGCAGCTGCAGCACCGACTTGGTGTGGATCTGACTGACCCGGCTCTCTGTCACACCCAGCACGTTCCCGATCTCGGCCAGGGTGAGCCCTTCGTAGTAGTAGAGCGTCACCACGGTCTTCTCCCGCTCGGGCAACGTGTTGATCGCCCGCGCCAGAAACCGCCGCAGCTCCCGGTCCTCGGCCACCTCCACCGGATTGTCCGCGGCGGTGTCCTCCAGCGTGTCCATGACGCTCAGCCCGTCGCCGCCCTCGCCCCCGACGTGCAGCAACTCCTCCAGTGCCACCACGTTCGCCAGCGACAACTGACTGAAGACCGCGTGGAGTTCGTCCACCGCGATCCCCATCTCGACGGCCACCTCCGCCTCCGTCGGCGTCCGCCGCAGCCGCGCCTCCAGCGTCGCGTACGCCCGCTCCACGTTCCGCGCCTTCTGCCGCACGGATCTCGGGATCCAGTCCAGCGCCCTGAGCTCGTCGATCATCGCGCCCCGGATCCGCGTGATCGCGTACGTCTCGAACTTGATCTCCCGGTCGATGTCGAACTTCTCGATCGCGTCGATCAGCCCGAACACCCCCGACGACACGAAGTCCGCCTGCTCCACGTTGGGCGGCAGACCGACGCTCACCCGGCCCGCCACGTACTTGACGAGCGGCGAGTAGTGCAGGATCAGCTGCTCGCGCAGACGCTCGTCTCCCGTCGCCTTGTACGACCGCCACAGCTCGTCGAGTGTCGAGGGAGCGGGCGGCCGCACGCTGCCACCGTCACGGGCGGCTGGGGGGATCGCCGCCCGGTCGGACCCGGAGGTGTGCTGGGGCATTCGTTGCCTTGTGCCGTTCTGCCGTGAAGTGGGGCCGCCTGGGGGAGCTGCCCGGTCTGACGTGGTTCTGGTGCCGTTCGGGGGTCGAGGTGCCGTTCTGCGCCGGAATTCACGTGAGCGTAGCGTGACTGCGGTGTCGCGGTGCGCGAACGACGGAGCACAAGCCGTGCGCAGATACGTTCCGCTGGACGCCCCGCCGGGGCACGGCGATCGCTCTACGTGATCACCCGAACACCCCAACTGGGGGAATTCACAAGGGCATCCGTGTTCCCCCGTACGGCCGAACACGCTCGGTCAGCATGGACTCCGACCGGCGCGAACGGAGATCATCGCCTGGCGTGTCAACTTCCAGCCGTCGCCGTGTCGTTCGACGTAACCAAGTGAGCGAAGTTCGTACAGTCTCGCGATCGCGTCGTCCTCGGTGGTCTGCGCACCGCGCGCGACCTCGTCCGCCCGCGCCGCACGGCGGCCGGGCAGCGCGGCCAGTACTCGGCGCGCCGCCGGCTCCAGCAGGTCGCGCGGGAGGACGGGCCCGCGCCGCTCGGGCGCCAGCTCACCCATGTCGCCCACGAGTTCGACGACCTCCGCGGCGTCGGTGACCAGCACGGCGTCCGAACGCAGGAGGTCGTGCACGCCCGCGGAGAGGCCGCTGGTGGCCGGGCCCGGCACCCCCATCGTGTGACGTCCCAGCCGCTGTGCCGCCCGAGCGGTGGCGAGTGAGCCGCTGCGATGGGCGGCCTCGACGACGACCGTGCCCCGGGTCAGCGCCGCGATCACCCGGTTGCGCACGATGAATCTGCTGGGCGTCGGGTGATCCCCCGGTGGCAGCTCCCCGATCACGAGCCCCTGTTCCGCGATCCTGTTGATCAACTGGGTGTGCCCGCGGGGATAGGGCCGGTCGACCCCGCAGGCGAGCACGGCGACGGTGGCCCCGCCTGCGCCGAGGGCGCCCCGGTGGGCGGCGCCGTCGACCCCGTAGGCGCCGCCGGACACGACGACCCAGCCCCGCTCGGCAAGCCCGCCGGCGAGCGTGGCCGCCATGTGTGCGCCGTACTCGGTGCAGGCGCGCGCCCCGACTACGGCCACGGACCGCAACGCCCACATCCGCAGACTGGGCCGCCCCCGAACCCACAGCCCGACGGGCCTGCCATCCCCCAGATCATCGAGCTGTCCCGGCCACTCGACGTCCCCCGGACACACGAACCGCACCCCGGTGTCCCGGGCAACGGCAAGATCCCGCCCGGGCTCGGCTCGCAGTGCCCGGGCCCGCAGCCCGTCCCACCGCTTGTAACTCACCCCGGGCAGGGCCTCCACCCCCTCCCGCAGCCGCCGCACCACTTCCCCCACGCCGTACTCCCGCACCCACCGCCCGGCGACCTCGTCCCCGGGCTCGACGACCCGACTGAGAAAGACCCGACCGAGCCGCTCGTCGTCCGGATCCTCACCGCCGTTCACGTCAGCGCCCCGATGGCCATCGGCACGCCGCGGGGCACACCGGTGCGTAGTTGCAGGGCCAAGGCGACGTCCGTCGCGTCGGGCCGGTCGTGACCGACGAGGTCGGCGACGGTCCAGGCGACACGGAGGACGCGGTCGAGACCACGGGCTGTCAGTACGCCGCGTTCAAGGTTCCGTTCCGCCTCGTCCATGGCGCCGATCGCGGCGTACCAGCGGCTTCGCAGCTCACGTCCGGGGATCTCGCTGTTGGTCCGCCACGGAGTACCGGCGAGCCTGGCGGATGCCCGCTCGCGGGCCGCTCGCACCCGGTCGGCGACCACCGCGGTGGACTCGCCCCGGGCCCCGCGTTCGGTCAGCTGGGCGCGTGTGACACGGTCCACCTCGACCCTGAGGTCGACCCGGTCGAGCAGCGGCCCGGACAGCCGTGCCTGATAGCGGCGGATGGCCGAGGGCGGGCACTCGCAGAGGGTGTCCGTCTGCGAGAAGCGGCCGCAGGGACAGGGGTTGGCCGCGAGCACCATCAGGAACTTCGCCGGGAAGCGCACGACGCCTGCGCTGCGTGCGATGACGACGTGCCCGGCTTCCAGTGGCTGTCGCAGGGCGTCGAGGGACTGGCTGTTGAACTCCGGTGTCTCGTCCAGAAAGAGCACGCCCCGGTGGGAGAGTGACACCGCGCCGGGCCGCGCGATGCCGGCGCCTCCGCCGACGAGTGCCTGCATCGTGGCCGAGTGGTGCGGGGCGCAGTAGGGAGCCACGTCGATCAGGGGCTTGCCCGGAGGCAGCAGACCCGCCACCGAGTGCACCGCCGTGACTTCCAGGGACTCCTCCCTGCTGAGCCGGGGCAGGATCGCCGGCAACCGCTCGGCGAGCATCGTCTTGCCGGCACCGGGCGGCCCCTCCAGAAACAGGTGATGTCCGCCCGCCGCGGCGACCTCCACCGCCGTACGTGCCGAGATCTGGCCCACCACGTCGGCAAGGTCGTGCCCGTGGTCGGGCTGGGCGGCGCCCATGCTGTGCATGCCCGTGGCCGCGCCCGTCCCCGGCACGCGCAGACCCGCGAGCAGCGGATCCGGGCGGCCCTGCTCCTCGGGTTCCTCGTGGGGCACGGGTTCGTCCGCGAGGACAGCGATCAGCTGGCGCAGGCTGCGCACGCCCAGTACCGACACACCCGGCACCAGCGAAGCCTCGGGGGCGGCGCACTCCGGGACGACCACCTGCTCATAGCCGGCGTCGGCCGCGGCCAGCACCGCGGGCAGGATGCCGCGCACAGGACGCACCCGTCCGTCCAGGCCGAGCTCTCCGATCATCACGATGTCGGCGAGGACTCGCGGATCGATCCGTTCGGAGGCACCGAGGACGGCGCAGGCGACGGCCAGGTCGAAGCCGCTGCCCGCCTTGGGCACCGATGCCGGGCTGAGCCCGACGGTGAGCTTCTTCTGCGGCCACTCACCACCCGAGTTCACCACGGCCGCCCGCACACGGTCCCGGCTCTCCGAGAGACTCTTGTCCGGCAACCCCACCAGGGTGAACGCCGCCACCCCCGGCTCCAGGTCCGCCTGGACCTCGACCACAACTCCCTCGACACCCACCAGGGCCACCGAGCACGTACGAGCGAACCCCATGTCAGGCCACCCCCCGAGCGTGCTCGACCACCGGCGCGCCGCGGGCGGGCAGGACGACGCCCACCAGATCGATACGGACGCCTCCGGGTGGAGCCCCTCCGTGAGCGTGGATCCACCGTTCCGCGAGGCCGCGCAGCCGCTGCGCCTTCTCGGGCGTGACCGCGGCCATCGGATGCTCGTAGTCGCTGGTCCTGCGAGTCTTCACCTCACAGACGACCAGCACGTCGCCGTCCTTGGCGACAATGTCGATCTCTCCGGTCCTGCCACAGCGCCAGTTGCGCTCCAGAACAGTCATCCCGGCCTCGACCAGGCATCGCGCGGCGAGATTTTCGCCGTACTTGCCGAGTGCACTGCGTGCGTTCATGTCGGCACCACCTCCGGCGCCAACATTGAGGCCGGCTCAGCCAGCTATTGGATCTTGGTGGACAAGTCCGCGATTGTGGATAACCTGCTCACCCGTGCGAGTGAACATCACCCGCCCGGGAGCTCCAGGTCGCTCTTGTTCAGTTCCTCGATGTTCACGTCCTTGAACGTGAGTACCCGGACCTGCTTCACGAACCGCGCCGGCCGGTACATGTCCCACACCCAAGCGTCTGCCATGGACACCTCGAAGAACACTTCACCCTGGACCGAGTGCACCTGCATCTCGTAGTCGTTGGTCAGATAGAAACGCCGCTCGGTCTCGATCACGTACTTGAACAGACCGACGACATCGCGGTACTCCCGATAGAGCTTGAGCTCCATCTCGGTCTCGTACTTCTCGAGGTCTTCGGCGCTCATGGCGTGTTCCCCTTCAGCCGTGCGATCCCACCATTGTGCGCCAGTCCCGTCAGCACCTAGACAATTTCGGGGTCAAGGGTCACGGGCCCGGCGGGGGGACCTTCGTCGAGCAGCGTGCGCAGCAGCTCGGCGAGTCTGGTCGGATACACCGTCTCATGTGCCCGGGCAAGTTCCTGGCACGTCCACCAGCGCGCTCCGGCGACGCTGCGCCGCTCCAGCTCGGTGAGGCCCACGGCCCTGGTCGCCGTCTGCGTCGTGCGGGCCAGGAAGTACCACTCGTCCTGGTCCCAGCGCCGCCCCGCGAACGGGAAGGAGCACCTCCGCCGCCACAGCACGGGACCGAGTTCGACGTCCGTGATGCCCGTCTCCTCGGCGAGTTCCCGCAGCGCGGCCTCCTCGCGCGTCTCGTCGCCCTCGACGCCCCCGCCGGGCGTGAACCACCAGTCGTCGGCCGGGTCCTCCGGCTCGTGGCCGTGCAGCAGCAGAATCCGGTCCCGCGGGTCGAGCAGCACCACGCGCGCGACCCTGCGCAGCCCACCGTCGTACGAGTCGCCGTACGCGCTGTCTCCCATGCTTGCGCCGCCGTACGGACTCTCTCCCCTGCCTGAGCCGCCGTACGCCCTCTCCCCCGTGCCCGCGCCGCCGTACGAGCCGTTCTCCGCGCCTTCCCCGCCGTGCGAGTCGGTCGTCAGACGCGTCTCGCAGTACGGCCCCCGCCCCACGCCCGTCGCCTCAGCGGGCACCCGCGGGCTCCGTCCGGGCCGTGGAGCGCTTGCCCAACCTGTTCGCGACGGGTCCGTACGCCCCGCCGGCCAGCACCAGCACGCCGCCCACCACGACCAGCGCGACGATCGTCCGCAGCGGCCCCTGCGACGACAGCGCGCCGAGGGACTCGAAGCCCGTGGGCCGCTGCAGCATGCCGTCCATGGGCCAGACGACGGCCTCCACCCGGGCCGACACGGCACTGCGCGCCACGGTGCCCCTGGCGGCGTCCGTCAGGTGGGCCGTGGAGTCCAGGGAGCCGCTCCGCTCGTCACCGAGCAGGAAGAGCCTGCCCTTCGGTACCGTCACCTCCGGGAAGTTCTGGAGCTCGGCCAGGCCGTCGTCCGCCAGATACGGCTCGTCGATCTGCTTGCCGTTGACGGTCAGGCGGCCGCTCGTACAACAGGCGACCGTGTCCCCGCCGACGGCGACCACGCGCTTGACGACAGGCGCGTTGCTCACCCAGGTCTTGTCGGTGAAGACGACGACGTCACCGCGGCGCACCTCACCGCCGTCGACGCGCTGGGCCAGCACCCGGTCGCCCGCGCCGATCGTCGGCGCCATCGAACTGGTGGGCACGGTGTACGGCCGGTAGACCACCGCTCCCCAGGCGAACCCGCCCAGGAACAGCACCAGGCCCAGCGCCACGGCCAGCCCGGACAACCGCTGTCCGGGCCGGCTGCCCGCCGGGCCCCTGCTTGCGCCACCGGTACGCGGCGCCGTACGTGTCGTGCTCTCGCCACCCATGGGTCCGCACCCTACCCGGCGGTACCGACACCGGGCAGCCCCTCCCGGGCGCCCGACCTCACACGCTCGGCAAAGCTTTCCCAAGCTCGCTGCCCCAGGAAGGGGTCAACGGAAGGACGGGCAACTGGAAGGGCGTCGAGCGGTCAGCGGGTCTCGGCGGCCTTGATCCGCTGCCGGCGCCACAGCACCAGCGGCACCGCGCCGGCCAGCGCGAGCCCCTGGGGTGCGACCGTCAGCGCGGCGGAGCGGGCGCTCAGGTCCTGCTCGAAGGTGTCCGGGACGGGCAGGTTGTCCCAGCGGTTGATCGGCCAGGCGATCACGATGGCGCGGCCGACGACCTTGTCGACGGGGACCATGCCGTGGTTCTTGTCGGACTGGTTGTAGCGCGAGTCGCGGGAGTTCTGCCGGTGGTCGCCCATGACCCAGATGTAGCCCTCGGGGACCTTCACCTTGAACTGGCCGCCCTGGTCGTCCTGGCTGCACGGGGTGTTGCCCGGGTAGACGTACGGCTCGTTCAGCGCCTTGCCGTTGACCGTCAGCGGGCCGGTCTTCTTGCACTCGACGGTGTCGCCGCCGACGCCGATCACGCGCTTGATGAGGTCCTTCTCCTCCGCGGACGGCATCAGGCCGATCCAGCTGAGGAAGGTCTGCAGGGCGTTCGGGTCGGGGGTCGGCTCGCCCGCCAGCCAGTTGTCGGGGTCGTGGAAGACGACGACCTCGCCGCGCTCGGGCTCGGAGCCGAACCAGGGGGTGAGCTTGTCGACCAGGACGCGGTCGCCCTGCTGGAGGGTGTTCTGCATCGAGTCGGAGGGGATCGAGAACGCCTGTACGAGGAACGTCTTGATCAGCAGCGCGAGGACGAGCGCGATACCGATCAGGATCGGCAGCTCCTTCCAGAAGGAGCGCTGCTTCTTCGGCTTGGGCGCCGCTCCGCCCGACCCCTGACCGTCGGCCGGGGGCTGCCCGCCCGACCCTTCGCCGTCGCCGGCCGCTCCGGGGTGGTCATTCCCGGAGGTCACGGCGCCGTCCGCGGCCGGGTCGGCTGCCTCCACGGGGTGTCCGCGGTGCTCCTCGCCGTCGTGCCCGGACCGTGCGCCAACCGCCACATCCCCCACGCCAACTCCTTACTCTGTGCCGCTGCCTGCCCCATGCGCGGCGCAGGCCCACCACTCCCATAACGAGCGGGAGTTCCGCAGGGCTCGGGAGCTGGATCGTTCCGTTCGAATCGTCGGGAGCAACCCTATGCGACAGCTGGGCCGAGGCGGTCGACCCGGTCGCCGAGTCGGACACCGAGGCGTAGGTTTTCGGTTCGTCCAAGGAGGTCCAGTGACCGAGCGGCCAGGCGATCCACATGGCCTGTCCGACGACCTCGTCCTCGGAGACGGTGCCGCCGTAGCCCTGGCTCTGATGCGCCCGGGAATCCGCCGAGTTGGCCCGGTGGTCGCCCATCACCCACAGCCGTCCCTGCGGGACGGTGATGTCGAACTTCGTGTCGGACGGCGCGTTGCCGGGATACAGGTAGTCCTCGTTCAGGGGAATGCCGTTGACGGTGACCCGCCCCTGCGTGTCACAGCACTTCACCCGGTCGCCACCGACGCCGACGACGCGCTTGATGAGGTCCTTCTCGTCGTCGGAGGGCAGCAGGCCGATGAAGGTGAGCGCCTGCTTGACCTGCTTGATGACGACGGGATCCTCCTTCTTCACCGTCGTCTGCTCGCCCTTGAGCCAGCCGCCGGGGTCCTTGAAGACGACGACGTCCCCGCGCTGCGGCTTGGAGCCGAACCAGGGGGTGAGCTTGTCGACCAGGACGCGGTCGCCGATCTGGATCGTCTGCTCCATGGAGCCCGACGGGATCACGAAGGCCTGGACGAGGAAGGTCTTCAGGACGAGGGCTATGAGGACGGCGACGCCGACGAGGAGGGGTATCTCCTTCATCGCGGACCGCCTGCGGCGCCGTTTGACCTTGCGCTGGAGCTTGCGCCGCTCCGCACGCGTACGACCGCCGGCGGGGCTGGCGGCGCGCCGCGCACCGGTCGGGAGCAGGTTGTCGGCGGGATTGCTGGGCACGCCGCGGGGCTTGCCACGGTTACCCATGAGCACCCGCCCCTTCGGCCTCGGCAGCCGCAGGCACGCGCGCGTAGGCGTCGGGACGGTGCAGGCGGGTCCAGTGGGCGGTCGGCCATACGATCCAGTCGGCGCGGCCGATGACGTCGTCGACCGGGATCATGCCGCCGCCGGGCGAGCCCAGATGGTTGCGGGAGTCGCTGGAATCGCTGCGGTGGTCGCCGAGGAGGAACAGGGTGCCGTCGGGCACGACGACGTCGAAACGCACTGTGGACGCACTGTCGCCGGGGTACAGGAACGTCGACTCGTCGACCGACCGGCCGTTCACCTGGATCCTCCCCTCCTTGTCACAGCAGACCACGTGGTCTCCCCCCACACCCACAACGCGTTTGATGTAGTCCGCATCCCCGAAATACCCGGTTCCGTCGAACACGACAACATCGCCGCGCTGCGGCTCGGCACCGAAACGGTACGCCAACATATTTACGAGAACGCGGTCGCCGATCCTCAATCCGGACTCCATGGATCCGCTGGGAATCTGGAACGGCCGCAGGACGAACGTGTTGAGCAGCAGCAGGAGAACCAGGAAGACCAGCAGGGTCAGGCTGATCCGCCCGCCCGGGAGCCACTGCGTGATCCGCGACACCAACGCGAAACGCGACCGTTCCTCCTGTCCCTCTGTGTCCGAGGTCTCCTCTTGCGAGGTCTTCTCGGAGTCGGAAGGGCGGGAGGAGCGGTCGCGCTCCGTCTGCTGTGCTTCGGTGTCCATCGGAGCCAGATGTTATCCGGCCCCGCTTCGGACCCTGCGGGGGCGAGCCCCCGCAAGCGCTCAGTTCTCGCGCTTCTCCTTGATCTTCGCCGCCTTGCCGCGCAGCTCGCGCAGGTAGTACAGCTTGGCGCGGCGGACGTCACCCTTGGTGACGAGCTCGATCTTCTCGACGATCGGAGTGTGCACCGGGAAGGTGCGCTCGACGCCGACGGAGAAGGAGACCTTGCGGACCGTGAAGGTCTCGCGCACGCCGGCACCCTGACGGCGGATCACAACGCCCTTGAACTGCTGCACACGGGAGCGGTTGCCCTCGATGACGCGGACGTGGACGTTGACGGTGTCGCCCGGACGGAAGGCCGGGACGTCGCTGCGCAGCGACGCGGCGTCGACGGAGTCGAGCAGGTGAGACATTTCGTCTGCTTTCTTCGCTGATGCCACAGGTCATCAACGGGAACTAGATGTTCTGGATGAGAGCCGTGCGCGTCGGGGCGGGCGTCGTGTCCCCCTGTGGCAGGGGCGCACGCCGGACGGCGCACAACAGCGACCTATTCTTCCACGCCCTCGGTCCTGCGCCAAAATCGGCCGAACCGCTCCCCCTCGGGGTCGGGCATCCAGCCCAGGATGGAGAGCATCTCGCGGTCCTTCTTGTCGAAGGCCTTGGGGTCGCAGCGCTCGATGAGATCGGGCCGGTTGGCCGTGGTGCGCCTGAGCGCCTCGTCGCGGCGCCAGCGGGCGATCTTGCCGTGATGGCCGCTGAGCAGAACGTCCGGGATGTCCCGGCCGCGCCACAGGGGCGGCTTGGTGTAGACGGGGCCCTCCAGGAGGTTGGCCATGGCGCCGGGCGCGAAGGAGTCGTCGCGGTGCGACTCGGCGTTCCCGAGCACGCCGGGCAGCAGACGCGCCACGGCCTCCGTGATGACCAGTACGGCCGCCTCGCCGCCGGCGAGGACGTAGTCGCCGATGGACACCTCATGGACGGGCATCCGGGTCGCGTACTCGTCGATGACGCGGCGGTCGATGCCCTCGTATCGGGCCGGCGTGAAGATCAGCCAGGGTCGCTCGGAGAGCTCGACGGCGAGTTCCTGGGTGAAGGGGCGGCCGCTGGGGGTGGGGACGATCAGGGAGGGGGCGCTGGCGCCCGTCTCGTAGCCGTCGGCCAGGATCGAGTCCAGCGCGTCGCCCCAGGGCTCGGTCTTCATGACCATGCCGGGGCCGCCGCCGTAGGGCGTGTCGTCGACCGTGTTGTGACGGTCGTAGGTCCACTCCCGCAGGTCGTGCACGTGCACGTTCAGCTGTCCACGCGCGCGTGCCTTGCCGACGAGGGAGACGTTCAGCGGTTCCAGGTACTCGGGGAAGATCGTGACGACGTCGAGCCGCATCAGCTCTCGGCCTCCGTGTCGCCCGAGGAGTCGCGGGAGGAGGCGACCTCGGCCCGGTCGTCGATCAGACCCGGGGGCGGGGTGATGACCGCCCGCTGCTCCTCCAGGTCGATCTCGGTGACGATCTCCTCGACGAAGGGGATCATGACCTCGCTGCCGTCGGGCCGCTCCACGATGAAGAGGTCCTGGGACGGCAGGTGCGAGATCTCGGTGATACGGCCGACCTCGGCGCCGTCGGCGGTCACGACGTCCAGGTCGATGAGCTGGTGGTCGTAGTACTCGTCCTCTTCCTCGGGCAGCTCGTCCGGGTCGACCTCGGCGATCAGGAGGGTGTTGCGCAGGGCCTCGGCGGCGGTGCGATCCTTGACCCCCTCGAAGCGCAGCAGGAGGCGGCCGCTGTGGACGCGGCCGGACTCGATGGTGAGCGGGCCGGTGGAGGCCGGGTCGGTGGCCAGGACGGCGCCGGGGGCGAGCCGCAGTTCCGGCTCGTCGGTACGGACCTCGACGGTGACCTCGCCCTTGATGCCGTGGGCGCGGCCGATCCGTGCGACTACCAACTGCACTGTGCTTGCTCTCCTGTCAGACGACTGGCCGCATGAGTCGGCCATACGACTCGGCCATACGACTACGGGCCGGGGACGGCCCAGTGGCCCTCCCCGGCCCGAGCCGGTGCTGCGTTCGGCGTCAGCGGACGTGGTCCACGTCGACGAGGTCGACGCGGACGCCTCGGCCGCCGATGGCGCCCACGACGGTGCGCAGAGCGCGTGCGGTGCGGCCGTTGCGGCCGATCACCTTGCCGAGGTCGTCGGGGTGGACCCGGACCTCCAGCACACGCCCGCGACGCAGGTTGCGCGAGGCGACCTGCACATCGTCAGGGTTGTCGACGATGCCCTTCACGAGGTGCTCGAGAGCCTCCTCGAGCATGCTCAGGCCTCGGCCGACTCGGACTCGGCGGCAGCCTCGTCCTTCTTCTCCGCCTTCTTCTTCTGGGTGATCGCCTCACCCTTGCCCTCGTCGTCGCCACCGAGGGCCTCGAACGACGGGCGCGCCTTCTTCGGCTCGGCGGTCAGCAGCGGCGCCGGGGCGGGCTCGCCCTTGAACTTCTGCCAGTCGCCGGTCTTCTTCAGGATGGCGAGCACGGGCTCGGTCGGCTGGGCGCCGACGGAGAGCCAGTACGCCACGCGCTCGGCGTCGACCTCCATGACCGACGGGTTGTACGTCGGGTGGTACTTGCCGATCTCCTCGATCGCACGGCCGTCACGGCGGGTGCGGGAGTCGGCGACGACGATGCGGTAGTGAGGCGAACGGATCTTGCCCAGACGCTTCAGCTTGATCTTGACTGCCACGGGAGTGGGTTCTCCTGGATTTGACGTGGTTGGGCACGGCGAGAATGCCGCGTGGGGTTGCGGTACCCGAGTGCCCGATGGACGCGTCAGCCGGAGGAGAGAGGGGTCCTGTGCGGCTGTCGAGTACAGCTAGCCATTGTGCCATACCCTGCGGGTCGCTTTTGGCCGAGGGGGCGGGGCGGGCGTCTGGGCATGCCTGAAAGGCACCCGGCGCTGCGGGTGCCGAGAGGGCCGGTTGCGCAGCCCGGCGCTGCGGGGTGCCGCCTGCGCCCACCCGTGCCGCCCCAGCGGCACGACTGCCCGCAAGCTGCGCGGGTTCACGACGACACCCCAGCGCCACGCATGCCAATGCGCCAAACACGCACCCGGCGCGCGTACCGGCCCCACACGCACGACGCGTACGGACGCCATACGTCCCGACCGGCAGCCACGAGATGCCGGTGCTGGACGTTCCGCGACCGCGCGTTACGCCGCTCCCACGACCTCCGGGATCCGGAACGGCTTTCCGCAGCCGCCGCACACGATCGGTGCCTGGGCCAGGACCGACGGGACGACCCGGACGTTACGGCCGCAGTCGCACACCGCCTTGACGCGGACGCCGCCGCCGGAGGAGCCGTGGCGAGCGGCCGGGCCCCGGAAGGTCCTGCTCGTGTCGGCGGAGGTCGCCGCGGTGTGGGCCTTCAGGGCGCGCTGGAGGCGTTCGATGGTCGGACGGTAGCGGCGCTTGGCCTCGGGGTTGAGCGTGACCAGGGAGAAGCCGCTGCTGGGGTGCGGTTCCTCGGGGTGGTCCAGGCCCAGCTCCTCGGCGATGGCGAGGAATCTGCGGTTGTGGTAGCGGCCGGCCCGGGACGTGTCGCGGACGCCGCGCGAGGCGGCGATGCCATGGACTGCCTCATGAAGCAGTCGCTCGAAGGAGAGCTCGTGACCGCACGCGGACGACGACTCCCCGATCAGGGACTCTGGCGCGGCGAGATCCGGCAGCTCGGGGTGGTACCGCTGAATGTCGGCCCACGCCTGTGCCAGCTCTGCGGCGAGAACAGGTGGTGTCTGTGTCGTGCTCACGTAATGACAACGAGCCGGAGTGCCGCTGTGTTCCGATTCCGGGCCATCCCAAATAATTTGCACGTACCCGTCAGTTGCGAATGATGCGCCACGACGAGGGCGGGTGCGCAGATCTGCGGAGAAGCCTCACAGCTCGTACCAAGCCGGTGCGTAGCCTGACGTACGCCCCGGCGCGTAGATCGCGTCCACACGCCGGGACCGCTGTGGTCCGCAGGAGCGCAAGAGGCGTTTCGGCCGCTCTCGTTCCTCAGAGGCGTCATCTCAGTAAGCGCGCGCGACGACCGCGACGTTACTCGGGGCGTCGTCGGCGTCCGGCACCGACCCGTCCTCGGCCACCAGACACCGTACGGTCACGGCGTGCTCGGCCAGCCTGGCCTCGCCTTCTTCGCCGAGCGTGGCCCACGGGATGCGCGCCCAGCCGCCGGCGACGGCGGCCTCGACGGCCTCCTCGGTCGTCGTCACGTCGGTGGTGCGGGACTCGCGGCGCTCGCGGGCCTGGGTGAGCAGCAGCGCCTGGTCCTCTTCGAGGACGGTGGACAGCAGTCGTACGAGCGACTCGACGGCCACCGGCTCCTTGCCGCCCGGGATGCGACGGGCCAGCATCGCGGTGCCGTTCTCCAGGTCACGGGGCCCGACCTCGATGCGGACGGGCACGCCCTTGAGCTCCCAGTCGACCGCGCGGCGGCCGAATGCGGTGTCGGTGCGGTCGTCGACGTGGACGCGGATGCCGGCCGCCGACAGCTGGTCGCCGATCTCGCGGACCTTGGCCAGAACCGCTTCGTCGCCCTTGATCGCGAGGACGACGACCTGGATCTGGGCGAGCCGCGGCGGGATCCTGAGGCCGTTGTCGTCGCCGTGCATCATCACCAGGGCGCCGATCATGCGGGTGGTGGAGCCCCAGGACGTCTGCCAGACCAGTTCCTGGGTGCCGTCCTTCGACAGGTACGAGGTGTTGAAGGCTTTGGCGAAGTTCTGGCCCAGCTCATGGCTGGTGGCCATCTGCAGGGCCTTACCGTCGCCCATCATCCCTTCGAGCGTGAGGGTGTTGACGGCACCGGCGAAGCGCTCCTTGACGGTCTTGCGGCCGGGGACGACGTCCATGGCGAGGACGTTCACCATGAAGTCCTCGTAGACCTCGCGGTGGATGTGCGCGGCGAAGTCGCGGGCGTCCTCGTACGTGGCGTGCGCGGTGTGGCCCTCCTGCCACAGGAATTCCGTCGTACGGAGGAACAGGCGCGGCCTGAGCTCCCAACGGACCACGTTCGCCCACTGGTTGATCAGCAGGGGCAGGTCCCGGTAGCTCTGCACCCACTTCGAGAAGTAGTCATTGATGATCATCTCGGAGGTGGGGCGGACGACCGCCGGCTCCTCGAGCTCCTTGCCACCGCCGTGCGTGACGACCGCGAGCTCCGGCGCGAAGCCCTCGACGTGGTCCGCCTCGCGCGTGAGGTACGACTGCGGGATCAGCAGCGGGAAGTACGCGTTCTGGGTGCCGGTCGCCTTGATGCGGGCGTCCATCTCGGCCTGCATCCGCTCCCACAGCCCGTACCCGTACGGTCGGATGACCATGGTGCCCCGCACCGGACCGTTGTCGGCGAGCTCCGCCTTGTTGATCAGATCCTGGTACCAGCGTGGGAAGTCGTCCGCCCGTGGCGTGAGTACGGGTGCCTTTGCCATGGCGCGATGGTACGGGCCCACGTTGCCGGAATGTGAAATCTCGCCAGCGGCACATGCAACTCTCAAGCCGCGGCCGCTTTCCACTGGACGGCACGTCGAGGGCGGAGTTTCCTGGCATACGGGGGGATGTGAGCGCATGTCACGGGGGCCAAGGAATCGGGTACAGCGGCAACTCTCGGCGGATTGGGGCGCTTTAGATGACACCTACGCTCGTGCGGCAGCACCCACCTCACGCGGGCCCCGCGCCCCGCGTCGACCTGTGTGCACGCGCGCGTGACTGGTCCGAGATCCAGGAGCGGATGCTGGTTCCGCTCTACGAGGCCGTCTACGAGCGACTGGACGTGGGCCCCGGCACCCGGCTGCTGGGCCTCGGCTGCGGGAGCGGGCTCGCCCTTCTGATGGCTGCGTCCAGAGGCGCGGCCGTCACCGGTGTCGAGTCGACCTCCCCCGAACGACTGGCCCTGGCACGGCGGCGTTTGCTCCCCGAGACGTGGGAGACGCGCGCGCGTGCCGCCACCCGGCTCGTCGACGGCTCACCCCGCGACGCGGCCGACGCGGCGGCGCCCGCGTACACCCTCGTCACCGCGTTCGAACCCATCGGGTGCCTCGCGGGCGACTCCGAGGGGCTCGGTGAGGCGCTCACGGCCGCGACGCCGATGGCCGAGCGCGGGGCCCCCGTGGTGCTCGCCGGCTGGGGTCCGCCGGAGCGCTGTGCCACGTCGTCGGTGCTGCGGGTCGCCACCAAGCTGGCCGATCCCCTGCGCAGCACGGGGAGTTGGCGTCCGGCCCTGCGCGACGACCTGGAGGAGGTCGCCCAGCGCGCGGGCCTGCGGCCCGACGGTTCCGGGCGGGTGGCCTGCCCCTTCGGGTACGCGGACGTCGACAGCGCGGTACGGGGACTGCTGTCGACGGGGCTCTTCGACGCGGCGATCTCCGCGACCGACCAGGCCCAGGTGGACAAGGAGGTGACGGAGGCGCTGCATCCGCACCAGCGGCAGGACGGGACGGTGTGGATGCCGAACGTCTTCCGGTACCTGATCGCCCGTGTGCCCTGAGCCGGAAGTCGCCTACGGAGCCGCGTCCTTCGTCAGCCGAGTGATCCCCGCGATCCGGTACGCGTCGGCTTCCTCCAGCGTCTCGTTCTCCAGCAGCGCCTCGGCCAGGGCGTCCAGCCGCCCCCGGTGGTCACGGAGCTTGCGGCAGGCCTCCTCGTAGCACTCGTCGACGATCCGGCGCATCTCGGCGTCGATCACGTCGAGGGTCTGCGGGGCGGCCGCGAGTCCGTACGCCTGCTGGGAGTCGCTCGGCAGGGCGGACAGCCGGCCGACGCGCTCGCTCATGCCCCAGCGGGCAACCATCCCGCGCGCGATGTTGCTGACCTGTTCGAGGTCGTTCTCGGCGCCCGTGGTGACGACCCCGTAGACCACCTGTTCCGCCGCCATGCCGCCCAGCGCGCCGATGATGCGGCCGCGCAGGTAGCCCTCCGAGTGCGCGTACCGCTCCACCTCGGGGGTCGACATCGTCACCCCGAGCGCCCGGCCGCGCGGCACGATGGTGATCTTGCGTACCGGGTCGGCGCCCGGCTGCAGCATGCCGAGGAGGGCGTGCCCGCTCTCGTGGTAGGCGGTGCGCCTGCGGTCCTCCTCGGGCATCACGAGGGTGCGCTCGGCGCCCAGCTGCACCTTCTCCAGGGCCTCGGACAGGTCCGAGTGGGTCACCTGCTCCTGCCCTCGCTTGACCGCGAGCAGGGCGGCCTCGTTGGCGAGATTGGCCAGATCCGCACCTGTCATGCCGGGGGTCGTGCGGGCCAGCTGGGCGAGGTCCACGTCCTGGGCGAGCGGGATCTCGCGGGTGTGGATGCGCAGGATCGCCTCGCGTCCGCCGCGGTCCGGCGGGGCGACGTTGACCACCCGGTCGAAGCGGCCGGGGCGGGTCAGCGCCGGGTCCAGGATGTCGGCGCGGTTGGTCGCCGCGATGACGATCACGCCCTCCGAGCCGGAGAAGCCGTCCATCTCGGTGAGGATCTGGTTCAGCGTCTGCTCGCGCTCGTCGTGACCGCTGACCGAGGCGCCGCCACCGCGCACCCGCCCGATGGTGTCGATCTCGTCGATGAAGATGATCGACGGCGCCACCTTGCGGGCCTCGGCGAACAGTTCCCGGACGCGGGACGCGCCGACGCCGACGATCATCTCGATGAACTCGGAGGCGGAGGCCGAGAAGAACGGTACGCCCGCCTCCCCCGCCACCGCCCGCGCCAGCAGGGTCTTGCCGGTGCCGGGCGGGCCCGCGAGCAGCACGCCGCGCGGCATCTTCGCGCCCATCCTGCGATAGGCGTCGGGATGCTCCAGGAAGTCGACGACGTCGTCCAGCTCGCCCTTGACCTCGTCGATGCCGGCCACGTCGGCGAACGTCGTGCGTTCCGTGCCCGGCTGGAGCTCGACCGGCTTGGGCGGCGCCTTGCGGCCGAGCATGCCGCCCGCGCCGCCCAGGCCGCCCGTGCTCATCCGCCGGGCGAAGAAGATCCAGACCGCGACCAGGAACGCGATGGGGATCAGGGAGAACAGCAGGTTGGACAGGACCCCGCGCTCGCGCACGACCGGCTGCGCGGTGACCGTCACGTCGTGTCTGGTGAGTTCCTGCCAGAGGTCGTCGTCCGCGAAGGCGGGGCGCTGTGTCTTGAACCTTGTGTAGTCGCCGTCGCCCTCGGGGTTGTCCCGGGCGTCCTTGAGCTCGCCCTGGATCGAGTCGCCCTTGGAGTAGATCTTGTCGACATTGCCGGCGTCGACCTGCCTGCTGAACTCCGTGTAGGAGATCGTCGGCTCGTTGCCCCGGTCGAGGTACGTCAGTCCCACATAGGCGAGTAGGAACACGATCACCGCGGTGAGGAGCAGGCCCCACCATCGGCCGCGGGTCCGTCGGCCACGAGGGCGCCCGGGCGGCTCCTCCGGCGTGCCCTCGGTGCGCCACGGCTGGTCAGGGGCCTTGCGTGGTGGCGCGGCGTTGCTCATATCTGGACGTTACGACACACAGCGGGCCACGGCATGCGCAAGGGGGCGCCCCTCTCGAAGAGGGGCGCCCCTGTGACGTACGCGATGAGACGGCCGTACGAGACGAGCCGTCAGCCCATGAACTTCTTGAACTCGTCCGGCAGCTCGAAGTCCTGCCCGCCCTGCTGGCCCGGCAGACCGAGGGCGCCTCCGGCCTGGGCGGCGGCGGCCCGGCGTGCGGCCTCCTCCTGCTCCTGCTGCTTGCGCTTCATCGGGTTGCCCGAGCGCTGCTTGCCCTTGGCCTTCTTGGGCTGCTTCTTGGCGCGGCCGGGGCCGCCGCCCATGCCCGGGATCCCCGGCATGCCGGGCATGCCGCCGCCCTGGGCCATGCGGGACATCATCTTGCGGGCCTCGAAGAACCGCTCGACGAGGTTCTTGACCGCGCTGACCTCGACACCGGAACCGCGGGCGATACGGGCGCGGCGGGAGCCGTTGATGATCGTCGGGTCCTGGCGCTCGCCCGGGGTCATCGACTTGATGATCGCGGCGGTGCGGTCGACGTCACGCTCGTCGAGGTTGTTGATCTGGTCCTTGATCTGGCCCATGCCCGGGAGCATGCCGAGCAGCTTGGAGATGGAGCCCATCTTCCTGACCTGCTCCATCTGGGCCAGGAAGTCGTCGAGGGTGAAGTCCTGGCCCTTCTTGGAGGCCAGCTTCTCGGCCATCTTCTGGGCTTCGGCCTGGTCGAAGGTCTTCTCCGCCTGCTCGATCAGGGTGAGCAGGTCACCCATGTCGAGGATGCGGGAGGCCATCCGGTCCGGGTGGAAGGCGTCGAAGTCGTCGAGCTTCTCGCCGTTCGACGCGAACATGATCGGCTTGCCGGTGATCTGGCGGATCGACAGGGCGGCACCACCGCGGGCGTCACCGTCGAGCTTGGAGAGCACCACGCCGTCGAAGCCGACGCCGTCGCGGAAGGCCTCGGCGGTGTTGACGGCGTCCTGACCGATCATCGCGTCGACGACGAACAGAATCTCGTCCGGGCTGACCGCGTCACGGATGTCCGCGGCCTGCTGCATCATCTCCTGGTCGATGCCGAGGCGGCCGGCGGTGTCGACGATCACGATGTCGTGGACCTTGGTCCGCGCGTGCTCGATGGAGTCCTTGGCGACCTTGACCGGGTCACCGACGCCGTTGCCCGGCTCGGGCGCGTAGACCGCGACACCGGCCCGCTCGGCGACGACGCTGAGCTGGTTGACGGCGTTGGGGCGCTGAAGGTCGGCGGCGACCAGGAGCGGCGAGTGGCCCTGCTCCTTCAGCCAGCGGCCGAGCTTGCCCGCGAGGGTGGTCTTACCGGCACCCTGCAGACCCGCGAGCATGATCACGGTCGGCGGCTGCTTGGCGAAGCGCAGACGGCGGGTCTCGCCGCCGAGGATCGTGACGAGCTCGTCGTTGACGATCTTCAGGACCTGCTGGGCCGGGTTCAGCGCCCGGGACACCTCGGCGCCGAGGGCGCGCTCCTTGACGTTCTTGATGAACGTCCGGACGACAGGCAGCGCCACGTCCGCTTCGAGGAGGGCGATGCGGATCTCGCGCGCTGTGGCGTCGATGTCCGCCTCGGAGAGCCGTCCCTTGCCGCGCAGGTTCTTGAAAGTCGCTGAGAGGCGATCGGAAAGAGTATCGAACACGGCGCTCGCGGTCCTCGGGGTCGGTGGCGGCTGGCAATCGCCCTCCAGGGTATCCCGGCGGCGCAGGTTGCCGGGATCCCTGGGTTCAGAGGCTGTGAACAGGCTCTCAGCCCCGCAACGTCTCCTCCAGCTTCCGCGCCACGGAGGCCGCCTCCTCGCCGGGCAGCGGTGCTCCCTCGGGGCCTGTGACATAGAACGCGTCCACTGCGTTGGCGCCCAGCGTGCTGACATGCGCACTGCGCACCCGCACGCTCGCGTCCTCCAGCGCCCGGCCGATCCGGAACAGCAGCCCCGGCGCGTCCTGCGCGCGCACCTCGATGACCGTGGCCAGCCGTGAGGCGGCAGGGTGGACCGACACCCTCGGCGGCGGCGCCACGACGCCCCGGCGGCGCGGATACGCCGCGTCCCGTTCGGCGAGGCGGCCGGCGATGTCCAGGGAGCCGTCCAGGGCCCGTACGAGGTCGGCGCGCAGCCGGGTGGCCTGCGGCAGGGAGCCGTACTCGGCGGCGACCCGCCAGTTCAGCAGCAGGACGGAGCCGTCGACGCCGTCGGGCAGGTCCAGCGTGCTCAGTTCGGCGGTGCGGACCGTCAGGCGGTGCATCGCGAGGACTCCGGCCACCGCGGGCAGTACGCCGGGCTGGTCCGGTACGGCGATGAGGAGCTCCACGCCGAGCGGCTCGGGGTCGCCGGAGGGCTGGTCCTCCGCCGGCGGCTCGGTCTGCGCGCGCAGGGCCAGCACGGGGCTGCCCGTGGCGACCGCCTCGATGGCGAGCCGTTCCTGCTCGGCGGTGGGCGCGGCGGTCTCGGGCTCGTCCGGGTCGTCCCCGGCGAGCACGGCCGCGACCCGTTTCACCAGGTCGGCAACGAGCGATCCCCGCCAGGACGACCAAGCCGCCGGTCCGGTGGCCAGCGCGTCCGCCTCCGTCAGGGCGTGCAGCAGCTCCAGGGTGGACTGCGAGCCGACCGCCTCGGCGACCGAGCGCACGGTGGCCGGGTCCTCCAGGTCACGCCGGGTGGCCGTCTCGACGAGCAGCAGGTGATGGCGTACGAGGGTGGAGAGCACCGTCACGTCGTCGCGGTCGAATCCGATGCGCGCGGCCACGTCCTTGACGATGATCTCCCCGGCCACCGAGTGGTCGCCGGGCCAGCCCTTGCCGATGTCGTGCAGCAGCGCGGCGACCAGGAGCAGGTCGGGGCGGTGGACGCGGCGGGTGAACTCGGAGGCTCGGACGGCGGTCTCGATGAGGTGCCGGTCGACGGTCCAGATGTGCACGGCGTTGCGCTGCGGACGGCAGCGCACGCGCTCCCAGTCGGGAAGGAAGCGGGTGATCAGCCCCTCGGCCTCCAGCGCCTCCCACACGTCGACCGTCGGCCGCCCGGACCCCAGCAGGGTCACGAGCTGCTCGCGCGCCTCGGCGGGCCAGGGCGTGGGCAGGGGGCGCACGGTAGCCGCCATGCGCCTTACGGCGTGCAAGGAGAGCGGGAGCCCGGCCTGCGCGGCGGCGGCCGCGGCACGCAAGGGGAGCACGGGGTCGCGTTCGGGGCGTGCGGCTCGGGCGAGCACCACCTCGCCGTCCTGCTCCACCACGCCCTCGGCGAGAGGGGACCTTTCCGCAGTGGGCTTTCCGCCCCCCAGCATGGCGCGCAGCCGCGGCCGCACAGCGCGCGATCGCAGCACGCGCCCCACTTCACGCCAAGTGACATCGCTGGCGTACGAGATGACCCGCGCCGCCTCGTACACCTGCCGCAGCAGTGTGTCGGCGTCGAGCAGACCGAGGTCGGCCGCGACCTGGTCCTGCTCCTGCAACGCCAGCCGGTCGGTCGCCCGCCCTGTGGTCAGGTGCAGCGCGTCACGTACGTCGAGCAGCCGGCGCCGGGCGTCGGCGAGGCCCTCGCGCGGGGCGTCGGCCAGCCAGGAGGCGGCGACGGCGCGCAGGATGGTGGCGTCCCGCAGACCGCCGCGCGCCTCCTTCAGATCGGGTTCCAGGAGGTACTGCAGCTCGCCCTGCCGCTCGGCGCGTTCGACGGACAGCTCCTGGAGTTCGGGCAGGCGCTTGGGCGCCTGGTTGCGCCAGTCGGCCAGGACCGCCGTGCGCAGTCCGGCGGTGAGGCCGAGGTCGCCCGCGATGTGCCGGGCGTCCAGCAGGCCGAGCTGGACCTTGAGGTCCTCGCCGGCCGTCTTGCGGGCCTCGGCGGGCGTGCGCACGGAGTGGTCCAGGGCGAGGCCGAGGTCCCACACGGGGTACCAGATGCGGTCGGCCAGGGCGGCCACCGCCTTGCTGTCGCCGCCGTCGTGCAGCAGGAGCAGGTCCAGGTCGCTGCGCGGGGACAGCTCGCCGCGGCCGTAGCCGCCGACGGCGACCAGGGAGACGCCGCGCATGCCCTCGGCACCGGCGGCGAACAGGCCGGTCAGCCAGTCGTCGGTCAGTTCCGCGAGGGCGGCACGGCGCGGCGGCCCGGACCGCGCCCCCTCGGTGAGGAGGCGCAGCCGGGCCGCCGCGTAGCCGCTGGGTCCCGAGTCCTCTGCTTCGTTACGAACGTCCGTACTCGACACCCAGCAGCTCCTGTTCTTCTGTGTCAGAGCGCGTCGGGCCCGCGCTCGCCGGTCCGGACCCGTACGGCCGTCTCGACCGGCAGGGACCAGACCTTGCCGTCACCGATCTTGCCGGTGCGGGCGGCCTTGACGATGACGTCGATCAGCTGCTCGGCGTCGTCGTCCTCGGCCAGGACCTCGATACGGATCTTCGGGACCAGGTCGACGGTGTACTCGGCACCGCGGTAGACCTCGGTGTGGCCCCGCTGACGACCGTAGCCGCTCGCCTCGGTGACCGTCAGGCCGTGCACTCCGAAGGCCTGGAGGGCTTCCTTGATCTCGTCGAGCCGGTGGGGCTTGACGACTGCGGTGATGAGCTTCATGCGTCCACCTTCTTGCTCGCAGCGTCGGCGACCGGGGCCGGGGCGGCGGTCCGGGCGGCGGCACCGCCACCGGCGCCGCTGAAGTCGTATGCGGTCTCGGCGTGCTCGGCCTGGTCGATGCCGGCGACCTCCTCGTCCTCGGTGACCCGCATCCCGATCGTCTTGTCGAGGATGAAGGCGAGGATCGCGGAGACGACCAGCGAGTAGGCCAGGACCGCGAAGACACCGGCGCACTGCTTCCAGAACTGGGTCAGGCCGCCGCCGTAGAAGAGACCCGCGACATCGGACTGGCCCTTGCCGCTGGCGAAGAAGCCGATGAGCAGGGAGCCGACGACACCGCCGACCAGGTGGACGCCGACGACGTCGAGCGAGTCGTCGTAGCCGAGCTTGTACTTCAGGCCCACGGCCATGGCGCACAGCAGACCGGCGATGGCGCCGACGGCGATCGCGCCGATCGGGGTGACCGCACCACCGGACGGGGTGATGGCGACCAGACCGGCGACCGCGCCGGAGGCGGCGCCCAGCGTGGTGAACGCGCCGTGGCGGATCTTCTCGTAGATGAGCCAGGCGAGCATGGCGGCGGCGGTGGCGACCTGCGTGTTGACGAACATCAGCGCACCGACGCCGTCGTCGTTGCCGAGCCACGAACCGGCGTTGAAGCCGAACCAGCCGAACCACAGCAGACCGGCGCCGAGCATGACCAGCGGGAGGCTGTGCGGACGCATCGGGTCCTTCTTGAAGCCGACGCGCTTGCCGATGACGAGGATCACGCCGAGCGCCGCGGCCCCCGCGTTGATGTGGACCGCCGTACCACCGGCGAAGTCGATCACGCCCAGCTCGAAGGCCCAGCCGCCGGCGCCCCAGACCCAGTGCGCGACCGGGAAGTAGACGACCGTGGCCCACAGGGCGATGAACAGCGCCCATGCGGAGAACTTCACGCGGTCCGCGAGGGCACCGCTTATCAGGGCGGGCGTGATGATCGCGAACATCAGCTGGAAGACCATGAACACGAAGATCGGGATGGTGTAGCCGTCCCACAGCTCCGTGAGGCCGATGTTGCTGAGGCCGAGCCAGTCCGAGTTCCAGCCGATGAGGCTGCCGGAGTCGGTGCCGAACGCCATGGAGAAGCCGTACAGCACCCACAGGATGGTGACGATTCCCAGGCTGATGAAGCTCATCATCAGCATGTTCAGGGTGCTCTTGACGCGGACCATGCCTCCGTAGAAGAAGGCCAGGCCCGGGGTCATGAGCATCACCAGGGCGGAACAGATGAGCATGAAACCTGTGTTGGCGGCGGACAGCTCCGGAGCGTCTGCCGCAAGCGTGATGGCTGGTGCCATCGGCGTCTCCTCGTCATTTGGTACGGCCCCGTGCGGGCGAAGCCTGAGCGGATTGAGGGGTGGGCCGGTTATGCGCCACGAGATTGGCGCAGCGCCGTTTCGGTGGAAGCCCCTCGTTGTTTCGCCGCCGTGACGAAGGCGCCCTGCGTGTTACGCGTTGATGAACTCCGAGATGTTGCGCCGCGCGATCGTTATCGTGGCGCAACCTTCGGTGAAGGGAACAGACCGGCCGCGGTCGGCCTTCCGATGACCTGGCATGGGGGAGCCGAGTCGGGCAGTTCGGGAGGGCCGGCCGCGGCCGGGGTTCTGGGGGTTTGCAGGAATCCGCCGGGCTCAGACCGCCTCGACGGTCTCCGGCAGCTCCACCGCGAGCCGGTCGGTGAGGTCCACGACCTCGGCGAGATCCCCGAAGTCGCGTACGGCCGTGTCGACCGTCTTTCGAATACGAGTGTTGACGCGTTCGGAGCGCACCTTCTTGGCGACCTGCATGGCCTGCTCGGCGTAGACCGCGCTCTGCTCCGGCTCGCGGCGCAGCAGATGCACCGTGGCCATGCCGATGAGGTTCAGTGCGTACGACCGCTGGTGCTCGCCGTCCTTCGCGAACAGGTCCACGGCCTGCTGCATCACGGGTTCGGCCAGCGAGGCGTACGTCGGGCTGCGGCCGGCGACATAGGCGAGGTCGCGGTAGGAGTGGGAGTTCTCGCCGTAGAGCTCGGCCTCGGAGAAGAAGCGGATCCAGTCGGGGTCCGGCTCGTCCCACTCGTCGGCCTCGGCGAAGGTGTCCTCGGCCATCCGGACGGCCCGCTTGCACTTGCCGGGCTGGCCCATGTTGGCGTACGCGCGGGCCTCCATCGCATACAGCATGGACTGGGTGCGCGGGCTCGCGCAGTCCCGGCTGCCGTACTGCGCGAGGTGGATCAGCTCCAGGGCGTCGTCGGGCCGGCCGAGGTGGATCATCTGGCGGCTCATGCTGGAGAGGATGTACGAGCCGAGCGGCCGGTCGCCCGCCTCCTTGGCGGCGTGCAGCGCGAGGACGAAGTACTTCTGCGCGGTGGGCTGCAGCCCGACGTCGTAGGACATCCAGCCGGCCAGCTCCGCCAGCTCGGCGGCGACCTTGAACAGCTTGCGGGTGGTGGCCTCGGGCTGGGGCTCCTGGAGCAGGTCGGTCACCTCGTGCAGCTGGCCGACGACCGCCTTGCGGCGCAGGCCGCCACCGCACTGGGCGTCCCACTGCCGGAACATCACGGTGGTGGACTCCAGCAGGTCCAGCTCCGGCTTGGACAGACGGCCACGCGCGCGTGAGGACGGGATGGGCCGGGGCTCCTGGTGCGGGGCGGGCGGCGCGGGAACGAGCCAGCGCTGCATCGGCTCGATGAGGGCCGGGCCCGCGGACAGGGCCAGCGAGCTCCCGAGGAAGCCGCGCCGCGCCAGCATCAGGTCGCTGCGCGAGAACTCGCTGAGCAGGGCCACCGTCTGCGGACCTGTCCAGGGCAGGTCGACACCGGACACGGAGGGTGACTGACGGGCGGCGCGCAGACCGAGGTCCTCGACGGAGACGACGCAGCCGAAGCGCTCGGAGAACAGCTCGGACAGGATCCGCGGGATCGGCTCGCGCGGGTTCTCGCCGTCCAACCAGCGGCGTACGCGCGAGGTGTCGGTGGAGATGTGGTTGGCGCCCAACTGGCGGGCCCGGCGGTTCACCTGGCGGGCGAGCTCGCCCTTCGACCAGCCGCTGCGCACGAACCAGGAGGCGAGCAGCTCGTTCGGGCGCTTGTCAGCGTGCGATGCGCCACCAGCACTCGTACCGCTTCCGCTGTTGCCGCTCACTGGAACGCCCCCATCCCTTGGACCACTTTTCACCTAGTGCGCCAAGCCCTATCAGAATGCCGGTACATACGGTCGTCCGTCCGGCGGTTCTCACCCTTCGAACGGAAAGCCGACTTGCCCCCGGCATACTCACGAGTGCATGTGCCCCAGGGGCCCGTGCACACACGGTAATCCTACGATCACGCGTCCAGCCATGGCGATCCCGGAAACGCCACCATTCGCCACCCCTTCGAATGAACCTACGGTGGCCTCCACGCGATTCACTTGACATAGGACGGCCGGTAGTGGCGGAGCGAAGCACTCAGGGGCGCGCGTCGCCGAGTCCGCGACCCGGCGTACTCCCGAGCGCCGCGTGGAACGAGCGACGCCACGGGGTAACCGGCCGCCAGGAACACACAGGGTCACGAACCGCATCCGCGCCGTAACCACCGGCACGCTGGACCCGTTGGAGGGGGCATGGGCTTCACGATCGGCGGCATCCGGGAGATCCGGTCCGGCTCGCGTCGACGCGGCCGCACCTCGGAGTGCACCGCCGTCGCCGAGTTCACCGGGTTGTGGGGCTGGGACGTGGTGCCCGGCGCGCGGGCCGCGGCCGGCGCCTGTTCGTGCGGCCGCTCTGACTGCGACGCGCCCGGCGCACACCCCCTCGACTTCGCACCCGAGGTTCCGGCCGGGGCCACGCTCGACGAGGTCGGCAAGGCATGGGCGGAGGTCCCGGGTGCCGCGGTGATGCTGCCCGTCGGGCGCGCGTTCGACGTGATCGAGGTGGCCGAACCCGCCGGGCGCCGCGCGCTGACCCGGCTCGAACGCATGGGCCTCCCCCTCGGGCCGGTCACGGCCACCCCCGAGGGCCGCGCCCACTTCTTCGTCGCTCCCGGCGCAGCCGCCGAGCTCCCCGAACTCCTCTACCGCATGGGCTGGGACGACCCGACCCACCTCGACCTGCGCGGCCTCGGCCCCGGTACGCACATCACGGCACCGCCGTCCGACAGGGGCGGGCTGGGGCCCGTGCGGTGGGTGCGGCCGCCCCAGCTGGACACGGCGACGAGGCCGCCGGCCGCGCGGTTGCTGCTGGGGACGCTGGCTTACGTGGCGCATCGGTCGCGGGCGTGACACAGGTCGCGACGTACACAGGCGTCAACAGCGAAGCGCCCGTTCCCCAACTGCACCTTGGGGAGCGGGCGCTTCTTCGACCCAGGAAATTTCCCAGGTGGGTCACTCTCCGATAAGGGCGTCAACGAACGCCTCCGGCTCGAACGGCGCCAGGTCGTCGGCACCCTCGCCCAGCCCGACCAGCTTCACCGGGACGCCCAGCTCGCGCTGGACCGCGACGACGATGCCGCCCTTGGCCGTGCCGTCCAGCTTGGTGAGCACGATGCCGGTGATGTCGACGACCTCGGCGAAGACGCGGGCCTGGACCAGGCCGTTCTGCCCCGTCGTCGCGTCCAGGACCAGCAGCACCTCGTCCAGCGGCGCGTGCTTCTCCACGACCCGCTTGACCTTGCCGAGCTCGTCCATGAGGCCGGTCTTGGTGTGCAGGCGCCCGGCGGTGTCGATGAGGACGACGTCGGAGCCCATCTCCTTGCCCTCCTTCACCGCGTCGAAGGCGACGGAGGCGGGGTCGCCGCCCTCCGGCCCGCGCACGGTGTAGGCGCCGACGCGCTCGCCCCAGGTCTGCAGCTGGTCGGCTGCGGCGGCACGGAAGGTGTCGGCGGCGCCCAGGACGACGGAGCGCCCGTCGGCCACGAGGACGCGGGCGAGCTTGCCGGTGGTGGTGGTCTTGCCGGTGCCGTTGACGCCGACGACCATCACGATGCCGGGCTTGCTGGTCTCCGGCTCGGTCCGGACCGTGCGGTCCATGTCGGTGCCGACCAGCTTGAGCAGCTCCTCGCGCAGCAGGCCGCGCAGCTCCTCGGGGGTGCGGGTGCCGAGCACCTTCACACGCTCACGCAGGCCCTCGACCAGCTCCTGGGTGGGCAGCACGCCGACGTCGGCGGTGAGCAGCGTGTCCTCGATCTCCTCCCAGGTGTCCTCGTCGAGGTGCTCGCGCGACAGGAGCGTGAGCAGCCCCTTGCCGAGCGCGTTCTGGGAGCGGGAGAGCCGGGCGCGCAGACGGATCAGGCGGCCGGCGGTGGGCTCCGGGACCTCGATCGCGGTCGGCGGGAGCTCTTCGACGACGGGGGGTTCCTCGACGGCGGTCGCTGCTCCGCCGCCCGGGAGATCCACCTCCTCTATGGTCCGGCGCTCTTCGTCGCGCGGTGTCTCGGCCTCGTCGCCGACGTGCGGCTCGGCCGGAGGGGCGGTGATGTCGGGGGCGGCGGGCGGCGGCGGGGGCAGCTGCTTCTTGCGGCGGGTGCCGACAATGAGCCCGCCGAGCGCGCCGAGCACGACCACGGCGATGACTACAGCAAGGATGACGATGTCCATAACGCGTCCAGTATCGGCCATGGAGTCCCGCGACACCCCTATGGATGTCTGACACACCGTCAGCTAACGTCCGCCTTCACACCCGCCCGGTGAAGGGGGACCCCCATGCCCGTCACGGTCGTACGCTTCAACCTCGTCGAGCCCGACGCGACCCCCGCCTCGCTCGCCGCCCGCTACCGGGCAGCCCTGGAGATGGCCGCGTACGCCGACGAGCACGGCATCACCACGGTGCAGACCGAGGAGCACCACGGCGCCGACAACAACTGGCTCCCCTCCCCCTTCGCCTTCGCGGCCGCGGTCTTCGGCGCCACCCGGCGCCTCGCGGTGACCGTCTCGGCGATCATCGGCCCGCTGCACGACCCGCTGCGGCTCGCCGAGGAGATCGCCGTACTGGATCTGCTGAGCGGCGGCCGGCTGGTGACGGTCGCCGGGATCGGGTACCGGCCCGAGGAGTACGCCCTGTTCGACGTGGACTGGAAGCGGCGCGGCAGGCTCCAGGACGAGCTGCTGGAGACGCTGCTGCAGGCCTGGACCGGCGAGCCCTTCGAGTACCGGGGCCGTACGGTACGGATCACTCCGCGCCCGTTCACCGACCCGCACCCCCTGCTCCTGGTCGGCGGCTCCTCGAAGGCCGCCGCCCGCCGGGCCGCCCGCCTCGGCCTGCCGTTCTTCCCCAGCGCGCATCTGCCGGAGCTGGAGGCGTACTACAAGGAGCGGCTCGTCGAGTACGGCACCGAGGGCTGGACCATGATGCCGGCCGCCGAGACGCCGCTGCTGCACGTGGCCGAGGACCCCGACCGGGCCTGGGCCGAGTACGGCGGTCACTTCCTGCACGAGGCGCGGACGTACGCCTCCTGGCAGTCCGGGGAGATCCGCTCGGCGGTGAAGTCGGCGGCGACGAGCGTGGAGGAACTGCGCGCCGAGGGCGTGTACCGGATCGTGACGCCGGAGGAGTGTGTGGCGCTGGGCCACGACAACTACGTACTCCACCCCTTGTCGGGCGGGATGCCGGTGGAGGAGGGGTGGCGGAGCCTCAGGCTGTTCTGCGAGCGGGTGCTGCCCGGGCTCGGTGACTGATCCCTCGTACACGAAACCGCCGCCCCGGCTCGGGCAGTGGCCGAGCCGGGGCGGCGGCGGGGTTACGGGGAGAGGGGCAGCGGGGACTTGGCCCTTCTCCCCGAGTCCGGGGGGGCGGTCAGCCCATTTCCTCCAGCTTCTTGCCCTTGGTCTCGGGCACGAACTTGAGGATGAAGGGGATGGAGAGGAAGGCGAACACCGCGTACATGACGTACGTCAGCGACAGGTTCCAGTCCGACAGGTCCGGGAAGGT
Organism: Streptomyces sp. NPDC107522; assembly: GCF_055657525.1. Taxonomy (NCBI): domain Bacteria; kingdom Bacillati; phylum Actinomycetota; class Actinomycetes; order Kitasatosporales; family Streptomycetaceae; genus Streptomyces; species Streptomyces sp. NPDC107522. Next base: position 151,733 of record NZ_JBVKAU010000013.1, on the reverse strand, counting down.
GATCGTGATCACCCAGTTGGCGATCCACTGGGCCGAGGCGGCCACGCCCAGGGCGGCGGCGCGGATCTTGTTCGGGAAGACCTCGCCGAGCATGACCCAGACGACCACGCCCCAGGACAGGGCGAAGAAAAGGACGAAGGTGTTGGCGGCGATCAGCGCCACGTAGCCCTGCGCGGTCGGCAGCGGGTCGTTGCCGTTCTGGAAGGAGAAGGACCAGGCGGCCGCCGCGAGCGAGATGCCCATGCCGACCGAGCCGATGAGGGCGAGCGGCTTGCGGCCGATGCGGTCGACGAAGATCATCGCGATCACGGTGCCGATGATGTTGATGATCGAGGTCTCGAACGAGTAGAAGAACGAGCTCGACGGGTCGACGCCCACGGACTGCCACAGCAGGTTCGAGTAGTAGAAGATGACGTTGATGCCGACCAGCTGCTGGAAGACGGAGAGGCCGATACCGATCCAGACGATCGGCAGCAGACCGAAGCGGCCGCCCAGCAGGTCCTTGAACGTGGACTTGTGGTCGCTGCGCATGGCCTCGTCGATCTCGGTGACGCGGGCGTCCAGGTCGATGCTGCCCTCGACGTCGGCGAGGACCTTCTTCGCGTCGTCGATGCGGCCGACGCTGATCAGGTAGCGCGGGGACTCGGGGATGGCGAAGGACAGCAGGCCGTAGACGACGGCGGGCACGAACATCACGCCGAGCATCCACTGCCAGGCCTCCAGGCCCGCGACTGTGCCGCGCTCCTCGCCGTCGGCCATGTTCAGGATGGCCCAGTTGACCAGCTGCGACACGGCGATGCCGATGACGATGGCGGCCTGCTGGAACGAGGCGAGCCGGCCGCGGTACGCGGGCGGGGCGACTTCGGCGATGTAGGCCGGGCCGATGACGGAGGCCATGCCGATGGCGATGCCGCCGAGGACACGCCAGGCGGCGAGGTCCCACGCGGCGAACGGGAGGCCGGAGCCGACGGCGCTCAGAGCGAACAGCACCGCCGCGATCTGCATGACGCGGATGCGGCCGATGCGGTCGGCTATGCGGCCGGCGACCGCGGCGCCCACGGCGCTGCCGAGCAGGGCGCTGGCGGCGACGGTACCGGTGACGCCGGAGCTGAGGTCGAACCGGGCCTGGATGCCGCCGTTGGCTCCGTTGATCACGGAGCTGTCGTAGCCGAAGAGGAAGCCGCCCATGGCGGCCGCCGCGGTGATGAAGACGACGTGCCCGAGATGTTCGGGGTGAGCCGTCCTGGCTCCTGACGTGGGTGCCTGCGCTGTGCTGGTCACGTGTACTCCTCGGGCACCGGCAACGCTGCCGGGTGAAGGCAAAAGCAACGTCGATGACCCTATGCCTTCAAGTTTCGAAGTCAAGGGGTCAGGGCTGTGACCTTGGAAGGCGCAGGTGAGGAGAATGTGTTCAACTATTGAATGAAGCGGGAGTGTCAGCGGAGTCGCTGACTGATGACCTTCGACACACCGTCGCCCTGCATGGAGACGCCGTACAGCGCGTCGGCGACCTCCATCGTGCGCTTCTGGTGGGTGATCACGATCAGCTGCGAGGCTTCCTGCAGCTCCTGCATGATGCGGATGAGCCGCTGCAGGTTGGTGTCGTCGAGGGCGGCCTCGACCTCGTCCATCACGTAGAACGGGCTGGGCCGGGCCTTGAAGATCGACACCAGCATGGCCACGGCGGTCAGCGACCGCTCACCACCGGAGAGCAGGCTGAGCCGCTTGACCTTCTTGCCGGGCGGGCGGGCTTCCACGTCGACACCCGTGGTGAGCATGTTGTCGGGATCGGTCAGGATCAGTCGTCCCTCGCCACCGGGGAACAGCCGGCTGAAGACGCCCTCGAACTCCCGGGCGGTGTCCCGGTAGGCCTCGGTGAACACCTGCTCGACGCGCTCGTCGACCTCCTTGACGACCTGGAGCAGGTCGGCGCGGGTCTTCTTCAGGTCCTCCAGCTGCTCGCTGAGGAACTTGTGCCGTTCCTCCAGCGCGGCGAACTCCTCCAGCGCGAGCGGGTTGACCTTGCCGAGCTGCTGGTAGGCCCGCTCGGCCGCCTTGAGCCGCTTCTCCTGCTCGGCCCGGACGAAGGGCTTGGGCTGGTTGCGGGGATGCTCGGGATCCTCCGGGAGCTGCTCGCCCTCGGCGGCCAGGGAGGGCGGTACGAGCTGGTGGGGGCCGTACTCGGAGACCAGCCCGGCGGGCTCCACGCCCAGCTCCTCCAGCGCCTTGGTCTCCAGCTGCTCGATCCGCATCCGCTTCTCGGCGCCGAGGACCTCGCCCCGGTGCACGGAGTCGGTCAGCTTGTCGAGCTCGGCCTTGAGGTCGCGGCCCTGGTTCCGGGCGACGGTGAGTTCCTGCTCGCGGCGGGCCTTGGCGGCCTCGGCGGCGGTGCGCTCCTCGTCGGCGCGGGCGAGGGAGACCTCGACGTGCGCGAGGAGCTGGCGTGCGCCGGAGGCCACGGCTTCCGCGACGGCCGCCTCGTGCCGCAGCCGCGCCCGCCGCTGCTCGGCGCGCGCGCGTGCGTCGCGCTCCGCTCGGGCGGCGCGGTCGAGGGAGTCGGCGCGGCCGGCGAGTCCCTTGACGCGTTCTTCGTGCGTACGGACCTGGAGGCGGGCCTCCATCTCGGTCTGCCGCGCGTTGGCCCCGTCGGCCGCGAGACGGTCCCGAACCGAGGTGTCCGGCTCCTCCTCGATCGGCATCTCCTCGGCCACGGCGAGCCGCTCGGCCAGCTCCTCGACCTCCTGGAGGGCTTTGTCCAGCGCCTCCTGCGCGCGTGCGGCGGCGACGACGGAGCGCTCCGCTTCGCCCGCCGCGCCTCGTGCCTGTCCGGCGAGGCGGCCGAGCTGCTGGGCCACGGCCGACTTCTCGCGGTCGGCGGCGCGGCGGCGCTCTCCGAGTTCCTCGACACGGGCGGCGCACTCCTTACGCCGTTCTTGTGCCGCGTGCTGCGCCTCGGTGAGCTCCTCGCACCGGACGGCCAGCTCTTCGAGTTCGGCGGCGGCCTCGTCCACGGAGGCCTGTACTTCCAGGAGGCTGGGGGCACCTGCGGAGCCGCCGTGGGCGAAGTGGGCGCCGAGGAGGTCGCCTTCGGCGGTGACGGCGGTGAGGTGGGGGTGGGTGTAGACGAGGTCCTCGGCGTCTTCGAGGGTGCCTACGACGACGATGTGGTGGAGGAGGCGGCGTACGGCGGGCATGAGCTCGTCGGGGCCGCGGACCAAGTCGGCCGCGAAGCGGTGGCGCTCCGCTGGGGGTGCCGCGACAGAGAGTGCCTCGTCACGCAGTGGGGCGTCTGCGGGTTCGTTGTGGCTGGTCGCGCAGTTCCCCGCGCCCCTTTGGGGCGCTTCCGTGGCCCCTGCCAAGAGCAGTGCCGCTCGGCCCGCGTCCTGCTTGCGCAGCAGCCTGATCGCATCCGCCGCGGCGGACGGCGACGTCACCGCGAGCGCGTCCGCCGCCGCGCCGAAGGCGGCCGCCAACGCAACCTCATAGCCCGGCGTCACGGTCAGCAGTTCCGCAGCCGGCCCCAGCAGCCCTGTGAGGCGGTCCTTCGCGCCGAGCAGCGCGCCGGTGCCGTCCTTGCGGCGCAACCCCAGCGCCAGCGCCTCATGGCGGGCCTGGGTCGCGGCCCGTTTGCGTTCCGCCGCAGTGGCCGCCTCGCGGGCTGCGGTGAGGGCGGCCTCCGCCTCGGCGAGCTGCTGCTTCGCCGCCTCGTGCTGTTCCGCCAGTTCCGCGTCGCCCGCGTCCAGGCCGTCGACCTCGGCCTTCAGGGCCTCGTACTCCTCCTGCGCGGCGAAAGCCCGCTCCTGGGCCTCGTCCCGCGCGGCTGCCAGGCGCTCTATCTCGGACTGGGCGGCAGCCGCACGCGAGCGCGCCGCGTTGACCTGGCCGTTCAGCCGGGCGAGCCCCTCGCGGCGGTCGGCGATGGCCCGGGCCACGTCCTTCAGGCGGCGCTCCTCCTGGGCGAGCTCGCGTTCCAGTTCGGCACGGTGGGCGACCGTGTCCTCCAGGGCGCGCTCGGCCGCCTCCAGGGCCGCTTCCAGCTCCGCCTCCTGCTCGCGGATCCGGGCCGCCTCGCGCTCCATGTCCTCGGGGTCGCGGCCCCGGCGCTCCTCCGGCGGCGCGGACGTCGCGCTCTTCACGCGCGCGTCGGCCAGCGAGATCGTGCCGCGCACCCGCTCCGCGAGCTGGGACAGCTCGTACCAGGTCTGCTGGGCGCGCTGGAGGCGCGGCGTGAGCTGCCGTACCTCGTCCTCCAGGAGCGCCTCGCGCTGCAGGGCCTTCTTCAGCTCCTGCTCGGCGGCTTCCTTGCGTTCCTTCAGCGCGGCCTCGTCGGCGACCTCGGCCTGGAGCGCCTCGCGGAGCCGTACGAGATCGTCGGCGAGGAGGCGGAGGCGGGCGTCTCGCAGGTCGGCCTGGATGACTGCGGCTCGCCGGGCGACCGCGGCCTGGCGGCCGAGGGGCTTGAGCTGCCTCCTGAGCTCGTCCGTCAGGTCCTGCACGCGCGCGAGGTTGGCCTGCATCGCGTCCAGCTTGCGGAGGGCCTTCTCCTTGCGCTTTCGGTGCTTGAGGACGCCCGCGGCCTCCTCGATGAAGGCGCGGCGGCCCATGGGGTCGGCGTGCAGGACGGAGTCGAGCTGGCCCTGGCCGACGATGACGTGCATCTCGCGGCCGATGCCGGAGTCGGACAGGAGTTCCTGGATGTCGAGGAGGCGGCAGGTGTCGCCGTTGATCTGGTACTCGCTGCCGCCGTTGCGGAACATGATCCGCGTGATGGTGACCTCGGAGTACTCGATGGGCAGCGCCCCGTCGGAGTTGTCGATGGTCAGCGACACCTCGGCGCGGCCCAGCGGCGGACGGCCGGTGGTGCCGGCGAAGATGACGTCCTCCATCTTGCCGCCGCGCAGCGACTTGGCGCCCTGCTCACCCATGACCCAGCTGAGCGCGTCCACGACATTGGACTTGCCCGAGCCGTTCGGGCCGACGACACACGTGATCCCCGGCTCGAACCGGAGTGTGGTCGCCGAGGCGAACGACTTGAACCCTCGTAGGGTCAGGGCCTTGAGGTGCACGCCGCTGGACTCTACCTTCCGGGGGTGTCTCGCTCCATGAACCCACGGTTTCACCAGTGAACGTGCAGGGCACACCAGACGTTAAAGAGGGTGAAAGGATGCGCGGGGCATTAAGCCGGGGGCAAGAAAGAAGGGACGCCGAAGCGTCCCTTGCAACTTCCGACGGCTGACTGGCCAGCCGTTGACAACTTAGCGGTTGATACGGGCAGCCCAACCACTGCTTGTGCTGTCGTGGAGCGATGCAGTGATCAGGTGAGCGCAGGCTCCGCCTGGTGTGCGTCGATGCTCTCCATGATCCTGTCGTGAGAAGCGGCAGCCTGCAGGGCGTCCTTCTCCGCCTGGATCCGTACGAGCTCGGATTCCAGGTCCTGGACACGCTGCTGGAGCCGTCGCATCTCGGCGAGGAGTCGCGGGTCGGAGCCGCCGACGTAACCGAGAAGCGCCTTTGCCATGATGGATGGTCCTCCACACTGAGTGACCGACCGATGCGGTGTGGGTCGTGAGGGATTCGCACCCGCGGTTGCTTGGCAGGCCTGGAGTTGTGCTGCCGTTCAGCCATGCCAAACAGCTAAGGTGCGCGGGGCTTTCAGCGTCTCACCAAAAAGTTTGACGGTCAACACGATCACGCCCCGTATTGGTGGGCAACCCGGGGGCGCGCGGCCGGAAAGCGGCGGCGCTGCGACTCCTGCGGGCCCTCGGGGCGTGGCGATCATCCTTTCGCCCGGAGCCTGCCACTGCAACCGGGTTCTTGGCAACCACCTGCTCATTTCTGCTGGGGGCAGTTGCCGGTGGCAGGTCCCTCCGCTTGCGCCAGGGCTCTTTTACAGAACCGGCTCAGCGGATGGCGAAGCCGTCGTAACCCCCGCGAGGTGTGTCCCAGATCTCGGTGACACCGTCCACGCGTCCGGGCGTGTCGTCACCCTGAAGCCAGTCCAGAAGTCCCTCACAGCCCTCGCGCGGGCCCTCCGCGACCACCTGGACCCGGCCGTCGGCCAAATTGAGAGCAAAACCACTCAGGTCGCCGATCTCGAGCGCCTTGGCCCGCGTGAACCAGCGAAAACCCACACCTTGGACGCGTCCACGCACCCAGGCGACCAGCCGTACATCCTCGCTCATGAGTGCAACCTAACGGGGCAATGTCTCTCCGGGCACTTCCTCCCCTGGCGCCATGCGGTACCGTCCCCACCCAATGAATCTCATATGAAACTCACTCGATCGTGTGAGTTCTGTGAGGACGTTGAGACCGCACGGACGAGGAAGGCCAGAACATGGGACGCCACCGACGCTCCGCCGCCGGCCGCGCCGCCAGGGGCCGCGCCACGGGGGTCACACATACGGACGGCTCCTATGCGGAGCGCCACGACCCGCTGGACTCGTACACGAGCGACCGGCCCACGATGGGCATCGCGCCCTATCTGAACCCTGAGGCGTACGCCGAGGCCTACGCGAAGAGCGACGCATACCTCTTCGCTACGGACGACGACTACGACGCGTTCACCGATCCCAGGACGTTTCCGCCGGACGCCGACTTCGACTTCCGCGGCGACACCGCGGCCTTCGCGAGCGACGGCTTCACGCCCGACGCCGGCTCCCGGCGCCCCGGTGGCGGCTCGCGTCGCCGCCGCAAGAAGAAGGCCGTGGCGCCGGTGAAGACCGGGCTGCTCGGCGTCTCCGCGGCGGTCGCCCTGGGGACGGTCGCGGTGGCCGCGGGCATGGTGCCCGGCATCGACAACTACCAGCTCGGCGGGGGCAGCGGCACGGACAACGTGCAGGCCGCCGACACCCCGACCAACTCGCCCAGCGAACAGGGCGGCACGTCCGGCAGCGCCGAGAGCCATGACGACGGCGCCGCGACGAGCCGTGACGTCGAGCGGCCCGCTTCGCCGTCCCCGTCGACGTCGTCCGCCGCGCCGACGAAGACCCCCTCGAAGAAGCCGTCGGCCAAGCCCAGCGCGAAGCCGAAGGAGACCCCTTCGCGTACGGCCACGAAGGCGCCGGAGAGGGAGAAGACCAGCGCCCCCGTGGTGGTGTCCGCGGAGGCCGCCGCCGCGGCCGAGGTGCTGAAGCTCGTCAACGAGGAGCGCGCCCAGGTGGGCTGCAGCGCGGTCTCCGCCAACAGCGCGCTGGCCGACCTGGCCCAGGACTTCAGCGAGGACATGGCCGAGCGGGGCTTCTTCGACCACACCGACCCCACCGGGGCGTCCCCGTGGGACCGGGCCGCGAAGGCCGGCATCACCGAGCTCGGCGGCGAGAACATAGCCCGCGGCCAGGCCGACGCGGCCGCGGTGATGGAGGCCTGGATGAACAGCCCGGGCCACAAGGCCAACATCCTGAACTGCGACTTCAAGACGCTGGGCGTCGGTGTGCACTTCGGCGCCGGCGGGCCCTGGTGGACTCAGGACTTCGGCTACTAGGCGCGCACGACACCAGCGCACGCAACGGCGAGGGGCTCCCATCCGGTGACCGGGTGGGAGCCCCTCGCCGTACGTCTGCGCCGCCGTACGTCTGCGCCTACGCGGCGACCGCGGCGCGTCCGTGCGCGAACATCTTCGCCGTCTCGGCCACCCGGCGCCCCAGGTGCTCGGCCGTCGCCACGTCGGCCTTGTGGACGGCTTCCGGGCCCTGGTCGGCGTTGGTCTGGGCGGCGGCGCCGGTGAAGACGCCGAGGCGGTTGAGGTCGTTCTCGGAGCCGGCGCTGTTGTTCCAGCCGGGGAGCAGGCCGAGGTTGATCCAGTGCATGCCGAGCTGGGCGGCCAGGATCTGGAAGAACTGCAGCGTGTGCAGCTTGTCGCCGCTCTTGGAGGCGGAGTTCGTGAATCCGGCGGCCAGCTTGTCCGTCCAGGCCTGCTCGGCCCAGCGCTTCGAGGTCGCCTCGGCGAAGACGTGGAAGGCGCCGGACGCGGTGCCCATGTAGGTGGGCGAACCGAACACGATCGCGTCCGAGGCGTCGAGGGTCGCCCACTGCTCCTCGGTGATCTCGTCCACCTTGATCAGGTGCACCTCGGCACCGGCCTCGACGGCACCGGAGCGGACGGCCTCCGCGATGACGGCGGTGTGGCCGTAGCCGGAGTGGTAGGCGATGGAGACAACAGGGGTGGTCACGTACGTACTCCTGAATAGACAGCTCAGTGGTGGTGACAAAAGGAAAGCACTAACTTCTGGTTAGTGCAACCTATGGGTTAGCGCTGCGCTGGAGTACGCTTGAGGTATGGACATCACGCAGGACCGCACGGAGGCCCAGGACCTCCCGTACAACGTGTTCGCCAAGGCCTGCCCCTCGCGCGGCACGCTGGAGCACGTCACGGGCCGTTGGGGCGGTCTCACCCTCGGCGCCCTGTACGAGGGCTCGCTGCGCTTCAACGAGCTGCGCCGCCGCGTCGACGGCGTCAGCGAGAAGATGCTGTCCCAGACGCTGCACGCCCTGGAACGCGACGGCCTGGTGCACCGCGAGGCGCAGCCGACCAATCCGCCGCGTGTCGACTACGAGCTGACGCCGCTGGGGCGTGGGGTCGCCGAGCGGCTGCTGAACCTCATCCACTTCGTGGAGGGGCAGATGGACGACGTGCTCGAAGCACGCCGGCGTTACGACGAGACGCGCGGCGCCCTCTGACACTTCGGGCAGAAGTAGCTGGACCGGTTCATCCAGGGCCGGCGGCGCATCGGCGTACCGCACCGCTTGCACGGCAGGCCTTCACGGCCGTACGCGTCGAGTGACCGGTCGAAGTAGCCCGACTCGCCGTTGACGTTGACGTACAGGCTGTCGAAGCTGGTGCCGCCGACCGCGAGGGCGGCGTTCATCACGTCCCTTGTGTGGTCCAGGAGTTCGAGGGTGCGCGGGCGGGTGAAGGTCGCGGTCGGGCGGTCGTAGTGCAGGCGGGCGCGCCAAAGGGCCTCGTCCGCGTAGATGTTGCCGACGCCGCTGATCAACGACTGGTCGAGCAGCGCCCGTTTGATGGTCGTGCGCTTGCGGCGCAGGGCCTGGTGGAAGGCCTCGTCGTCGAAGAGCGGGTCGAGGGGGTCGCGGGCGATGTGCGCGATGACGTCGGGCAGGCCGCCTGAGGTGTTGTCGTGCAACGACAGGCCGCCGAAGGTGCGTTGGTCGACGAAGCGCAGCTCGGTGCCGAGGGCGTCCGCGAAGCGCACCCGGATCCTGAGGTGCTTCTCGTCGGGCGCGGTGTGCGGCTGCACCAGCAGCTGGCCGCTCATGCCGAGGTGGGCCAGGATCGACTGGTTCGTGTCCTCCAGGGGCAGCCACAGGTACTTGCCGCGGCGGCTCGGCGTGCCGATGCGGTGGCCCTTGAGGCGGTGCGCGAAGTCGTCCGCGCCCGCGATGTGACGGCGTACGGCGCGCGGGTGCAGCACCTCGGCGTCGGCGACCGTGCGGTGGGCGACCCACCGCTCCAGACCGCGCCGGACGACCTCGACCTCGGGCAACTCGGGCATGGGATCCCCCGTACACCTGCGTGGGCCCGTAGGGCCTGTTCTACACCTGCGCGGCCCGCCGGGGCCGCTGAATGGACCGAGCGCCCGCCCCACGGCGGGGTACGGGCGCTCGGATCGCGCTGTTCGGTCAGGCGGAGGCCGACGACGTGTCGGCGTCTGACTCGGCGGCATCGGCTGCCGCCTTCTTGGCGCGCTCGTCCGCCGCGGCCCGGATGGACCGCCATGCGGACTCGGCGGCCTGCTGCTCCGCCTCCTTCTTGCTGCGGCCGGTGCCGGTGCCGTACGAGACGCCTCCGACGCGGGCGGCAGCAGTGAAGGTCTTCTCGTGATCGGGGCCGGTCTCCGTGACCAGGTACTCGGGGACGCCGAGGCCTTCGGTCGCGGTGAGCTCCTGGAGACTGGTCTTCCAGTCCAGGCCGGCTCCGAGGTTCGAGGACTTCTCGATCAGGGGGTCGAACAGGCGGTGCACCAGCTCCGCCGCCGAGTCCAGGCCCTGGTCGAGATAGACCGCGCCGATCACCGCTTCCAGGGTGTCGGCGAGGATGGACGCCTTGTCCCGGCCGCCCGTGCCCTCTTCACCGCGGCCGAGCCGGATGAAGGAGCCCAGGTCGAGCCCACGGCCGACCTCCGCCAGCGCACGCGAGTTGACCACCGCGGCCCGCAGCTTGGCCAGCTGGCCTTCGGGCAGGTCGGGGTGGGTTCGGTACAGCGTGTCCGTGACCACGAGGCCGAGGACGGAGTCCCCGAGGAACTCCAGGCGCTCGTTGGTCGGCAGGCCGCCGTTCTCGTATGCGTAAGAGCGGTGCGTCAGCGCGCGCACCAGAAGGGCGGACTCGAGCTTGTACCCGAGCCGCCCTTCCAACAGCGTGTGGGACGAGGCCTGGTTGTCCGCCTTCTTCCTGGCGTTTGGGTCCGCCTTGGCGTCATCCGCCTTCTTCGGGGTGGACACAGTGCCTCTCACCAGCCGCTCAGACCTCGAGGACCTGGCGCTTGTTGTAGGTGCCGCAAGACGGGCACGCGATGTGCTGCTGCTTGGGCTCGTGGCAGCGCTCGCACGCAACCAGGGTGGGGACCGCAGCCTTCCACTGCGACCGGCGGTGGCGCGTGTTGCTGCGCGACATCTTCCGCTTCGGAACAGCCACGGCTACTTCTCCTGCTTCTCGTCGACGCCCGCTTCGGCGCCGCTCATCTCGTCCTTATCGCCGGATTCGAGCGAACCGGCGAGTCCCTGCAGTGCCGCCCAACGGATGTCGACGGCGTCATGGTGGTGGTCCGGGTCGTCCGCAAGGCGTGCCCCGCACTCGGCGCACAGACCTGGGCAGTCTTCCTGGCACACCGGCTGCATCGGCAGTGCGAGCACCACCGCATCGCGCAGCACGGGTTCGAGGTCGAACAGGCCGTCCTCGAGAAAGAGCCTGTCCTCGTCGTCCTCGGCGTCGTCGCCGGGTTCCGCACCGTGGTGGTGGCGGCCCCGATCGTCGGCGTCAGGGTACGAGAACATCTCCTGGAATTCCGCTTCGACGTCGAGCTGAAGCGGCTCCAGACACCTTACGCACTCCCCCTCGGCCTGTGCACGGGCGGTGCCTGTGACAAGCACCCCTTCCATGACCGACTCGAGCCGGAGTTCGAGCTCCACCGGGGCGCCTTCCGGCACCCCGATCACTCCCTGGATACCGAGGTCCTTGGGAGCGTCGACCTCGCGGGTCAGGCGCTGCAGCGCACCAGGCCGCCGACCCAGCTCGTGTGTGTCGAACACGAGAGGGTTGCGGTGGTCGAGGCGGGCTGTCACGCCATTCCTGCTTTCGATCTGCTGAGCTCAGGGGGTCACTGCCCTGCGGTGTTCCCGGGCAGCGTTGATCGCGGACGTACGCGCGACCGAAGAGCCAGGATACTGGACCTTTCGCTCACGGCCCAATCCGGTGGCTCTTTACTGGCCCCGCCCCTGCTCGTAGGCCCGCAGCTGCTCGGCACTGATCATGCTGGTGTCGAAGAGGCTGGTCTCGTCGAGGGCGTAGCCCTGGTTGCCCTGCGCGGTCTGCTGCGGGGTCTGGGCCTGCTGCTGGGCCTGGTTCGGGTCGTAGGCGGCCTGCTGGGCGGCGTAGCCCTGGTAGGCGTAGGGATCGGCCTGCTGGTAGCCGTACGGGTCCTGCTGGCCGCCGTACTGCTGCTGGTAGCCGTACGGGTCCGCGGTCTGCTGCTGGTAGCCGTACGCCGGCTGCACCGCCTGCTGGTCGTACGGCTGCTGCGCCGGTACGGCGGCCTGCTCGGCCGGGGCCGCCGGGGCGTCCTGCTCCGCCAGCGCGGCGAGGTCGGCGAGGTAGTCGGCGTCGCTGGAGTGCTGGACGGTGCTCGTGTCGTCGGCGAGGGCACCGAGGTCGTCGGTGGCGATACGGCCGTGCAGTTTCTGCCGGCCGCGGCCTACGGCCTCCAGGGTCTTGGCCAGGACCGCCTCGAAGGCGCCGAGCTTGACGTCGACGTACTCGTCGGCCGTGCGGCGCAGGGTCTCGGGGTCGTGGCTGCGCTCGGGGGCGTCCTCGTCCTCGTAGCCCTGCTCGTCGGTGCCGGGGCCGGTGCCGAGGAGCTTCTCGCGGCCGCGGCCGACGGAGCCGAGGGTCTTGGTGAGGACGACCTCGAAGTTGGCGAGCTTGGAGTCGACGTAGTCGTCGGCCTCCGCGCGGATCTCCTCGGCCTCCTTGCGGGCCTCGGCGAGGATGCGGTCGGCCTCGGCCTGGGAGCGGCGGGCGACCTCGGTGTCGGAGATCAGGGAGCCGCGCTCGGCGTGCGCGCCCTGGATGATCCGCTCGGCCTCCTGGCGGGCCTGCTCGACCATCTGCTCACGGTCGCCGATCAGCTCCTGGGCCTGGGCGAGGGAGCCGGGCAGGGCCTCGCGGACCTCTTCCAGCATCGAGAGCAGTTCGGCGCGGTTGACCACGCACGAGGCCGACATGGGCATCGACCGGGCACCGGAGACCGCGGCCACGATCTCGTCGAGCTTCTTCTGCACGTCCACCTGTGCTCGCCACTCTCTACAGCTGTGTTGGAGACGGACGGGACGACTGTAGCCCCATCAGTCCTTGCGCAGGCGCTTGTTGAGTGCCTCGAGGACCGCCGGGGGCACCAGGTGGGAGACGTCGCCGCCCCAGGTGGCGACCTCCTTGACCAGGGAGGAGGACAGGAAGCTGTAGGTGGGGTTGGTCGGCACGAAGAGCGTCTCCACGCCCGACAGGCCGTTGTTCATCTGGGCCATCTGCAGCTCGTAGTCGAAGTCGCTGACGGCGCGGAGGCCCTTGACGATGGCCGGGATGTCGCGCTGCTTGCAGAAGTCGACCAGGAGGCCGTGGAAGGCCTCGACGCGGACGTTCCCGTACTCGGCCGTGACCTGGCGGATCAGGTCGAGCCGCTCGTCGACCTCGAACAGGCCCTTCTTGGCCTTGTTGATCATGACGGCGACATAGACTTCGTCGTACAGCCTGGAGGCTCGGGAAATGATGTCGAGATGTCCGTTGGTGATCGGGTCGAACGACCCGGGACAGACGGCGCGGCGCACTTGTGATCCCTCGCTCTCCGGTCCGGTCATCGTGCGTCTTCGCACGTAGAGGCGGCGCGACCGTACCAAAACGTTCCCTCGCCGTAACGACGGGCCCGGATCGCCTCGAAGCCGTCCGGCCATCTGAATTCGCCGCCTCTGGTGCTGCGCTCCACGGTGACGAGAGCGTCCGGGGTGAGCCAGCCCCCAGAGCGGAGTGTGAGCAGAATCTCGCGAAGATCGTGATCTGTGACTCGGTACGGGGGGTCCAGGAAGACGATGTCGTACGGCTCGGCCGGCGGCGGTGACTGGATGATCTGTTCGGCTTTGCCCGCGATGACTTGAGCGCCGGGGAGGCCGAGATTCTTGACGTTCTCCCGGACGGTGCGGGCCGCTCGCGCGTCGGACTCGACGAGGAGGGTGTGGCTCGCGCCGCGGGAGAGCGCCTCCAGACCTACGGCGCCGGAGCCTGCGTAGAGGTCGAGGACCCGCTCGCCGTCCAGCGGGCCGCCCAGGAGGGACTGCCAGGTGGAGAACAAGCCCTCGCGTGCGCGGTCGGAGGTAGGGCGGGTACCGGTCCCTGGCGGGACGGCGAGGCGACGTCCGCCGGCTGCGCCGGCGATCACGCGGGTCATCTTTGTTCCTTGGTTGTGGGCGGCTGCAGGTTCATTGTGGCTGGTCGCGCAGTTCCCCGCGCCCCTATCGGGGCGCCTCCGGTCACCCCTTTTCCAAGTACTGCTCCCGTTCCTCGTCCAAGAGGGCGTCCAGAGCCGTCCGCAGACCGGGAAGCTGCGTCAGCTCCGGGTCCGCGGCCACCAGCGTCGCCGCCTCATCCCTCGCCTCGGCGATGATCTCCTCGTCCTCGATCACCGCCAGGACCCGCAGGCTGGACCGCGCACCCGACTGGGCCTGCCCCAGGACGTCGCCCTCGCGGCGTTGTTCCAGGTCGATGCGGGAGAGCTCGAAGCCGTCGAGGGCGGAGGCGACGGCGTTGAGGCGCTGGCGGGCGGCGCTGGCCTCCGGCATCTCGGTGACCAGGAGGCAGAGACCGGGCGCGGAGCCTCGGCCCACGCGGCCGCGCAGCTGGTGGAGCTGGGAGACGCCGAAGCGGTCGGCATCCATGATCACCATCGCCGTGGCGTTGGGGACGTTCACGCCGACCTCGATGACCGTCGTGGCGACCAGGACGTCGGTCTCGCCGGCGGCGAAGCGGCGCATGACGGCGTCCTTGTCGTCGGGGTGCATCCGGCCGTGCAGGACCTCGACCCTGAGGCCGCTCAGCGGGCCCTTGGAGAGCTGGTCCGCCACGTCGAGGACCGCGAGCGGTGGGCGCTTCTCGGCCTCGTCCTCGGGGGACTTCTTCTTGGCGCTCTTCTTCGGGTCGTCCTCCTCGTCGCCGATGCGGGGGCAGACGACGTACGCCTGATGGCCGTTGCCGACCTCCTCGCGCACCCGCTCCCAGGCGCGGGCGAGGAAGTGGGGCTTGTCGGCGGCCGGGACGACGTGGCTGGCGATCGGCGAGCGGCCGGCCGGGAGCTGGTCGAGGACCGAGGTCTCCAGGTCGCCGAAGACGGTCATGGCGACCGTGCGCGGGATGGGGGTCGCGGTCATGACGAGCAGATGCGGGGGCTGCTTGCCCTTGCCGCGCAGGGCGTCGCGCTGTTCGACGCCGAAGCGGTGCTGTTCGTCCACGACGACCAGGCCGAGGTCGTGGAACTGCACCTTGTCCTCGATCAACGCGTGCGTGCCGATCACGATCCCGGCCTCTCCGGTGACCAGGTCGAGCAGCGCCTGACGGCGGGCGGCAGCTCCCATGGAGCCGGTCAGCAGGACCACCTTGGTGGCCTGGTCGGCCCCACCCAGCATCCCGCCCTCGGCCAGTTCGCCCATCATCTCGACGACGGAGCGGTGGTGCTGCTGGGCCAGCACTTCGGTGGGCGCGAGCATCGCGGCCTGACCGCCCGCGTCGACTACGGCGAGCATGGCGCGCAGCGCCACCATTGTCTTTCCCGAACCCACCTCTCCCTGCAGCAACCGGTGCATCGGGTGCTCGGTCGCCAGGTCGTCGAAGATCTCCTTCGAGACCTTCTGCTGCCCCTCGGTGAGGGTGAAGGGGAGGCGGTCGTCGAAGGCCGCCAGGAGGCCCTTCGGCTTGGGCTTGCGGGCCACCGCCGGAAGTTGGGCGTCCGCGTGGCGGCGGCGGGCGAGGGCGACCTGGAGGACGAAGGCCTCGTCCCACTTGAGGCGCGAGCGGGCGTCCTCGATGTCCGCCTTGGTGTGCGGGCGGTGGATCTTGAGGAGAGCCTCGGGGAGGGAGACCAGGCCGCGGCCTTCGCGCAGGGAGTCCGGGAGGGGGTCGACGGCCTCCTGGGCGCTGGGGAGGACCGTCTGGATCGCCTTGCCGATCTTCCAGGACTCCAGCTTGGCGGTGGCCGGATAGATGGGGATCAGGGCGCCCGCCCAGGTCTCCACGGTCTCCTCCGAGTCACCGCGCAGCAACTCGTACGCCGGATGCGCCAGTTGCAGGCGGCGGTTGAAGACGGAGACCTTGCCCGCGAACATCGCGCGTGTGCCCGGCAGGAGCTCCTTGTGGGGCTTGTGAACGCCGTTGCCGAAGAAGACCAGTTGGAGGCGGCCGCTGCCGTCCGTGATCGTGACTTCGAGGCGCTGGCCCTTGCCCCGGGGGGCCTTGGTGGAGGCGAAGGTGTGCAGGCGGGCGTCGGCGACCTGGGCGACCACGGTGACGTGTTCGTCCATGGGGAGGTCGGCGAGGTGGGTGAGCTGGCCGCGCTCCTCGTATCTGCGGGGGTAGTGGTGCAGGAGGTCGCCGACGGTGTGCAGGCCGAGGTGCTCGGCCATCACCTTCGCGGTGGGAGGGCCGAGCACTTTCTTCAGTGGTTCTTCCAGTGCGGGCACGAGATCCATTCCACACCACGGCACTGACAATGCCGTAGCGGCCGCGGCGGCCGCGTAGGTAAACGTCCCGGAAACCCCTGGTCAGACGGCTCGCTCCGCCCTAGGATGGCGCGCTCCGGCCATCCTTTCCGCGGTCACCGCCTCACCGGGGCCGCCCGACCCCGCGCCGTCGCGAAGTCCCCCAACGGCGCAGCGACGATGGACTCCCAGACCTCACAGTCATCCCAGGCACCTCAGCCGTCCCAGTCACCTCATACGTTCCAGGTCGACCTGCGCGGTCTGGTGGACCTGCTCTCCCATCACCTCTACTCCAGCCCGAAGGTCTATCTGCGCGAGCTGCTGCAGAACGCCGTCGACGCCATCACCGCCAGACGCGCCGAGGAGCCGGGCGCGCCGGCCAAGGTGCGGCTGTACGCCGACGGAGGCACCCTGCGGGTCGAGGACTCCGGGGTCGGGCTCACCGAGGCGGATGTGCACGACCTCCTCGCGACGATCGGGCGCAGCTCCAAGCGTGCCGAGGGGTTGCAGGAGGCCCGGTCCGACTTCCTGGGGCAGTTCGGCATCGGGCTCCTGGCCTGTTTCGTGGTCGCCGAGCGGATCCGGGTGGTCAGCCGCAGCGCCCGTACGCCGGACGCGGCTCCGGTGGAGTGGACGGCGACGGACGACGGCTCGTACACCGTGCGGACGCTGCCGGACGACGCCCGTCCCGAACCGGGCACCACCGTGCATCTGGTGGCGCGGGCCGGGGCTGCCGAATGGCTGGCCGAGGACCGCGTGCTCGCGCTGGCGCGGGACTTCGGCTCGCTGCTGCCGTACGACGTACGGGTCGGTGGCGAGGCGGTCACCGACCTGCCGCCGCCCTGGGACCGGTCGTACCCCTCCCCCGCCACCCGGAGGGTGGCCCTGGCCCGGCACTGTCACGACCTGTTCGGCTTCACTCCGCTGTACTCGATCGCGCTGGACGTGCCGCTCGCGGGGCTCAGGGGCGTGGCGTACGTCCTTCCCTCGGCGGTCAGCCCGGCCCAGCGGGCGGGTCACCGCGTCCACCTCAAGGGCATGCTGCTGACCGA
The DNA here is from genome assembly GCF_055657525.1 of Streptomyces sp. NPDC107522. Taxonomy (NCBI): domain Bacteria; kingdom Bacillati; phylum Actinomycetota; class Actinomycetes; order Kitasatosporales; family Streptomycetaceae; genus Streptomyces; species Streptomyces sp. NPDC107522. Next base: position 134,712 of record NZ_JBVKAU010000013.1, on the reverse strand, counting down.
GCGGGCCGAACAGCTGCTGCCCGACTGGGCGTTCTTCGTGCGGTGCGTGCTCGACACGGACAGCCTGCGGCCCACGGCCTCGCGCGAGGCGCTGTACGAGGACGAGACCCTGGCGGCCGTACGGGAAGCGCTGGGCGAAAGGATTCGGTCCTGGCTGACCGGACTGGCGGCCGGTGATCCGGAACGGCTCGCTGCCTTCCTGTCCGTGCACCACCTGGGCGTGAAGTCCCTCGCGCGGCACGACAGGGAGATGCTGCGCACGATGCTGCCGTGGCTGCCGTTCGAGACGACCGACGGGCGGCTGTCCCTGGAGGAGTTCGCGCAGCGGCACCCGGTGGTGCACTTCACGCGGACCGTCGAGGAGTACCGGCAGGTGGCGCCGATCGCGTCCGCGCAGGGCGTCGGGGTGATCAACGGCGGTTACACGTACGACAGTGAGCTCATCGAGGCACTGCCTTCGGTACGGCCCGGGACGGTCGTCGCCGAGCTGGACGCGGACACCGTGACCGCGCACCTGGACTCCGTCGATCCGGCAGAGGAACTGGCCCTGTCCGGCTTCCTGGCGGCCGCGCGGGCGAAGCTCGACCCGCTGGGCTGTGATGTCGTATTGCGCGCCTTCCATCCGCTGTCCGTGCCCGCGCTGCACCTCGACGACCGGGCGGCCCGGCACGAGCAGGCCCGCGCGGAGGCGGAGGAGCAGGCCGACGACCTGTGGGCGGGCATCCTCGGCTCGCTGCGCGGCAGCGCCCCACGCGCGCGTCTTGTGCTCAACCACCTGAACCCACTGATCCGGAGGATCAGTTCCCTGGGCGATCCGGAGCTGATCGGCACGGCCACCGAGTCCCTGTACGGGCAGGCGCTGCTGATGGCGCAGCGTCCGCTCAGGCCCGCCGACTCGGCGCTGCTGAACCGGGCCTTCATCGGTCTGCTGGAGTGGGCCACGAACGGCGAGGAGGGCCGCCGATGAGCGGAATCGACGGGATCCCGGCCTTGGACTCGCTGCGCCGGGCGATGGCGGAGAACTCCGACGAACCGGAGGGTCCCGCCCGCAACGCGCGCGCGGAGCAGCTCCTCGCCGAGGCCGAGAAGCTGAACATCCCGCTCGCCGTGATCGAGGCGCTCGGACACCAGCTGAAGGTCTACAACTACAGCTCCGAGAAGGACAAGATGTTCGTCCCCTTCGCGCGTCTGCTGCGCATGTGGGACGAGCGCCCCGAGGACTTCGACGAGTACGAGACGCACACACTGCACTGGGTCTTCAAGTGGATGTCGTCCGGCATGCTCGACCAGCCGCACATCCCGCTGGCCTCGGTCGAGAAGTGGCTCGGCGAGATGGAGCACCGCTACCGGCTCGCCGGGCACTCCGAACGGGCGGTGCGCAGCGCCGAGTTCAGTGTGGCCGCGCATGTCGGGGACGTGGCGCGGGCCGAGCGGGCGTACGGCGCCTGGCTGGCCGCCGACCGGGACAGCATGGCCGACTGCCACGCGTGCGAGCTGCACGGGCAGGGCTGGTGGCAGGCGGAGCGGGGCCGGGACGCCGAGGCGCTCGAGCTGTGGCGGCCGGTCCTGGAGGGCGAGTTCACGTGCGCCCACGAGCCGCACACGGTCCTCGCCTCCTCCTTGGTGCCGCTGCTGCGCCTGGGCCGTGCGGACGAGGCCCGCGCCAACCATCTGCGGGGCTTCCGGCTCGTGCGGCCCATGGAGAGCATGCGCGGCGCGTACGCCGACCACGTGGAGTTCTGCGCGCTGACCGGCAACGAGGCGCGTGGCCTGGAGCTGCTCGCGGAGCGACCGGCGTACTTCACGGACGACGGGCATCCGCGCAGCAAGCTGGAGTTCATGACGGTGGTGACCCTGCTCATGGACCGCCTGGCCGCGCTCGGGCTGGGCGATCAGCAGGTGCCCGGTCCGGCGGGCCGTACCTGGACCGCTCGTGAACTCGCCGCCCACGCGCGCGGGGAGGCCCTGGCGCTGGCGGCGCGCTTCGACGAGCGCAACGGCACGACGCACATCAGCGAACGGGCACGCGGGCGTATGGAGCAGCGGCCACTGGTGGAACGGCTGCCGCTGGGGGTGCGTACGGCGGCACGGCCGACGCCGGTTCCCACGCCCGCCCCCGCCGCCGCCGAGGACACGCACACCCGGCCCGATCTGCCCACGCTGATCGCCGAGGCACGGCGGCTGTCGGACACCCTGCAGCCGAACGCCGTCGAGGCCTGGGCGGCCGTCTCCCGGGCCGCCGAGGGCGTCGAGCCGGCCGCCCTCGACCGCGCCGAGATCGCCGACCACCGGGCGATGGACCTGGGCCCCGAGGGCATCCCCCTCTTCGAGGAGGCCGCCGAGCTGTACGCGGAGGCGGGCGACCCCGGGGAGGCCCTGGCCGCACGCGCGCGTGGAGCGTACGTACGCGCGCTTACGGGCGAGGTGCCTGAGGCCCTGACGACGATCGCCGACCTGTACGACCAGGTCCTCGCGCTGTACGCCGAGGACGGAACGGGCGTGCGGCAGACGGCGGCCGTGCTGATGAGCCGGGCGCGGATCCTGATGCGCCGGGTGCACGAGGCCGAGGACGCGGTGGCGCAAGCGGTCCTCACCGAGGCCGAGACCGCCGCCCGTGAGGTGCTCGCGCTCGTCGACGGGCGGGTCGGGGACGACGTACGGCTCGCCTCGCGGGCCGCGGAGGCGCAGGCGATGCTCGCGGAGCTGGCGGCGCTCACCGGGGACGTGGAGGGGGCCGCGGGGCTGTTCGCGCGGGCCTCGGCGGCGTTCGTCGGGGCGGGGCTGCCATGGTTCGCGGTGGAGTACGAGGCCCGGCTGGCCGGGCTCGCCCACCATCTCGGCGACACGGCCGAGGCCGAGCGGGCGCTGCGGGCGGCCCTGGAGCACGGCGGGCCGCATCTGGAGGCCCCTGGGCGGGCCCAGCTGCACCTCCAGCTGGCCGAGGTGCTCGGCGGCAGGGGGCTGTCCGAGGAGGCCGCCGAACACGCCCTGGAAGCGGCGCACTGGGCCGACGAGGCGGGCGAGAGCCGCACGCTGGGCGCCTGGGCGCGGCACCAGCTCGGCGGGTTCCTGCTGCGGCAGGGGCGGTTCGCCGAGGCCGCCGAGGTGCTGGAGTCGGCGCTGCCCGACCTCAGCGCCGAGACGCACGGCGACGGGGCGGTCGTGCAGACGCAGTGGTGGCTCGGGGACTGCCTGAGCGAGCTCGGCGAACACCGCGCGGCGGCCGAACGCCGGCTGCAGGCGGCCGAGATCGCCCGGCACTGGCCCGAGCAGCACGACCACGCCACGCTCGCCCACCTCGCCGCCGAGTCCCTCGGCCACGCCGGTCTGCTCGTCGAGGCGGACGAGGCCTACACGCGCGCGGGCACCCTGTGGCGCGATCTCGGCAACGTCCACGGCCTCGTCCGCTCCCTGCGCGCCCGCGCGTGGCTCGCGTTGCGGGTGGAGGACCGGGACGACAGGGCGTACGAGTTGATGGCGAGCGCGGTCCGCGAGTGCGCCGCGGCACTGGACGCGGCGGCCGACGAGGAGTCCCGGCGGCGGCTCACCGCCGAACTCGGCCACACCCACCGCCAGTTCGGCGACCTGCTCGCTCGTTCCGCCGCGGAGGACGCCGAGGACGAGTCGATCCGGGAGGCTCTGGAGGAGGCGCTGTCCCAGGTGACGCAAGCCATCACGGTGTTCGCCTCCCTCGGTGACGACGCCCTGCACAGCCGTACCGGAGCCGAACTCGCGGCAGGCTGGCTGGAGGCCGACCTGAGCCGCCCGGACCGGGCAGCGGCACGCGCGCGTGCGGTGCTGACTGCGTACGACGGCGCTGACGAGGACGACGAGGCGGCTCACGAGCGGCGGGCGGAGGCGGGGCAGATGCTTCAGGTGGTGGAGGAGCCGGACGCGGAGTGAGGCCCGTCCGGGGCCCCAGGGCCCGTCCCACGGCGCTCCCGCCGCCAAGCTCACTCCACAGCTCTCCCGCCGCCCGGCTCACTCCACGCCGATGAGGAGCAGCGCCCCTTGCCGCCCGCCCCGGTACACCACCGTGTCGACGGCGAGATACGACTCACGCACGCGTGCCTCCAGGTGCTCGGCGATCGCCTCGGGCGCATCGTCGCCGAGGACGAGGGTGACGAGCTCACCGCCGGCCGAGAGCATGCGGTCGAGGACCGTCTCAGCGGTGGCCGTGACGTCCGAGCCGATCACGGCCACGTCGCCGTCGACGAGGCCGAGGACGTCTCCGGCCTGGCAGATGCCGGCCATGGTCCAGGACTGGCGCTCGGCGACGGCGACCTCGGCGTAGCGGGTCGCGCCCGCCGCCGAGGTCATCGACACGACGTCCTCGTCGAAGCGCCGTTCGGGCTCGTGCACGGCGAGCGCCGCGATGCCCTGGACGGCCGAGCGGGTCGGGATCAGCGCCACGCGGATGCCCTCCGCGCGGGCCTGTTCGGCCGCCGCGGCCGCGGTGTGGCGCAGTTCGGGGTCGTTGGGCAGCAGCACGACCTCGCGCGCGTGGGCGCGTCGTACGGCGTCGACGAGTTCCCCGCTCGCGGGCGGCTCCCCGGGGCGCGCGAGGACGGTGGTTGCGCCGGCCTCGCGGTACAGCCCGTCCAGGCCCTCACCGGGCACGACGGCGACGACGGCACGCTGGGCACGCTCCCGGGGCGGCCGCTCGCCGCCAGTGGTGTGCACATCACCGGCGCCGAAGTGGGTGATCCGGATCCGGTACGGCCGCCCGGCCTCGACTCCGGCTTCCACGGCGGCCCCGGCGTCGTCGACGTGCACGTGCACGTTCCACAGCCCGTCCCCGCCCACGATCACGAGCGAGTCCCCGAGGCCGTCGAGCCGCTCCCGCAGCCGCGCCACGGCCGCGTCCTCGGCCTCCAGCAGGTAGATCACCTCGAAGGCGGGGCCGCCCGTCCGCGGGGCGTCGCCGCAGTCCTCGACATCGGCGAGAAAGGCGCTGTCGCCGGCAGCAGGGGCCGTATGCGAACCGCTCTCCACGCGCGCGTGCGCCTCGGAGACCGCCTCCCCCGTGAACGTCTCCACCAGCGCGCCCAGCACCGCCACCAGCCCCCGCCCACCGGCGTCGACCACTCCCGCGCGCTGCAGGACCGCCAGCTGCGCGGGCGTCGCGGCCAGCGCCGCCCGCGCCCCCTCGTAGGCCGCCCGCGCGACCGCCCCGCAGTCGTCGCCCTCGGCCCCACCGGCCGCGTCGGCGGCGGCCGAGGCGACCGTGAGGACCGTGCCCTCGACGGGGTGGGCCACGGCCTGGCGGGCGGAGTCGGCCGCGTGCCGCAGGGCGAGGCGGAGACCGGATCCGTCGGTGTGAGCCGTCTCACCGTCCGTGGCGAGCACCTGGGCCATGCCGCGCAGCAGCTGGGCGAGGATCGTCCCGGAGTTCCCCCGGGCGCCTATCAGCGCCCCGTGCGCCATCGCGCGGGCGGCGTCCGCCAGGGTGGGCTTTCCGACGTCGTACGCGGTGAACACGGCCTCCACCGCCGCGACCGCCGACTCCACCGTCAGATACAGGTTCGTCCCGGTGTCCCCGTCGGCCACGGGATAGACGTTGATCGCGTCGATCTCCTCACGCGCGCGACCGAGCGACTCCAGCGCGAGGCCGCACCAGGTGCGCACCGCGAGAGCATCGAAGAATGTCTGCGGCACCTGCGCCACCTGCGCCTCCCTAGGGCCTGTCTTTCGGATCAGCTCGGCGTCGCGGGGCCTGGTGCGCACATCTGCGGCGTTGTCGTCGGTCGCCGACGCTCCGCGTCGACTCCCTCCTCCGCCTTGCAGCTGCACGCACCAGGCCCCGCTCGGGTCAGCCAAGATGCACCGCTCGTTGCAGCCGACCTGATCCGAAAGACAGGCCCTGGACTGCTGGACGTGGGACGCAGCGTAGACCCAGAGCCGGTACCCGCCGGAAGAGGGCCGAGCGCGGGCCCCTGAGCAGCCATGGTAGTTTCGTTGTACTGGCGCAGTCGTTGTATGCTGCTCCGGTTGCCCGATCCTGATCGGGCCATTCCCCTGGCAACGCCACTCAGATCTCTGATCCTAGATCTTGATCCCGGCCTGCCGGGATCAACCGTAAGTGCATCTGAAGTCTTTGGAGTGACCCGTGGCTGCCAACTGCGACGTCTGCGGCAAGGGGCCGGGCTTCGGCAACAACATCTCGCACTCGCACCGCCGTACGTCCCGCCGCTGGAACCCGAACATCCAGCGCGTCCGTACCGTGGTCGGCGGGACGCCGAAGCGCGTGAACGCCTGCACCTCGTGCATCAAGGCCGGCAAGGTCTCGCGCTGACGCTCAGCTGAGCGCGCGGCCACCGCTGGTTCGCCGCACGAAGCCGGTCCACCTCAGGTGGACCGGCTTTTTGCTGTGCCAAAAACCAACCAGCCCAAGATCAGGCCGTCCTGAACCGCCACCCGTGATCCACCGGCCCGATCCCCCCGCCGAGCGCGAACCCGGCCTTGATCGCCCCCGTGACGTACGCCTTCGCCGCCGCCACCGCCTCCGGCACCGACAGCCCCTTCGCGAGCCCCGAGGCGATCGCGGAGGCGAGCGTGCACCCGGTCCCGTGGGTGTGCCGGTTGTCGTGCCGGGGCGCCCGCAGCCAGTGCTCCTCGGAGCCGTCCGTGAGTAGATCCACGGCGTCCCCGGGCAGATGCCCGCCCTTGATCAGCACCCACCGCGGTCCGTACGCCAGAACGGCCGCCGCGGCGTCCCGCAGCTGCTCCTCCGCCTCGACGTGCACGCCCGTCAGCTGCGCCACCTCGTCCAGGTTCGGCGTCGCCACGGTCGCCACCGGCAGCAGCTTCGTACGCATCGAGTCGAGCGCGGAAGCCGCGAGCAGCGAGTCCCCGTGCTTGGAGACCCCCACCGGGTCGATCACCGCCGGCGCGTTCGTCCCGCCGATCAACTCGGCCACCGTCTCGACCAGTTCGGCCGACGCGAGCATCCCCGTCTTGATCGCCTGTACGCCGATGTCGTCGACGACACTGCGGTACTGGGCCCGCACGGCCTCCACCGGGAGCTCCCAGGCCCCCTGCACGCCAAGGGAGTTCTGGGCCGTGACCGCGGTGATGACGCTCATGCCGTGCACGCCGAGCGCGAGCATCGTCTTCAGGTCGGCCTGAATGCCCGCGCCACCGCCGGAGTCGGAGCCCGCCACCGTAAGGACGTTCGGGATCATGACTCGATGCCCCCGCCGAAGTGGTCCCAGCCGCCCTTCTTGGTCCACGGCGCCCCGTCCACCGTCACCTGGGGCAGCGCCGAGGGGTTGAGGACCTCGCCGATGACCTTCCAGCGGGCCGGAAGCTTCACGTCCGGCGGGAAGGTGGCCACGATCGCGTGGTCCTCTCCCCCGGTCAGCACCCACTGCATGGGGTCGACGCCGACGGCCTGCCCGATGTCGTTCATCTGGGTCGGGATGTCGATCGCGCCCGAACGGATGTCGATACGGACCTTGCTCGCCTCGGCGATGTGCCCGAGGTCGGCGATCAGTCCGTCGCTCACGTCGCACATCGCGGTCGCGCCGAGCCCCGCGGCGGCCGGACCCGCGTGATACGGCGGCTCGGGGCGCCGGTGCGCCTCCACGAAGGCGCGCGGCGAGCGGAAACCGCGGGCCAGCACGGCGTATCCGGCGGCGGACCAGCCCAGCCAGCCGGTCACGGCGACGAGGTCTCCGGGCTGCGCGCCGGCCCGTGTCACGGGCTCCTGGTTGCGCAGATCGCCGAGCGCGGTGATCGACACCATGATGGTGTCGCCCCGTACGACGTCCCCGCCGACCACCGAGGCGCCCGCGACCTGGCACTCGTCGCGCAGCCCGTCCATCAGCTCGCTCGGCCAGGTCACCGGGAGTTCGGCCGGCACGACCAGGCCGAGCAGCAACGCGGTCGGTACGGCGCCCATGGCGGCGATGTCCGCGAGGTTCTGCGCGGCGGCCTTGCGGCCGACGTCGTAGGCCGTGGACCAGTCGCGGCGGAAGTGCCGCCCTTCCAGCAGGATGTCGGTGCTGGCCACCACCCTGCGGTCGGGCGCGGCCACCACCGCGGCGTCGTCGCCGGGGCCGACCCGGACCGCCGGGGTGGTGGTGAGACGGGAGGTGAGCTCCCTGATGAGCCCGAACTCACCGAGCTCACCAACAGTGCCCTTCATTACCCTTACGCCCCTTCTGTCCCTGTCCGCACCCGGTCGCGCGTCACTACTGGCCTCGCTACGGTCGAGGTGTACGTCAACTTCTGTCGTGCCTGCACCCCGGCGCGCAAGCCCCGGCCACCGCAGGTCTCCCCGCGGCGAGCGGCGACGCGATACCGTGGCGTTCCTTTTCCCCACATGATCCTCGTGGCCGCCCTGGAGGTTCCGTGGTACAGGCGTACATCCTGATCCAGACGGAGGTCGGCAAGGCGTCGACCGTCGCCGAGACGATCAGCAAGATCCCTGGAGTCATCCAGGCCGAGGACGTGACGGGACCGTACGACGTCATCGTGCGCGCCCAGGCCGACACAGTCGACGACCTGGGTCGCATGGTGGTCGCGAAGGTCCAGCAAGTGGACGGCATCACCCGCACCCTGACCTGCCCGGTCGTACATCTGTAGCCCCCGTCTACCCTTGGCCGGTGAACGTTTTCCGTCACCGGCACACTTCTGTCCTCGGGCTGCCCGCGCTCGTCCTGCTGATCACCGCCGCGGGCTGCTCATCAGCAGACGACAGCGCAGCGACGGCGGTTCCCAGCCCCGGCGCGAAGGCCGGGCAGCTGTGCCGGAACCTCGACAAGGTACTGCCGGCCAAGGTGGACGGTGAGAGCCGTGCGGACCCCTCGCCCGCATCCGCGCTGACCGCGGGCTGGGGGGACCCGGCGATCATACTGCGGTGCGGTGTACCACGACCGCCCAAGATGCTCTACCCCAAGGTGGCCGAGGGGCGGGACCCGGACGCGGTGGCCGGTGGCGTGGAAGGCGTCAAGTGGCTGATGGAGAAGCAGGACGGCGGGGGGTACCGGTTCACGACCGCGAGCCGCCTCGCATACGTCGAGGTCACCGTGCCGAAGGACCGGGACAGCTCGGGTGTGCTGATCGACCTGGCCGCGGCCGTCAAGAAGGCGATCCCCGAAGGGATCGCCAACTGAACTGTGATCAATGAACGGTGATCACTGAACCGTACGGCTCTTACCTGAGCCCGGTGGACCGCCTCAAGGCCGCCTGGATCAGCTGGTCGACCAGGTCCGGGTAGCTGATCCCGCTCGCCTGCCACATCTGCGGGTACATCGAGATCGGCGTGAAGCCGGGCATCGTGTTGATCTCGTTGATCACGAACTCCCCGTCCTCGGTGAGGAAGAAGTCCGCGCGCACCAGACCCTCGCAGGAGGCCGCCTCGAAGGCGTCCACGGCCAGCCGCTGCACCTCGGCCGTCTCCTCCGGCGTCAGCGGCGCCGGCACGATCCCAGGGGTCGAGTCGATGTACTTGGCCTCGAAGTCGTAGTACGCGTGCGTGTCCGGCGGCGGGATCTCGGCCGGTACGGAGGCACGCGGGCCGTCCTCGAACTCCAGCACCCCGCACTCGATCTCACGGCCGCGCAGCGCCGCCTCGACGAGGATCTTCGGGTCGTGCCGCTGGGCCTCGGCGATCGCCTCGTCCAGGCCGGACAGGTCCTCGACCTTGGTGATGCCGATCGACGAACCCGCGCGCGCGGGCTTCACGAAGAGCGGCCAGCCGTGATCGCCGGCGAGATCGATGATCTTCTTGCGGGCGGCGGCCTCGTCCTGCTCCCACTCGCGCGGCCGGATCACGACGTACGGGCCCACCTTGAGCCCGAACGAGGTGAACACCCGCTTCATGTACTCCTTGTCCTGGCCGACGGCCGAGGCGAGCACGCCGGAGCCGACGTACGGCACCCCGGAGAGCTCCAGGAGGCCCTGGAGGGTGCCGTCCTCGCCGTACGGGCCGTGGAGCACCGGGAAGACGACGTCGATCTCGCCGAGGGCCTTGGGCACCGATCCGGGCTCGCTGTAGACGACTTCGCGGTTCGCCGGGTCGACGGGGAGCACCACGCCGCCCTCGCCGGAGTCGGTGAGATCCTCGACCTCGGGCGTACGGCGATCGGTGATCGCCATCCGCTCGGGTTCGTCCGCGGTGAGCACCCAGCGGCCTTCCCGTGTGATGCCGATCGGCAGGACGTCGTACTTCGCCCGGTCGATCGCGCGCAGTACGGCGCCGGCGGTGACCATGGAGATCCCGTGCTCGGAGCTGCGACCGCCGAACACGACGGCCACACGCGGCTTGCGGGGCGGCTGGCCAGGGCTCTGGGGGAGGTTCTCGGTGCTCATATCGCGTTGAGAGTACCCGGTGGTAGGGGCCGGAGTCAGCGTCCGTTGACGGTGGCGGTTCGTGCAGCGCCCCTTCAGGGGCGCGGGGCTCTGTCGATGTGCGGCTCCGCCGCGCGGGCGCGACCAGCCCCCACGGCGCCGCACCCGCCAGACGGCACACCCCGGCACCCCCAGCGGAGCGCCTAGCGTCGTTCCGGCTTCGCGCTGCGCGACATCAGCTCCTTGAGGGCGACCACCGGCGGCTTGCCCTCATGGACGATTCCCACGACCGTCTCCGTGATGGGCATGTCGACGCCGTGCCGGCGGGCCAGATCCAGCACGGACTCACAGGACTTGACGCCCTCGGCGGTCTGCTTGGTGACCGCGATGGTCTCCTCCAGGGTCATGCCCTTGCCGAGGTTGGTGCCGAAGGTGTGGTTGCGGGACAGCGGCGAGGAACAGGTCGCCACCAGGTCGCCGAGGCCGGCGAGACCGGCGAACGTCAGTGGGTTGGCGCCGAGCGCGACCCCGAGCCGGGCGGTCTCCGCCAGGCCGCGGGTGATGAGCGAGCCCTTGGCGTTGTCGCCGAGCCCCATGCCGTCCGCGATGCCGACGGCGAGGCCGATGACGTTCTTCACGGCACCGCCCAGCTCGCAGCCGACCACGTCGGTCTCTGTGTACGGCCGGAAGTACGGCGTGTGGCAAGCCGACTGGAGCCGCTGGGCGACGGCCTCGTCCGTGCAGGCGACCACCGCGGCGGCCGGCATACGGGCCGCGATCTCACGCGCGAGGTTGGGTCCGGTGACCACGGCGATGCGGTCCTGGCCGACCTTGGCGACGTCCTCGATGACCTCGCTCATCCGCATCGCGGAGCCGAGTTCGACGCCCTTCATCAGGGAGACGAGAACCGTGCCGGGCGCGAGCAGCGGGGTCCATTCTGCGAGGTTGCCGCGCAAGGTCTGCGAGGGAATCGCGAGGACGGTGAAGTCGGCACCGTGCGTGGCCTCGGCGGCGTCCGGTGTCGCCCGCAGGTTCTCCGGGAGTTCGACGCCGGGGAGGTAGTCGGGGTTCGTACGGGTGGAGTTGACCGCTTCCGCGAGGTCGGCGCGGCGGGCCCACAGGGTCACCTCGCAGCCGGCGTCGGCGAGCACCATGCCGAAGGCGGTGCCCCACGATCCCGTGCCCATGACGGCCGCCTTGACGGGCTTGCTCACGTGCCCTGCCCCTCTTCCTGCTCGGCCTTCACCTGCTGCGCCTGCCGGTGCTGCGCGGCGGTCCTGCGCCGCTGCTCGATGCGCTCCTGACGCGGGTCGTACGGCGTCTCGGGCGCCTTCTCGCCGCGGATCTCCTCCAGCTGGCAGGTGATGGCGGCCATGATGACCTCGGTCGCCTCCTTCAGCAGGTCCGGGGTCATCTCCTTGTCGTAGAACCGCGACAGGTCCACGGGCGGGCCCGCGAGCACCCGGTGGGTCTTGCGCGGAAGGAGGTTGGGCTTCTTGGCGTACGGCGGCAGCAGTTCGTTGGCGCCCCACTGCGCGACCGGGATCACCGGGCACTTGGTCTGCAGGGCAACGCGGGCGGCGCCGGTCTTGCCGGTCATGGGCCACTGGTTCGGGTCGCGGGTGATGGTGCCCTCGGGGTAGAACGCGACGCACTCGCCGCGCTCCACGGCGTCGATCGCGGCCCGGAAGGCGCTCAGCGCGTCCGTGGTCTCCCGGTAGACGGGGATCTGCCCGGTGCCACGCATCGCGGCGCCGACGAATCCCTTCTTGAAAAGCCCGCTCTTCGCGAGGAATCGCGGGACCCGGCCGGTGTTGTACTGAAAGTGCGCGTACGCGAAGGGATCGATGTGCGAATTGTGGTTCACCGCGGTGATAAATCCGCCCTCGGCCGGAATGTGCTCCATTCCACGCCAGTCCCGCTTGATCAGAACCACCAGCGGCGGTTTGCAGATCACCGCGGCGAAGCGGTACCAGAAGCCGATTCTGCGGCGGGGCACGCGGACACCTTCCTCTAGGGATCAAGGACATCGGGCCGGGGGGCCGCACAAGTGTCGCCCCAGGCCGCCGGTCTGTCGAGAACACCGTACGCCCGCCCGTCTCCCACCCCCACCCTTCCAAGGAGCTTCGCACCCCTCCCACTGCCCCAACCGCCAGATGCCCGTGGTGACGGCTGAGTGACAATGGCCGCGACAAGAGAGGGACGTAACGCTCGTGCAGTGGACCTTGGTCATACCCCTGAAGCCCTTGGCGCGGGCGAAGAGCAGGCTCTCGGACACCGCGGCGGACGGGCTGCGCCCGGGCCTGGCCCTCGCGTTCGCCCAGGACACGGTGACGGCGGCCCTGGCCTGCCCCGCGGTGAAGGATGTGGCAGTCGTCACGGACGACACCGTGGCCGGCCGCGAGCTGGGCGCCCTCGGCGCGCACATCGTCCCCGACGAGCCGGGCGACGGCCTGAACGCGGCGCTGGCCCACGGGGCGGCGCTCGTACGCTCGTCCCGCCCCGAAAGCGCCGTAGCGGCCCTGAACGCCGACCTCCCCGCCCTGCGCCCCCTGGAATTGGCCCGGGTCCTCGACGCGGCGACGGAATTCCCCCGCGCTTTTCTCCCGGACGCCGCGGCAATCGGCACGACCTTGCTGGCCGCGGCCCCCGGACATGAATTGCTCCCCGCATTCGGCGAGGATTCCCGGGCCCGTCATCGCGCGTCGGGGGCCGTGGAACTCTCCCTCACCGACGTGGACTCCGTACGCCAGGACGTGGACACCGGCGACGACCTGCGCACGGCGCTGGCGCTGGGGGTGGGGCCGCGTACGGCGGCGATGGCGGCACGCCTGCTGATCACGGGGCAATAGCCGGCGCCCCGAAGGGGCGCAGGGGTCAAGGGCGCGGGGCTGTATCGATATGCGGCTCCGCCGGGCGGGCGCGACCAGCCCCAACGGCGCCGCAGCCGCAAGGCGACACCTCGCGGCACCCCAGCAGAGCGCATACGCTGACCACCATGCAGGCCACCGCATATACCTACGACGCCGACACCCGCACCGGCAGCGTCCTCCTCGACGACGGCACCCCCATCCCCTTCGACGCCCCGGCGTTCGACGCGGGCGCCCTGCGGCTGCTGCGCCCCGGCCAACGGGTCCGCATCGAAACGGAGGGCGAGGGCGAAGCCCTGCGGATCACGCTGGTAACACTGCAGACCCTCTGAACACGCCGCGGGCCGGGCTCCCCAAGGAGTCCGGCCCGGCGCGTGAGTGCCCTTGCGGTCGGTTTACCTGCTGCGGGTGCTGGCCCTCTTGGCGGTCGACTTGCGCGCCGTCGACTTCTTGGCGGGCGCCTTCTTGGCGGTCGCCTTCTTCGCCGGGGCCTTCTTGGCCGTCGCCTTCTTGGCGGTGGTCTTCTTCGCCGCGGTGGTCTTGGCCGCCGTCGTGGTCTTCTTCGCCGGCGCCTTCTTCGCGGTGGTCTTCTTGGCGGCGGCCGTGGTCTTCTTGGCCGTCGTCTTCTTCGCGGTCGTCTTCTTCGCCGCGGCCGCCTTGGTGGTCTTCTTCGCGGCGGCCTTCTTGACCGTCGCCGCGGCACCACCGGTCAGGCTGCCCTTGGGCGCCTTCTTGACGGCGACCTCGCCGCCCCGCGGGAGCTTCTTCGAGCCACTGACCAGGTCCTTGAAGCCCTGACCCGCACGGAAGCGCGGAACGGAGGTCTTCTTGACCCGAACCCGCTCGCCCGTCTGGGGGTTACGGGCGTAACGAGCCGGGCGGTCGACCTTCTCGAACGAACCGAAGCCGGTGACCGAGACCCGCTCACCCGCGACGACCGCGCGGACGATCGCGTCCAGTACGTGGTCGACAGCCTCGGCGGCCTGCTGGCGGCCGCCCATCTTGTCGGCAATCGCTTCTACGAGCTGCGCCTTGTTCACGTCTTCCCCTTCGGAGACATCGCCAGAACGAAAGTGTTCAAGCTTTTTCGCACGTTAGGCAGATATATACCGCAAATCAAACACGAAACGGGCTAATCACCCTTGTGCCGCAACAGACTCGGCGATCTCGAAGGTGTTCAGCGTTCCTCTTCGGGGAATCGCCCCTCGTCGAGGTCCGCGATGAACCGCTCCAGACGCCTTGTCGCTTCGGCGACGTCGTGCTTGGCCGCGGCCGTAATGACCAGCAGCTTCCGGGTCAGCGCCATCCGTACGCCCTCCGGGACTTGCAGTGCGCGCACTCTTGCGTGCGCTTCCTTGAGTTGGACCGCGACCGCCGCATAGAGCTCGAGTTGGCCGTCGTGTTCCATGCACAGATTGTGCCATCTGGGGCGAGTTGTCGCCTGCCAGGGGTGCAACTCCGGCCTCAAATGGCCTTCCGGGCACTTGCGGAAGCCACGGCTACAGCACTCGCGTACCCCAACAACCCCCTTCGTAACGTGGGAAGTTGAGCCCGGCACCGAACCGCGCAGGGCCGTTCGGGTGCAGACATGGCAGTACCCCCGATCGGGGCTGATCGGGGGTACTGAGGGGGTGTTGCGGTGTCCGAAAGTCGCCTTGCGCGCGGGCCTCGGATCAGACCTCGAGCGTGCGCGGCTTGAACGACGGCCGCTTCGCCTCGTAGGCGGCGATGTCGGCCTCGTTCTGCAGGGTGATCGAGATGTCGTCGAGGCCGTTCAGCAGCCGCCAGCGGGAGTTCTCGTCCAGCTCGAAGGAGGCGGTGATGCCCTCGGCCCGCACCTCACGAGCCTCAAGGTCCACGGTGACCTCAGCAGTCGCGTCCTTCTCGGTGAGCTCCCACAGCGCATCCACGATCTTCTGCTCCAGAACCACCGTGAGCAGGCCGTTCTTGAGCGAGTTGCCGCGGAAGATGTCCGCGAAGCGCGAGGAGATGACGGCCTTGAAGCCGTAGTTCTGCAGCGCCCACACGGCGTGCTCACGGGAGGAACCGGTGCCGAAGTCGGGACCGGCCACCAGCACCGTGGCGCCCTGTCGCTCGGGCTGGTTGAGGATGAAGCTCTCGTCCTTGCGCCAGGCCTCGAACAGCCCGTCCTCGAAGCCGTCCCGGGTCACCTTCTTGAGCCAGTGAGCAGGGATGATCTGGTCGGTGTCGACGTTGGAGCGGCGCAGCGGGACGGCCCGGCCGGTGTGCGTGGTGAATGCTTCCATGACTGATCAGACTCCAGCGGGCGTACGGGTCTCGGCGTCGGACAGGTCGGCCGGGGAGGCCAGGTGGCCCAGGACCGCGGTGGCCGCCGCGACCTGCGGCGACACCAGGTGCGTACGACCGCCCTTGCCCTGCCGGCCCTCGAAGTTGCGGTTGGAGGTGGACGCGGAGCGCTCACCGGGGGCCAGCTGGTCGGGGTTCATGCCCAGGCACATCGAGCAGCCCGCGTGCCGCCACTCGGCGCCGGCCTCCTTGAAGACGACGTCCAGGCCCTCGGAGACGGCCTGCAGACCGACCCGCGCGGAGCCGGGGACGACCAGCATCCGTACGCCGTCGGCGACTTTGCGGCCCTTCAGGAGCTCGGCGGCGGCGCGCAGGTCCTCGATGCGGCCGTTGGTGCAGGAGCCTACGAAGACGGTGTCCACCTTGATGGAGCGCAGCGGCTGACCGGCCTCCAACCCCATGTATTCCAGGGCCTTTTCGGCGGCGAGGCGCTCCGAAGCGTCTTCGTACGAAGCAGGGTCGGGGACGGACGCGGAAAGCGGCGCGCCCTGGCCCGGGTTGGTGCCCCAGGTGACGAACGGCGACAGTTCGGCGGCCTCGATGACGACCTCGGCGTCGAACTCGGCGTCCTCGTCCGTCTTCAGCGTCTTCCAGTACTCGACGGCGGCGTCCCAGTCCTCGCCCTTGGGGGCGTGCGGGCGGCCCTCGAGGTAGTCGAAGGTGGTCTGGTCGGGGGCGATCATGCCCGCGCGGGCGCCGGCCTCGATCGACATGTTGCAGATGGTCATCCGGGCCTCCATCGAGAGCTTCTCGATGGCGGAGCCGCGGTACTCCAGGACGTAGCCCTGGCCGCCACCCGTACCGATCTTGGCGATGATCGCCAGGATCAGGTCCTTGGCGGTGACACCCTCGGGCAGCTCGCCGTTGACCGTGATGGCCATGGTCTTCGGGCGGACCAGCGGCAGCGTCTGGGTGGCCAGCACGTGCTCGACCTGGGAGGTGCCGATGCCGAACGCCAGGCCGCCGAAGGCGCCGTGCGTGGAGGTGTGGGAGTCACCGCAGACGACGGTCATGCCCGGCTGGGTCAGACCCAGCTGCGGGCCGACGACGTGTACGACACCCTGCTCGACGTCACCGAGCGGGTGCAGGCGCACGCCGAACTCGGCGGCGTTCTTGCGCAGCGTCTCCAGCTGGACCCGGGAGACCGGGTCGGCGATGGGCTTGTCGATGTCGAGGGTCGGGGTGTTGTGGTCCTCGGTGGCGATGGTCAGGTCGAGCCGGCGCACCTTGCGACCGCTCTTGCGGAGGCCGTCGAAGGCCTGCGGGCTGGTCACCTCGTGCAGCAGGTGCAGATCGATGAAGAGGAGGTCGGGCTCGCCCTCGGCGCGCCGGACGACGTGGTCGTCCCAGACCTTCTCCGCGAGTGTCCTACCCATCGCTTTCCCTCCGGCCGGAATACGGTCCACCGGCCCAACTAGAGATCTTGAGAAGGCGGCCGGCGCCCGCGCCCCTGCTTCCGGGCGTCCGCCGACAAGCCCGCTCTGGTCCGCGGGCCGCTCTGCCTTCGTTCTTCCAGAGTGGCGTGTTCCACGGAAAATTGAACTTGCGTTTCACAGAGTGAGACGCGAGTATCGTTTCATGGACAACAGTAGCGGCGTCGGCGTTCTGGACAAGGCAGCCCTTGTCCTGAGCGCCCTGGAGTCCGGTCCGGCCACCCTCGCAGGGCTCGTCTCGGCCACCGGACTGGCACGACCCACGGCCCATCGACTGGCCGTGGCTCTGGAACACCACCGCATGGTGGCGCGTGACATGCAGGGCCGTTTCATTCTCGGCCCTCGCCTGGCAGAACTTGCCGCGGCCGCGGGTGAGGACCGTCTCCTCGCCACCGCCGGCCCGGTCCTCACCCACCTCCGGGATGTCACGGGCGAGAGCGCACAGCTCTACCGCCGCCAGGGCGACATGCGCATCTGCGTCGCCGCGGCGGAGCGTCTGTCCGGCCTGCGGGACACGGTCCCGGTCGGCTCCACGCTCACGATGAAGGCGGGTTCCTCGGCGCAGATCCTCATGGCCTGGGAGGAGCCGGAGCGTCTGCACCGGGGTCTGCAGGGCGCCCGCTTCACGGCCACCGCGCTCTCGGGCGTACGACGCCGTGGCTGGGCCCAGTCGATCGGCGAGCGCGAGCCGGGCGTCGCGTCCGTCTCGGCGCCCGTACGCGGCCCGTCGAACCGCGTGGTGGCCGCCGTATCGGTCTCCGGCCCCATCGAGCGCCTGACCCGCCACCCGGGCCGTATGCACGCCCAGGCGGTCATCGACGCCGCCGCCCGCCTCTCCGAGGCCCTGCGCCGCTCCGGCTGACCTTCGGGTACATCGACGAGGGGATCTGCCTCAACGCCGCGGCAGGCCCCTCGTTCCCCCGATCCCCCCGGTCACCCGGCCTCTTCGGCCACCCCTGCCGTCGACCGGTGCGCGAACCGGTCCTTCGCGTAACGCCCCCGCTTCTCGACGGGCACCTGCCCGTGGGCCGCGGCGAGCCCGAACGCCGGCATGTCCGCGTAGATCGACTCGTACGCCCCCTCGGGCACGACATACGCCTCGTGCCAGATCCCCACGTGCCCACGCGTCTTCCCCGCCCGTTCCTTGCGGTTGATGATCCCCCAGACCTTGTGGTGCACCAGGTCGGGCGCCGTCGCGTAGGCGTAGAGCTTCTCCTTGGACTCCCAGTACTGGACGACGTAGTACGTCCGCGGCGAGGCCGTCAGCAGCACGCGCCCCAGCAGGCCCCGCTCGCCGTCCCGCGCGAGCTCCCTCAGCATGCGGATCATCGACAGCATGGCCGGCAGCCACTGGTGCACCGCCCAGAAGTGGTTGATCCGCACCCCGATGAGCAGGACGACCACATCCCCTCGGGCATCCGCGGTCGTACGACCCAACACCGGCTTCGCTGACACGGCGACTCCCTGGTTCCCTCACGGGATAGCGGCACTGGTCTTCTGGCAGCGATTGGATAGTGGCACTTCCCAATCAAGGGCGCAAGAGATGCGGCCAGCCGCGCTCGGCGAGCACGGTGGGGTACGGGTGCCCATCGCGACGATCAAGTACTGCCTGCGGGAAGGTCCGTTGAGGAGAGGTGCATCTGCACGGGCTGCGCGTGGCGCGCTCAACTCCGGTCGGCGCAGGCGCGGTTGGCGCCCGGGAGGAAGCATGACGAAGGCCCCCCACCGAAGTGGAGGGCCTTCACTGTGTACCCCCGACCGGATTCGAACCGGCGCTACCGCCTTGAGAGGGCGGCGTGCTAGGCCGCTACACAACGGGGGCGTGGACTCTGCGTTTCCGCAGGTCCGAGCTGGTCTACCTGGACTCGAACCAAGACTAACTGAACCAGAATCAGTCGTGCTGCCAATTACACCATAGACCAATGTGGTTTAGACCAGTCAGTACCCCCGACCGGATTCGAACCGGCGCTACCGCCTTGAGAGGGCGGCGTGCTAGGCCGCTACACAACGGGGGCCCTAGCGATCCCGAGTTGATCGAGATCAGTACCCCCGACCGGATTCGAACCGGCGCTACTGCCTTGAGAGGGCAGCGTGCTAGGCCGCTACACAACGGGGGCTTTGCAGATGAGCTCTGCGAGCTGGCCTACCTGGACTCGAACCAAGACTAACTGAACCAGAATCAGTCGTGCTGCCAATTACACCATAGGCCACTGGAACGCAAGCCCCTGCGGGGGATCTTGTTCTAGTTCGCTCCTCCGGGTTTCCGGCCTTTCGGCCCGCTCCCCGGCGGCGCAGGAAGAACATTACCCGAAGGTGGACGGGGCTCCAAAACGGGTATCCGCGCCAAGGAGCGCGGGGAGTTCGGCGAGCGACGCGATCCGGTGCGGTCTGCCGTTCGCCGGGGCGGACGCGTCATCGCTGGTGTACACGCCGTCACGGTCGATCCACACCGACAGCAACCCGGCGTCCGCGGCACCGCGCCCGTCGATCTCCGGGTGATCGCCGACGTAGGCGACCTGGTGCGGAGCGAGCTCCAGAGCTGCGCAGGCGGCGTGGAAGGCGCCGACCTCCGGCTTGGAGACGCCGAGCTCGGCCGCGCACAGGACGGCCTCGAAGCGGTCGTACACGCCGAGGGCGCGCAGCTTGCGGTCCTGGACGTGGATGCTGGAGTTGGACAGCACGGCGTGCCGGTGGCTGGCGGCGAGTGCGTCCAGGACGGGCAGGACGTCCGGAAAGAGGCTCCAGACGGTCTCGTAGTGCGCGATGTACCGCTGGAACCAGGCGTCCGCCTCGGCGTCGCTCAGCTCCGCGCCCAGAAAGACCCGCACGCGGTCCCGGCGCTGCCCCTCGAAGGACACCTCACCCGCCGAGAACCGCGCCCACTGCAGGTCGGTGATCTCCCGCCAGCGCACGATGGCCTGCTCGACGCTGTCGTACGCGTCCAGCAGGCCCTCGGCAGCCAGATGCAGGCGCATTCCGGCACGGTCGGCACTTGTGTAGTCGAAGAGGGTGTCGTCCACGTCCCAGACCACGGCCCGAATGCTCATGATCCGACGGTAACCCGGACGCCGGGAGCGTGTCCGTCAGTTGACCGTGGTGGTGCCGGTCGCCGTGAGGGCGGGGCCCTCGGTGTCGCGTGGCTCCGCGGTCAGCTTCCAGGTGTAGGGACCGGCGACGCGGCGGCCGTCGCCCCAGTAGCCGTCCCAGGCGGCGCGGACGGCGGCGCCCTTCGTGCTGCCGGAGAGGGTGCGTACGACGGTGCCGGTGCTGTTGCTCAGGGTGAGCGTCCAGGTGGCGGGCTTGTTGAGCTGCCAGACGGGCTGCCAGGGGGTCATCGTGGTCGAGCCGGGAGGGGGCGGGTCGGTCTGGGCCTCCATCTGCGCGAGCGCCGAGGCGGGGACCCCGCTGGGGACGATCGACACCTCGCCGTACGTGCCGTTGAGGTAGGCGATGTGGCCGCCGAAGCGGTCGACGGCCCAGCGTCCGTTGCTGCCTCCGGTGTTCTGGTCCGCGGTGGGCAGCTTGACCAGGGTGCGGGTGACCGCCGTGCCGGTGTGGAAGTCGGTGAGCAGCAGTTCGTGGGTGGTGCGGTTCTCGCGGAGCAGGAAGCCGTCGGCGAGGCGGGCCGGGCCGTTGTCGGCGGGGACCGTGATCCTGCGGCCCGTCGCCCGGTCGTGGACGCCCGCGGTGGAGCCGCAGGACCAGTACAGCCAGGTGTTCACGGCCTGGATGTCGGTGGGGGTGCAGGGGGCGCCGGTGGCGACCGTGGCCACCGTCTGGCCGGTCTTGAGATGCTTGCCGACGACCGCGCCCTGGGTGCTGCCGGGCGTCCACATCACCTGGCCCCAGACGGCGGCGGCGGTGCGGGCGCGGCTGAGGGTGGTCTCGCCGCCGGTCGCGCCGTTCGGGAAGTCGACGACCTTCTGGTTGCCGGAGCCGCCGTTGTAGAGCACATAGCGGCCGCTGCCGCCGGGGATGCGGCCGCCGGCGTCGCCCGTGGGCTCGTTGCGGCTGGTCGTGGTGTCGAGGCCGACGCTGATGACGGATTCCTGGCCCTCGGCGCCGGCCCACAGGTAGGCGACCCGGCCGTCGCCCAGGGCCTCCAGCTGGGGGCAGGCGGCGTCGCCGGTGAGGCAGGTGGTTTCACTGAGCCCCGGGCTGCGGGGGGTCTGCTGACCGGTGGGCCTGCCCATGGCATCCAGCTGGAAGCTGCTGAACCGGTTGGAGGCGCCGGGTGTCGCGCCGTACAGGAACAACTCGCCGCCGGCGAGGGCCAGTCCCTGCACGCCGACCGCGTAGGCAGGGATCTGGGCCACCTTCTCGGTGGCGACCCCGCCGTCCTGGGCGGGGGTGATCCGGTGGACGTTCCAGTCGAGGCTGGAGGGCCCGGCGGTGGCGAGGGCGCCGCCGTCCAGGGTCGGGCCGATCCCGCCGAACGACGGGCTGAGCACGGTGCTCGCGGCCCCGGTCACGAGGGAGCGGGCATTGAGTGCGGGCTGGGTGCCTGCCGGGAGGAAGTCCGGGTTTGCGGCGAGGACTTGGTCGCCCACGACGGCCTTCGGGCTGCCCGGCAACCCGGTGACCGTGGTGGGCTGGGTGCCGGGTTCGGCGTCGACGCGGACCGCCTTCCAGTCGGCGACGATCCAGCGGTCGTTGAAGACGACCGCCGAATCCGCGCGCAAGCCGGAGACGTACGTACGGAGGGCGCCGTCCCCGAGGTCGACGAGGCCGACGGACGTCGTGCCGTCCAGCGTGTGGACGACCGCGAGACGGCGGACCGAGCCGCCGGTGACGTAGGCCCTGATCTGGGCGCCCGCGGGGAGCCCGGTGACCGGGACGTCGGTGGTGGTGCCGTCGGCGGCGGCGCGCAGCACGTGCAGGGCTCCGCCGGTGTCCTGGGTCAGCACGCTCCAGCCGGCGGCGGCCTTGTAGGTCTGGCCGGCGGGGATGGTGACGGTGGCGGTCGCGCCGGTGGAACGGTGCTTCTGCGTGACGGTGGAGCCGCTGAGGCCGGTGACGACGACGTCGGTCCCGGTGGCCAGATCGTCCGGACCTGCGTGGGCGGGCGGGACGACGTCCGCGTACTCCACCCACGTGCCGGAGCCGCCGCTCGCTCCCCGGTACCGGAATCCGGACGCGCCTGCCCACGTGTACGCGATCTCCACGCGCTTCTCCGTGCTGAGCCGGACCGTCCCCACGGGTGAGTCCGCGGCCTGCGCGGGTGTGATCGGCAGCGCGCATGTCAGGGCCACCGCACCGCTGAGCGCCACCGCGGCAAGTCTTCGTGAACGAGTCACGTTCCCCTCCCCTGTAACAGGGTGCACACGCACATCATGTGCACGGGGAGCAGCCAACGCGCCTTGGGCAAGCGGGAGTTGACCGGAGAGATGAACTCCGGGCGACGGCTGGGTGGATACGACGAGGGCGGCGCCCGAACCGGACGCCGCCCCGCTGTCAACGCGCTAGTTGGCGGCGCAGGTCAGGTTCCAGCCGCCGTAGGAACCGCTGACGTAGGCGCCGTTGTCCACGTGGCCGACACGGTAGTAGAAGCAGGCGTCCTCGTTCATGTCCGTGTCGTAGACGTACGCGTTGTTCAGGTCCCACCCGGTGTAGCCGCCGGTGTAGTCCACGTTGATCTTGGTCTGGCTCGTGGAGGGAGTGCCCGTGGTGGGGTTCGTGTACTGCAGGCGCACGCCCTTGCCGTCCGTGCAGGTGTCCAGGAACTTGAAGGTGTCGCCGTAGTCGTAGAAGTACACGGCCCCACAACTGTCGCTGGAGGAGTTCGAGGTGATGGCGGCGGAGGACGAGGTGGCCGTCCCCAGGGTGAGGGCCGAGGCGGCGAGGGCAGCGACGACAAGGCGTCTGGCGTTGGACATCTCTCTCCTTTTGGCGAGCGCAGGACTACGCGCCACCTGGCAACCAGGTGAATTACACGTGTTGCGCGGGGAAACTATGCACGACCGACGATCTTCGTACAAGAGTTCGCAGTCGCGCGCCGACACCTCTTCTGCCGTGGTCAACCGCGTTGAACAGTGAGGGGCGGCAGCCGCCGTGGCTGCCGCCCCTCACCGGTGTACGGGCTACGCCTCCAGCTTCGCCAGTGCCGCGTCGATCCGGGCCAGGGTCTTGTCCTTGCCCAGGACCTCGAGGGACTCGAAGAGGGGCAGGCCGACCGTGCGGCCCGTGACGGCCACGCGGACCGGGGCCTGGGCCTTGCCGAGCTTGAGGCCGTGGGCCTCGCCGGCGGCCAGGACGGCGTCCTTCAGGGAGTCGGGGGAGGTCCAGTCGGCGGCCTCCAGCTTCTCGCGGGCGGTGCGCAGGAGGGCGTCGCTGCCCTCCTTCATCGCCTTCGTCCAGGACGGCTCGTCGAAGACCGGCTCCGCCAGGAACAGGAAGTCGACGTTGTCCGTGATCTCCGACAGGACCTTCAGGCGGGTCTGCGCGTGCGGCGCGATCGCCTGCCACTTCACCTCGTCGAAGGCCTCCGGGGCCCAGGGGGCGAACGGGGCCTGGAGCCACGGGCGGCAGCGCTCGGTGAAGTCCTTCACATCGAGCAGGCGGATGTGGTCGCCGTTGATCGACTCGCACTTCTTCAGGTCGAAGCGGGCCGGGTTGGGGTTCACGTCCTTGATGTCGAAGGCCGCGACCATCTCGTCCATCGTGAAGATGTCCTGGTCGGCCGAGAGCGACCAGCCAAGCAGGGAGAGGTAGTTGAGGAGGCCCTCGGGGAGGAAGCCGCGCTCGCGGTAGAGGTTCAGCGAGGACTGCGGGTCGCGCTTGGAGAGCTTCTTGTTGCCCTCGCCCATCACGTACGGCAGGTGACCGAACTCGGGGACGCCCTTGGCGATGCCCAGCTCCATCAGCGCCTTGTACAGGGCGATCTGACGGGGCGTCGAGGAGAGCAGGTCCTCGCCGCGCAGGACGTGGGTGATCTCCATCAGGGCGTCGTCGACCGGGTTGACGAGGGTGTAGAGCGGGGCGCCGTTCGCCCGGACGATGCCGTAGTCCGGGACGTTCTCCGGGGTGAACGTCAGCTCGCCGCGGACCAGGTCCGTGAAGGTGATCGTCTCGTCGGGCATGCGGAAGCGGACGATCGGCTCGCGGCCCTGCGCCTTGTACTCCTCGACCTGCTCGGCCGTGAGGTCGCGGCAGTGGCCGTCGTAGCCGGACGGCTTGCCGGCGGCGCGGGCGGCCTCGCGGCGGGTGTCCAGCTCCTCCTGGGAGCAGTAGCAGTGGTAGGCGTAGCCGCCGTCGAGCAGCTTCTGCGCGACCTCCTTGTAGAGGTCCATGCGCTGCGACTGGCGGTACGGCGCGTGCGGGCCGCCGATCTCGGGGCCCTCGTCCCAGTCGAAGCCCAGCCAGCGCATCGAGTCGAGCAGCTGGTCGTACGACTCCTCCGAGTCGCGGGCCGCGTCGGTGTCCTCGATGCGGAAGACGAGCGTGCCCTGGTGGTGCCGGGCGAACGCCCAGTTGAACAGGGCGGTGCGGACCAGGCCCACATGGGGGTTACCGGTGGGCGAGGGGCAGAAACGTACGCGGACGGGTGCGCTAGCCACGCTTGACAACCTTGTTGGTGAGAGTGCCGATGCCTTCGATGGTGACGGCGACCTCGTCGCCGACGGTGAGCGGCCCGACGCCTGCCGGGGTGCCCGTGAGGATCACGTCGCCGGGGAGCAGCGTCATGGCCTCGGAGATGTTGACGATCAGGTCCTCGATGGGGTTGATCATCTCGCTGGTGCGGCCGAGTTGGCGCTGTTCGCCGTTGACCGTGAGCTGGATCGTCAGGTCGGACGCCCGCTCGAGGTCGAGGTCCGTCTCCACCCAGGGGCCCAGCGGGCAGGAGGTGTCGAAGCCCTTGGCCCGGGCCCACTGCTTCTCGCGCCGCTGGACGTCACGCGCGGTGACGTCGATCGCGCAGGTGTACCCGAAGATCACGTCCTTGACGCGCTCACGCGGCACCTCGCGGCACATGCGTCCGATGACGACGGCCAGCTCGGCCTCGTGCTGGAGGTCCTCGGTGAAGGACGGGTACTGGATGTCGTCGCCGGGGCCGATCACCGCGGTGGACGGCTTGAAGAAGGCGAACGGCGCGTCGGGCACCTCGTTGCCGAGTTCGCGTGCGTGCTCGGCGTAGTTGCGCCCGAAGGCCACGACCTTGTTGGGGAGCACCGGCGGCAGCAGCCTGACCTTGCTCAGCGGCACCTTCGTGCCGGAGAGCTCGAAGTCCGCGAACGGGATGCCCTTGATGATGTCGAGGACGAGCTCGTCCGGCTTGTCACCCTCGACCGCGCCGAAGGCGACGTTCCCGTCGATGGAGAATCTGGCGATGCGCACGGGATCCTTGCGCCCCTCACTGAGCTGGCTGGAGTCTGACGCTCCAGGCTAGCGCGGGGAGTGGCGGGCGCCTCGCGCATTACCGCGGGCGCCCTGAGCCTCGTACGGACGGAGTCCGCCGTTGAACCGCGTGACCGGATGTTCGTACGTGATTGAACGACCGGTCGTCCGGCCGCGTACTACTGGGCGGTGGCGGTGACGGGGATCTCCTGGAGGATGGTGCGCTTGGGGTTGGCTGTCTGAGCGGGAAGGTCGAGCGAGTGCTCCGGCTGCTGCGGGATCTGCAGTTCGTCGGCGTCCTCGAGGTGCGCCAGCGTCGTGCGCCGCGGGTTGGCTATCGTGCGGAACATCGTCGTCGTCTTCACGGTTGTACTGAGTCCTGTCGTGACGAAGCGCCGGGGCGGGACTGTTGTGGCCTGCCGGCCGACGCGAGTGGGCAGAAACACTTCTCTTGTAAAGCGTCAGGCTAAACATGCGATTCCCACGAGAAGTCGCCGGGGTCCCCTGATCTGCGTGTGAGTTTGCTCACGAGTTCGCGGATAAATCGGTCAATTCAGACCCGCGATCCACCCCAACGAAACGGACATTGACCCCCTGAACCCATCATTCCGCTCCTGATCATGGCGACTGGGACACCCCCGGCACCTGAGCGGCTCGCGGGCATAAGTCCGTTATGGGTGGGATAAGTTTCTACGGCAGGTAATCCCGCACTCACTTGGTGTCACGTATGTCACGGCTCGACCTACGGGCCTTGTTGGAGATCCTGCACTGTGCTGGAATTCCACGGACCGCCGCAGGATCGAGCCGGCGCACAGGGGGCGCACCGAGCGCCTGGTGGCGGCGAGAAGGGGGAGCCAGCGCCGGTCACTCGACCATCGGGGAGCGTGTTCAGGACGCTCCCTACTACGCCGACACCGTGTCCGTCCGTTCACGCGGAAGGGCGCCTGGTCCAGAGGTTGCGACGCTAGTGCAGGGACGTTTCAAGAGGGATGGCAGCGCTTCGGCGGAGCCGGAGCACGGCGGGACCGACCGAGGTCCCTCGCCCCAGCACGCCCAGAACCCGGGCCCGGCCCCGTCCGTCGAGGGCGGTGAGCGCTCCGGGCGCCCCGCCGTGTCGGCGTCCTCGGGGGCGGCGACCCCTCCATCACCGCCGACCGCGAAGCCGAAGGGCTCCCCGGGCCCCGGCTCGCGAATAGCCCTGCGCAACTGGCGTATCTCCACGCGTCTGGTGGCGCTGCTGACGCTCCCCGTCGTCGCGGCCACCTCGCTCGGCGCGCTGCGCATCAGCGACAACATGGACGACATCCAGCAGCTCGAGAACATGAAGCTGCTGACGGACATGACCAAGCGGGCCACCGAGCTCGCCACCGCGCTCCAGGAGGAGCGCGACCAGTCCGCCGGTCCGCTCGCGCACGGTGCCAAGGCGACCGACTACACGGTCAAGGGCTACCGGGACAAGACGGACCGGGCCTCGGACAGCTTCCGGGAAGCCGCCGAGGAGATCGACAACGCCAGCAAAGACGGCACCCTCAAGGGCGTCCGCGACAACATCGTCCAGCTGGTCCGGGAACTGAACACCGTCTCCGAGATCCGCAACGGCGCCTACCAGGCCGACGGCAACTCCACGCAGACCGTGGAGGCCTACCACCGGCTGATCACTCACCTGCTCGACCTCTCGCAGGACATGGCCGAGGCGACCAGCAACCCGGAGATGATCCAGAGCACGCGTGCCCTGGCCGCCTTCTCCTCGGCCAAGGAGTACTCGTCCATCCAGCGCGCGGTCCTCGCCGCGGCGCTCCCGGCCAACACCACCTCCGACAGCGACCTGTCGGAGAACGACCGGCTGTACGCCGACTCGGCGCTGAAGAGCCAGAAGTCCGAGATCAGCAGCTTCAAGAACATCTACGGCACGGAAGCCGCCGAGGAACTGCTGAAGCCGATCGGCGACGGCAACCCGACGATCAAGGCCAGCGACACCTACGCCAACCGTGCCCTCACCACCTCGACCGGTCTGCAGTCGCTGGACAAGCGGTCGTACCGGGACTGGGTGGACGACAGCACCACCAAGATCCAGGGCATGCGCGCCATCGAGACCACGCTGCTCGAGCAGATGGAGCAGAAGGCCCGCGAGCTGCGCAACGAGTCCGAGCGCGAAGCGATCATCTCCGGTGCGCTGATCCTGCTCGTGCTCGGTGTCTCGCTGGTCGGTGCCTTCGTCGTGGCCCGCTCCATGATCCGCTCGCTGCGCCGTCTGGAGGAGACCGCCACCAAGGTCGCCCAGGACCGGCTGCCCGAGCTGGTCAAGCAGCTGTCCGAGTCCGACCCGCAGGACGTCGACACCTCCGTCGAGTCGGTCGGTGTGCACTCCCGGGACGAGATCGGCCAGGTGGCCGCGGCCTTCGACGACGTGCACCGCGAGGCGGTCCGCCTCGCCGCCGAGCAGGCCCTCCTGCGGGGCAACGTCAACGCGATGTTCACCAACCTCTCGCGCCGCTCCCAGGGCCTCATCCAGCGCCAGCTGTCGCTGATCTCCGAGCTCGAGTCCCGCGAGGCCGACCCGGACCAGCTGTCCTCGCTGTTCAAGCTCGACCACCTCGCGACGCGTATGCGCCGTAACGGTGAGAACCTCCTCGTCCTCGCCGGTGAAGAGCCCGGCCGTCGCTGGACCCGCCCGGTCCCGCTGGTCGACGTGCTCCGTGCCGCCGCGTCCGAGGTGGAGCAGTACGAGCGCATCGAGCTGGCCTCCGTGCCGACCACCGAAGTGGCCGGCCGCGTGGTCAACGACCTCGTGCACCTGCTCGCCGAGCTGCTGGAGAACGCGACCTCGTTCTCCTCCCCGCAGACCAAGGTCAAGGTCACCGGTCACGCGCTGCCCGACGGCCGCGTGCTGATCGAGATCCACGACACCGGTATCGGCCTCTCCCCCGAGGACCTCGCGGCGATCAACGAGCGGCTCGCCTCGCCGCCCACCGTGGACGTCTCGGTCTCCCGCCGCATGGGTCTGTTCGTGGTCGGCCGGCTGTCGCAGCGGCACGGCATCCGCATCCAGCTGCGCCCGTCCGACTCCGGCGGCACGACCGCGCTGGTCATGCTCCCCGTCGATGTCGCCCAGGGCGGCAAGAAGCCCGCTCCGGGCAAGCCCGGTCCGAGCGGCCCCGGTGGCTCCGGTGGTCCGGCCGCGGCGCAGGCCGCCGCCGGTGCGGCCGCCGCGCGTCGCCAGGCCCAGGCCGGTGGCGGCTCCCTCGGCTCGGGTGCGCCGGGTGGTGCGCTCGGTGCCGGTGCGTCCGGCGGGGGCCGGCTCGGTGCCGGTCAGGGTCCGCGGGCCGCGCTGCCCGGGCGTGACGGTGGCGGGCTTCCGGGTGGACCGGGCGCGCCGCGCGGGCCGCAGGGTCCGGGCGCTCCTTCGCAGGGCCGGCCGCCGGCCGGTGCGGGTGCCGGGTTCGGTGGCCAGGCTCCGGGTGCTCCGCAGGGGCTGCAGGCCGCCGGTACGGGTCAGGACCTGTTCGGCTCGGGCCAGGACGCCTTCGGCGGCTCCGGCCGTGAGCAGTCCCGGCCGCAGGGACCCGCGTCGCAGCCGTCCGCGTCCCCGTCCGCCGGTGCCGAGCAGGGCGGCGGCCGTCGTGGCCGTCGGCCGCAGCTGCCGCCGCGCGGTGGTGCGCGGGCCGAGCTGCCGGGCGGCAACCAGCCCGCCCGCCCCAGCTGGAGCGACGAGAACGCCCAGCCGCCGGTGCCTCGCGCCTCGCTGGACACCCCGCGCGGGCACGACGAGGACCCCGCACAGACCTCCCGGATGCCCCGGATCGACGACCGTCAGGGCCCCGGCTCGACGGCCGAGATGCCGGCGGTCCCGCGTCCCGACGCCCACCAGGGCCCGGGCTCGCCCTCCGACCTCGCCCGCCCCGCTGCGAACGGATCGCAGAACACGGGCCAGTACGTCCGCCCGGACGTCTTCGGCGCCCCGGGTACGCAGAACAACTCGTCGCAGACGGGTCAGTACCCCGCACCGCAGGCGTACGACGGCAGCTCGACGGGCCAGCACGCCCTGCCCGGCCGCCCGAACGGCGACTCCACCGGCCAGTTCGAGCGGCCCCAGGTCAACGGCACGTACGGCGGCGGCTCCGGCTACGGTGCCCCGCAGCCCCCGGCCCCGGCGCGTCCGCAGCAGCGGCCCGCCCGCCAGGAGCCCGAGGCCCTGCCGCCCGCGACGGGTCCCGGTGACGGGCGTACCCCGCTGTACGACACACTGGAGACCAACTGGTTCCACGGCAGCCAGCAGGGGCGTCAGCCCGGTGCGGGAGGCTCGGCTCCGGCTCCCGCTCCACAGCAGCCGCAGGCTCCCGCGGCTCCCTCCCAGCCTCCCGCCTCGGCCTCCTGGCGCAGCTCGCCGAACGACGACCTCGTCCGGCAGGCGGAACGCGTCCGGCAGCCGGCCGCGGGCGGTGTCACCACCTCCGGCCTGCCGCGCCGGGTGCCCAGGGCGAACCTCGTCCCGGGTACGGCTCAGCAGCAACAGCACCAAGCCGGTCCGCAGGTCTCGCGTGCGCCTGACGACGTACGCGGCCGGCTGACCAATCTCCGTCGGGGTATCGCACAAGGCCGTCAGGTCGGCAGCGGCCAGACCGGCAGCTTCCCGAACCCCACTCACCAGCAGGAGCGTTAGTTGAGCCAGATGAGCCAGGCGGCACAGAACCTCAACTGGTTGATCACCAACTTCGTGGACAACACCCCGGGTGTGTCCCACACCGTCGTCGTGTCCGCCGACGGTCTTCTGCTGGCCATGTCGGAGGGGTTCCCGCGCGACCGTGCCGACCAGCTGGCGGCCGTCGCGTCGGGTCTGACCTCGCTGACGGCGGGGGCCTCCCGGATCTTCGAGGGCGGCAGCGTGGCACAGACCGTCGTCGAGATGGAGCGAGGATTCCTCTTCCTCATGTCCGTCTCGGACGGTTCGTCCCTCGCCGTCCTGGCACACCCCGAATGCGACATCGGCCTCGTCGGCTACGAGATGGCGCTGCTGGTCGACCGCGCGGGCGCGGTGCTCACGCCCGACCTGCGCGCCGAACTCCAAGGCAGTCTGCTCCACTGATCACTTCCGGATCCACCCGTCTCACCAAATCACCGTCCGGCCGCCACAATCCCCCCACCGGCCACTTCAGACGGCTTGACTGACCGACTTGCTGTCCCCGCCCGGAGGATTCATGACCCCGCCCACCGCCTCTCATGATCCGTACGCGGAGCCGTACGAGGATGAGGGCGACCAGCCGCTGGTACGTCCGTACGCGATGACCGGCGGCCGGACCCGGCCGCGCTACCAGTTGGCCATCGAGGCCCTGATCAGCACCACGGCCGACCCGGCAGCGCTCATGGGGCTCCTTCCGGAGCACCAGCGCATCTGCCATCTGTGCCGTGAGGTGAAGTCGGTCGCCGAGGTCTCCGCGCTGCTGTCCATGCCGCTGGGCGTGGCCAGGATTCTGGTCGCGGACCTCGCGGAGGCCGGCCTGGTCGCCATCCACCAGCCGGGTGGCGACGAGAACAACGGCGGCGCTCCGGACGTGACGCTGCTCGAAAGGGTGCTCAGTGGACTTCGCAAGCTCTGAACCGGGGCGGGCCACCACCTCCGCCAAGATCGTGGTGGCGGGCGGCTTCGGCGTGGGCAAGACCACGTTCGTGGGCGCCGTCTCGGAGATCAACCCGCTGCGCACCGAGGCCGTGATGACGTCCGCGAGCGCGGGCATCGACGACCTCACGCACACCGGTGACAAGACCACCACGACGGTGGCC
The DNA here is from genome assembly GCF_055657525.1 of Streptomyces sp. NPDC107522. Lineage (NCBI taxonomy): Bacteria > Bacillati > Actinomycetota > Actinomycetes > Kitasatosporales > Streptomycetaceae > Streptomyces > Streptomyces sp. NPDC107522. The sequence continues at coordinate 103,673 of NZ_JBVKAU010000013.1, read as the reverse complement.
ATGGACTTCGGCCGTATCACCCTGGACCAGGACCTGATCCTGTACCTGTTCGGTACGCCGGGTCAGGACCGCTTCTGGTTCATGTGGGACGACCTGGTGCGCGGTGCGATCGGCGCGGTGGTGCTCGTGGACACCCGGCGCCTGGCGGACTGCTTCCCGGCGGTCGACTACTTCGAGAACAGCGGCCTGCCGTTCGTGGTCGCGCTCAACGGATTCGACGGGCACCAGCCGTACCAGCCCGAGGAAGTGCGCGAGGCGCTGCAGATCGGTCCGGACACCCCGATCATCACTACAGACGCCCGGCACCGCTCGGATGCCAAGAGTGCGCTGATCACGCTGGTGGAGCACGCGCTGATGGCCCGGCTGAGGTAGATCAAGTCGGAAGCGCCATACGGCAGTTGTCGTAGATGTGGCGGAGCCGACTGTGGCCTTTGACACGGTCGGCTTCGTTGTTCATAACGTTTCGGCAGAGGAATCGGGTGGTACGGCCACTCGTCGCGGTCAAGCGGTCTCGCTGCGCTCACAAAGGCCCCGTCTTTTGACGGGGCTCGTTCTTTATGACCGTTTTATCTGGGGCTTACATCACTCCGAATCCTCCTCTTCCACTGTTTGGAAGAGCGCAGGCCGACGTGCTGGAATGCCTGAACTGCCCAATAGTCAAAGACGTACTCAGCAGTACTGCGTACTCAATGGCGAACTGGGCTCTGAGACACTGCGGCACAACGTAGGTGCCGACCCCGCCGGAAGGTTGTTGGTCGAGTGAGGCGAAGCAAGAACAGTCCCGAGCCGTCGGCCCGGGGCAACTTCACCCCGCCGCCGCGCGGAGCGGCGCCCGCCCCTGTGCCCGGATCGGAACCAACGGCGGCGCCCGCGCCCAGCGGCGGCCGTCTCTCCCCGCGCAACTGGCGCGTGCCGACCCGGCTGAACGCGATCCTGCTCATACCCGTGCTGGTCGGCCTCGTCATGGGCGGCTTCCAGGTCAAGAGCTCGATCGACACCTGGCAGGAGGCCGAGGACGCGGAGAACACCGCGCGTCTGGTGCAGGCCGCCCTGGCCTACGGCGACGCCCTCCTCGTCGAGCGCGACTCGACCGCCGCTCCCCTGCTCCAGGGCAAGGGACAGGACGACGAGGCGGTCGTCCAGGCCCGCGACAGGACCGACAAGGCCGCCGACGCCTTCGACGAGGCCGCCCAGAACATGCCCGACCGGCCCAACCTGGTGCGCCGTCTCGAGCGCTTCCGTGAGGTGGAGCCGGACCTGGCGGAGCTCCGCGCGGCCGCCTACACCAACAAGCTGTCCGGCGTGGAGACCGAAGAGGGCTACGTCGAGGTCGAGCACCGCCTGCTCGAGTTCTCCAACGAGCTGGGTCTCGGCACCGGCAACATCACCAGCTACGGCCGTACCGTCTACGCCATCTCGCTCACCAAGGGCGCGCTCTCCCTGGAGCGCTCCATCGGTATGCACATGCTGATCAAGCCGGGTCCCAAGGCCACGGACCTGTCCAGGCAGCGCATCGCCCTCTCCTCGTACGCCTACCTGGAGGGCATCGCCATCCAGGAGTACATCAGCGGTGGCACCGAGCAGGACAACAAGAAGCTCGACGACGCCAAGAAGGAAATCCAGGCCGAGGGCCTTGCGATGGCCAAGGCGGCCAAGCAGAAGAACCCGGACTACGTCGCGCCGCCGTCGGACCCGACCAAGATGGTCGGAGCGCTGGCCCAACTGACGTCCACGGACACCAGTGAGCGTGCCACGCTCGCCCAGCAGGGCATCACCGCCGAGAACTGGTGGGCGGTCAACACCCTCAAGTACAACGCCTACCGCGACATCGAGAACGACCTCGCCAACACCGCGGTGAACGAGGCCGCCACCATCTCCGACGACGCCAAGCGTGACGCCCTGATCACCGGTGCCGCGGTCGTCGTCGCCCTGCTCGCCGCGTTCATCCTGGCCGGCATGGTCGCCCGCCAGATGTCCCGCTCGATGCGCCAGCTGCGCAACGCCGCCTTCGGTATCGCCGAGCAGCGCCTGCCGATGCTGGTCGACCAGCTCTCGCGCACCGACCCCGGCCGCGTGGACACCCGTGTCGCACCCATCCCGATCAACACCCGCGACGAGATCGGCGAGGTCGCCCGCGCCTTCGACCAGGTCCACCGCGAGGCCGTCCGGCTCGCCGCCGAGCAGGCCCTGCTGCGGGGCAACATCAACGCGATCTTCACCAACCTGTCGCGCCGCAACCAGTCGCTGATCGAGGGCCAGCTGACCCTGATCACCGACCTGGAGAACAACGAGGCCGACCCGGACCAGCTGGAGAACCTCTTCAAGCTGGACCACCTCGCGACCCGTATGCGCCGCAACGGCGAGAACCTCCTCGTCCTCGCCGGCGAGGAGCCCGGCCGCCGCTGGGACCAGCCGGTCCCGCTGGTCGACGTGCTGCGCGCCGCCTCCTCCGAGGTGGAGCAGTACGAGCGCATCGAGCTGTCGGGCGTCCCGGAGGCCGAGATCCACGGCCGCGCCGTGACCGACCTCGTGCACCTGCTCGCCGAGCTGCTGGAGAACGCGACGACGTTCTCCTCCCCGCAGACCAAGGTCCGCGTCACCGCGACCCGTCTCCCCGACGGCCGCGTGATGATCGAGATCCACGACAAGGGCATCGGCCTCACCGCCGAGGACTTCGCGGACATCAACCACAAGCTGGCCAACCCGCCGACCGTGGACGCCGCGATCTCCCAGCGCATGGGCCTCTTCGTGGTCGGCCGACTGTCCGACCGGCACGGCATCCGTGTCCAGCTGCGCCCCTCCGGCGAGCAGGCCGGCACCACCTCGCTGGTCATGCTGCCGGACGCGATCACGCACGGCGGTGGCGGCGAGCAGCAGCCCGCCCACGACGAGTTCACGGTGTCGCAGATCATCCCGGAGCAGAACTTCCAGGGTGAGGACTTCAACAACGGTCTGCCGATGCGCACCGCCGCCGAGCTCGGCTTCGACGACAGCCGCTACGCCGAGGTCCCCGACGACATACGCGAGCTGGACCCCGTCGGCCGCTCCCTGATGCGTGAGGAGCGCCGCGCGGCCCTGGAGGCTCAGGCGCACGGCCAGCAGCCCGGCCAGGAGACGCCCGAGGGACCCGCGTACGACGAGTTCACCGGTCAGCGGGGCTACGACGGCCAGAACGGCTACCCCGAGCAGCCCGGCGGGTACGACCCGCAGCGGGCGTACGAGGAGCAGCGGCAGACGTCGTACGAGGAGCAGCAGCAGACCGCGTACGAGGAGCCCCAGCGGGGCGGCTACGACGAGCCGCAGCGGCCGTCGTACGACGACCAGTACTACGCGCCGAACGGTGGCCTGCCGCAGAAGGACACCTTCTCGTCGGGCGGCGGCTACCCCGAGCCCTCGTATCCGGAGCCGGCCCGCGAGGAGCCCGCGGCCGCGAGCGCGTCCGCCCCGGAGACCTTCACGGCCTTCGAGCAGCGGCGTCAGCAGGACGACTGGCCGCAGTCGAACGGCTACCGCAACGGATACCCGGACAGTTACGCTCCGGAAACGGAATCCGCGCAGGCCGATGACGCGAACGAGCGTGACCGCGTAGGCTTCGACCGTCCGGGACCGGCCCCCACCGCCGGCCACGCGCTGACCGACGCCGGGCTTCCCCGCCGCGGATCCACGGCGAGCGGCACCAACGGCGCACGGCCCGCGCGGCAGGAAGCGCCGGCCCCCACACCGGAGAGCAACGGCGACAGCAGCTGGCGTTCGCAGAACGACGACCGCTGGCAGCAGGCCGCGCAGCTCCGGAAGCCCAAGGCAGGCGGAGTGACCTCCTCCGGCCTGCCGCGGCGGGTACCCAAGGCCAACCTGGTCGAGGGAGCCGCCGCAGCCACCCCACAGGGCGGCCCACAGGTCTCCCGCGCTCCCGAGGACGTCCGGGGCAGGCTGAGCAACCTGCGCCGGGGTGTCCAGCGGGGTCGCAGTGCGGGAAGTGAAACGAACGGCCAGGGCTTCGGTCCTGACAGCACCTACAACCAGGAGCGTTAGTGTGAGCCCGATGAGCCAGGCGGCACAGAACCTGAACTGGTTGATCACCAACTTCGTGGACAACACCCCCGGGGTGTCGCACACGGTGGTGGTCTCCGCCGACGGACTCCTTCTGGCGATGTCCGAAGGCTTCCCGCGCGACCGCGCCGACCAGCTCGCGGCCGTCGCCTCCGGTCTGACGTCACTGACGGCAGGCGCCTCCCGCATCTTCGAGGGTGGCAGCGTGAACCAGACGGTTGTGGAGATGGAGCGGGGATTCCTCTTCATCATGTCCATCTCCGACGGTTCGTCGCTCGCCGTCCTCGCACATCCCGAGGCGGACATCGGCCTCATTGGGTACGAGATGGCGCTTCTGGTCGACCGTGCCGGTACGGTCCTGACACCGGATCTGCGTGCGGAGCTTCAAGGCAGCCTGCTCAACTAACAGACAGTCGGTGCGTTTTGACGTCCCGGGGCCGTAAGGTTTCGGGACGCGGCTCCACATGATGGGTGCCAGGCACAGTCGGAGGAGGAGAGAAAGTGGCAACACCCCCAGACGGTTCGTCAGCGGGCAACTGGTCGTACGGCCCTGCCCAGGGTCACAACGACGGTTCCCAGAACCGGTACAACTTCCCCTCCTCGCCGAGCCAGCGGCAGCCGTACGCTCCGCAGGGCCCCGGGCCCTCGCCGTACGACCAGCCGCCGGCGCCGCGCATCCAGCCGGTGCAGCCGCAGCGACGCGCCCCTGAGCCGGCGCCCGCCGGGGCGTCGAACAACCCCCTGGTGCGCCCGTACGCCATGACCGGCGGCCGGACGCGCCCGCGCTACCAGCTCGCCATCGAGGCACTGGTGCACACCACCGCGCAGCCGCACCAGATGCAGGGCCAGCTGCCCGAGCATCAGCGGATCTGCAACCTCTGCCGGGAGATCAAGTCGGTGGCGGAGATCTCCGCTCTCCTCACGATCCCCCTCGGCGTGGCCAGGATCCTCGTCGCCGACTTGGCGGAGGCGGGCCTGGTCGCCATCCATCAGCCCGGCGGCGACGAGAACGCCGGCGGCCAGCCAGACGTGACACTGCTCGAAAGGGTGCTCAGTGGACTTCGCAAGCTCTAGCGGAGGGCCTTCCCGCTCCACCACGTCCGCGAAGATCGTGGTGGCTGGCGGCTTCGGCGTGGGCAAGACCACGTTCGTCGGCGCCGTCTCGGAGATCAACCCGCTGCGCACCGAGGCCGTCATGACATCCGCTTCGGCGGGCATCGACGACCTCACCCACACCGGAGACAAGACCACCACCACGGTGGCCATGGACTTCGGCCGTATCACCCTGGACCAGGACCTGATCCTGTACCTCTTCGGTACGCCGGGTCAGGACCGCTTCTGGTTCATGTGGGACGACCTGGTCCGCGGCGCGATCGGCGCGGTGGTGCTCGTGGACACCCGGCGCCTCGCCGACTGCTTCCCCGCGGTCGACTACTTCGAGAACTCGGGTCTCCCCTTCGTCATCGCCCTCAACGGTTTCGACGGCAACCAGCCGTACAACCCGGACGAGGTCCGCGAGGCCCTGCAGATCGGCCCGGACACGCCGATCATCACGACGGACGCGCGGCATCGGGCGGACGCGAAGTCGACGCTGATCACGTTGGTGGAGCACGCGTTGATGGCGCGGTTGCGGTAACCACCCCGTCTCGAGGGGCCCTTTCCTTAAGGAAGGGCCCCTTTGTCGTACCCCACTGCCACAATGAGCAACGGTCGGCGTACGGGGGATCGGGATGAGCGTCGAGGTGGCGGCGTTGCGGCTCGGGCAGACGGTCGCGACGAGTGCGGTCCGGCTGTGGCTCGGCGGCCGCAGAAGCGAGCAGGAACGCCGAGCGGGGATGTCGGAGCTCATCCGGCTCCGGGTGCCGGGACTGCGGTCCCAACGCAGCGTGGAGCGGCAGTTCGAGGAAATCGCGGACGCGGTGGCGGCGCGGGTGGAGCCGTTGCTGGCACACGAGTTCCGGGGACTGGCGGAGAACGAACGGCTGGCGGCGGTCCAAGGCGTCACGGACACCTTCGCGCACTCCGATCTGTCGGACGAGGCGGTGCTGGAATCGGACGCGGACGCTGCCGAGTTGGTCCGACGGATACGGCGTGACGCTCCACGGCCCACGGGCCTGAGCGAGCCCGCCGAGCGTTACTACGAGCTGCTGTTCACCGAGTGCTGCGACTGCTACGTACGGATCCTGCGCCGCCTGCCGGTGTTCACGGAGCGCGCGGTGACCGAACTGCTGGGGCGTACGACGTCGTTGGGGGCGGAACTGGCCCGGGTGCTGGAGCGGTTGCCGACCCGGTCCCTGTACGCACCCGACGGCTCGGACGAGGACGATGCGTTCCTGCGTGAGTATCTGGGGCTGGTGAGCCGGTCGCTCGACGAGGTGGAGCTGTTCCGACTCGCCTCGGAGCAGGTCACCCGGGCGAAGCTGTCGGTGGCGTACGTCAGCATGCGGGCCACGTCGGACAGCGGACGCCGTCGGACGGCAGCCGGGACGCGGCCCCTGCTGCGCCGGGGACTGCGGGACTGGGAGGAGCCGGAGAGCACCGGGATGCGGGTGGAGAGCGCCCTCGGCGGCACCTCCCGGGTGCTGCTGCGGGGCGAGGCGGGATCCGGCAAGACGACGCTGATGCAGTGGTTGGCGGTCACCGCGGCCAGAGGCGCCTTCTCGGGCCCGTTGAGCGGCTGGAACGGCCTGATACCGGTCCTGGTGAAGCTGCGCCGGTACGCCGGACGTGAACTGCCACTGCCGGAAGCCCTGCTGGACGGTGTCGCCGGCTCCCTCACCGGTCATATGCCCAAGGGCTGGATGGACCGCGCCCTGCACGACGGACGCGTACTGTTGCTGGTCGACGGGGTGGACGAACTCCTCTCCGGGGAACGCGGGGCGGTCCGCGCGTGGTTGCGCGGCCTGCTGCACGCCTACGCCGATCTGCGGGTGGTGGTCACCTCCCGGCCGGCCGCCGCGCGGACGGACTGGCTGCGCACCGAGGGTTTCGCCGCCTACCAGTTGGACCGGATGGCTCCGGCCGATCTGACCGCTTTCGTACGGCAATGGCATCGCGCGGTGCGCGAGCACGGAGACGAACTTCCCTGCTCGGTCGAGGAGTTGCCGCAATACGAAAGGGCGCTGCTGACGAGCCTGCAGGACCGGCCGCATCTGCAGTCCCTGGCAGCGAACCCCTTGCTGGCGGCGCTGATCTGTGCGCTGCACCTGAGCAAGGGCCGACAACTTCCGCGCAACCGGATGGAGTTGTACAAGATCGCGCTGGAGACACTGGTCCAGCACCGGGACGCGGACCGGAGGGTGCCCAGCGCGCTGAACAGCCCCCTCACCCTGTCGGACAAGCTGTGCGTGCTGCGCGACCTGGCCTGGCGGCTCTCCGACAACAACCGCACCGAGATCTCCACGGACCAGGCGTGCCGGTACATCACGACCCGGATGGCTGCGATGCGGCATCTGGACGACGTCGACGGGAGCGGCGTCCTCGACCATCTGATCGCCCGCTCGGGTGTTCTGCGCTCGCCCGTCGAAGGCCGCGTGGACTTCGTGCACCGCACCTTCCAGGAGTATCTCGCCGCACAGGACGCGGCGGACGAGGACAACATGGGGAACCTGGTCGAGCGGGCCCACCTCGATCTGTGGCGCGAGACGATCGTGATGGCGGCGGGGCACGCGAATCTGCGACAGCGGCGTGAGCTGGTCGGCGGTGTCCTGGACCGGGCGGTCGCCGAACCCCGGCACTCCCGTCGACTGCGGCTGCTCGCCGCCTCCTGCCTGGAGACGATGACGACCGTGCCGGACGATCTGGCGAGACGGTTGGACGAGGCGCTGACCACGCTGGTCCCGCCGCGGCGCAGCTCCGAGGCCGGATCACTGGCGGCCGTGGGAACTTCTCTGCTGCGCCGGTTGCCGGGGACCCTCGAGGGGATGTCGGCACATGCGGCGCGGACCACCGTACGTACCGCGGCCCTGATCGGGGGCGAGGACGCCCTCGACCGGCTGGCGGCCTACGCGGAGGGGGCGAGCGGGGACGTAGGGCGGGAGCTCGTGGAGGTGTGGGAGTACTTCGACCCCGACGATTACGCGGACCGGGTGCTGTGTCGTCTACCTCTGGCGGAGGTGCAGTTGCATGTCGCGCATCCCTCCCAGTGGCCCGCGGCGCTACGCCTGCGGCAGGCGCGCCGCATATACATCGGATACGAATTCACGAGCGGTCTGGCCTCCACCGCGTCCTTCGAGGAGCTGGACTGGCTCTGGATACCGTGGTTGACCGGTGACAACGACCTCTCACCGCTGCGCGAGCGCACTTCGCTGAGCAATCTCGTCCTGTGTGACCACGGAGACCTTCCGCTCCTGGACGCCGGGCCACTGCACGGCCTGACCGCATTGACCAACCTCCAGCTTCAGGACTGGGCCTCGCTGCCTCCGTTCGACACCATTCCGATCCCGGCGGCCCTGACGAGCCTGGGACTGGGCAGACTCCCCGAGAACATCGACCTGAGTCCGCTGCTCGAACGGGCCGCCTGGTCGAACCTGACCCTGGAAGGCACCGGCACTCCACGAGGTCTGGACGACTCGGCCGGACTGAGATGGCTGGAGTCGCTCTCCCTGTCCGGCTTCGATCTGAGCACCTGGCTGCCCGGACTGGAGACGCTGGCACCCTTCCTGACCGAACTGAACCTCCACCGCTGTCGGCTACCGCGCGATCTGGGACCGATCGCCGCGCTGAGCCGGCTGCGACGCCTGGATCTGCGCAACACCGCACACCTTCCGGCGCTCGAGCCGCTGGCCCGCACCCCGGAACAGCCGCAACTGATCGTGTATGTCAACCAGGACGTCCCTCTGCCCACGACTCCCATACCGGGCGTCCGGGTGAAGCACGGCTGAACCGCGACGGCCCCGCCTTCGATGAAGGCGGGGCCCGTGCGATCGCGGTGAAGTCTCAGCGCCGGCTGGAGTATCAGCGCCAGCTGTGCGGCGCCCGGAAGCCCGGCTCGCGCTCCAGGCGGCGCCAGCCCGCCTTCGCGCGGCCGCGGTGGGTCGGAGTCGGGGCGGAGGGCTGGGCGGCGGCGCGGGCCAGGAGGATCGCCGTGATGGCGGCGACTTCCTCGGGCTCGGCGTGGCCCTTCTCGACGCGAATGTCAGGGAGGTTCATGGGTGTCAGTCTCCGTGAGAGAGGTTTCCGCGGGGGTGCCGCGAAGGGTCCGCCGGGTTACTGCGGGGGGTTGCCGTGCTTGCGGGAGGGCAGGTCGGCGTGCTTGGTCTGGAGCATCGCCAGGGACTTGATCAGCACCTCGCGGGTTTCCGAGGGGTCGATCACGTCGTCGACGAGACCGCGCTCGGCCGCGTAGTACGGGTGCATGAGCTCGGACTTGTACTCCTTGACCATGCGGGCCCGCATGGCGTCGGGGTCCTCGGCCTCGGCGATCTGCCGGCGGAAGATGACGTTGGCCGCACCCTCCGCGCCCATCACGGCGATCTCGTTCGTCGGCCAGGCGTAAGTGAGGTCGGCACCGATGGACTGGCTGTCCATGACGATGTAGGCACCTCCGTACGCCTTGCGCAGGATCAGCGAGATCCGCGGCACGGTCGCGTTGCAGTAGGCGTAGAGGAGCTTCGCGCCGTGGCGGATGATTCCACCGTGCTCCTGGTCCACGCCGGGCAGGAAGCCGGGTACGTCCAGAAGAGTGACGATCGGGATGTTGAAGGCGTCGCACATCTGCACGAAGCGCGCGGCCTTTTCACTGGCCTCGATGTCCAGGACGCCTGCCAGCACCTGCGGTTGGTTCGCGATGATGCCGACCACCTGGCCGTCCAGCCTCGCCAGCGCGCAGATGATGTTCCGCGCCCAGCGCTCGTGGACCTCCAGGTACTCGCCGTCGTCGACGATCTCCTCGATGACCTTGGCCATGTCGTACGGCCGGTTGCCGTCCGCCGGGACCAGGTCGAGCAGGACGTCCGAGCGGCGGTCGGCGGCGTCCGCGGAGTCGACCCGGGGCGGGTTCTCGCGGTTGTTCTGAGGGAGGAGCGAGAGGAGGTAGCGGACCTCCGCGATGCACGTCTCCTCGTCGTCGTACGCGAAGTGGCACACGCCGGAGGTCTCGGCGTGCACGTCCGCGCCGCCCAGGCCGTTCTGGGTGATCTCCTCGCCCGTCACCGCCTTGACCACGTCGGGTCCGGTGATGAACATCTGGGAGGTCTCGCGGACCATGAAGACGAAGTCGGTCAGGGCGGGCGAGTACGCCGCGCCGCCGGCGCACGGGCCGAGCATGACCGAGATCTGCGGGATGACACCGCTCGCCTTGGTGTTGCGCTGGAAGATGCCGCCGTAGCCGGCGAGGGCGGAGACGCCCTCCTGGATACGGGCGCCCGCGCCGTCGTTGAGCGACACCAGGGGCGCGCCCGCCGCGATGGCCATGTCCATGATCTTGTGGATCTTGGTGGCGTGGGCCTCGCCCAGCGCGCCGCCGAAGATGCGGAAGTCATGGGCGTAGACGAAGACCGTACGGCCCTCCACCGTGCCCCAGCCGGTGATGACACCGTCGGTGTACGGCTTCTTGGCCTCCAGGCCGAATCCGACCGCGCGGTGCCGGCGCAGCTGCTCGACCTCCCGGAAGGAGCCCGGGTCCAGCAGCAGCTCGATCCGCTCCCGGGCGGTCAGCTTGCCCTTGGCGTGCTGCGCCGCGGTCGCCTTCTCGCTGGGACCGGCCAGCGCCTGCGCACGGATCTCGTGCAGCTCGGCGGTCCGCCCGCGGGCGTCGATCGGCTCACCCGGTGCCTCTTCCAAAACGGTCATGTAGCGACCTTACGAAGGACAAGAAGGAAAGCGAGCCGTTGACTCCGTACAGTCTCCGGAGCCATTTCCTGGTACCCCTGAACAGAACCATCACGGCATGCAGCCTTTCCGACTGCTCAGAGGGCGTGCGGGTTGTCGGGGTCGCACAAAGACGTCAGCCGAGAGCCACCTCACATCGGTGGGTCGTACATACCATCCCCGGAGTGACACGGACCCGCAGTCGGCGGCCCGCCGAGAGGACCTCGACCGAGTCGTCCGCCCGTACGATCCGCCGTACGGGGTGGTCCCAGGTGATCTCCAGCGGCTCGCCCGTGCGGGGCGGCTCGCTCACGCAGAGCGTAGCGGTACGGCCCCGACGGCGGAGCAGCATGCTCGCGCCGGCGGAGGCGGTGAGCGGGCCCGCCGTACCCGGCTGCCAGAAGGTGGCGGTCGTCAGGCCGAGGGAGGGGACGCGGACCGCCTGGCACGCGGCGTCGTTGGCCAGGATCGACAGCCAGCGGGCGCTCTGTGCGGCCCGGGCGGCCACCGCATGCCGGCCGGCGCCGGGCATCAGCAGGTAGACGTACGTCGCGTCCGTCGGGTCCGTGCCGTGGTCCAGCCAGAGGGTCTGCCAGCGGCGGGTGCGGCGCTCGGTCGTGCTGCCGGTGTTGATGTCGGACCATGCGCCGGTTCGGTCCTCGCGCAGGGTGCGCAGATCGCCGTACGGCACCACCCAGCCGCCGTGGCCCTCCAGATGCGCCCAGCCGGGTCCGCGGACGAAGGCCTGGGTGCCGCCCTCGCCCAGGTTGCGGTTGTCGACGACCGTCTCGACGGGGACGCCGTCGGCACAGCTGATCCCGGCGCCGAGGCAGATCACGGCGTCCGCGACGCAGAACCACGACTTGCGGGCTTCGAGGGTCGACCCCAGCCCCTTCACGTGCTGCCCGATGGCCGCGTACTCGCCGTCGGTCGTGCCGCCGACCCACCGCACGTCCGGCTTGGGCTCGCCCCACTCGCCGCCCGCCCTGTCGGGAAGGCGCTTGGTGGAGACGGTCGTACCGGGGAGGCGGTACCAGTCGACGGTCGGCCAGTACCAGTCGGTGTACTGGTCGCCGACGCCCTCCGCCCACCAGGAGAGCATCCCGGCGCCGGTGTGCCAGCCGCGCGGGTTCTCGCCGTTGCCGCACTCGTAGTGGGCGATGCGGTCGCTCGCCATGGCGATGTTCGCGACGAAGTGCGGGCGGCGGTGTACCGCCCGGTCCATCGCGGCGAAGAGGTGGTGGCCGGTGGGCTCGGGCGCGGCGGGGACGGGCGACGCGGCGACGGCGTGCAGCCGGGCGAGGTCGGCGACCCCGAACTGGCGGGCCGTCAGGATAGGTGTGACCGCGTCCCGTTCGATCCATCCCTTGATACGGCCGTACCAGCGCTCCCGTTCCGCCGCGCTCGCCCCGGCCGCGAGCAGGGCCATGGCGGCGATGACGCCCTGGCCGTGGAAGTGGTCACTGCGCATCACGTGCCGCTCGTCGCTCTTGAGGTAACCCCGGCTGATGGCGCGGCCGTTGACGCTGTCCGTGATCAAGCCGTCGTGGATGAGGGGTGCGTAGGCACGCTCGACGCTGTCGAGGATGATCTGTCTGTTCGGGTCGGTCACCGCCCACTCGGATCCGGCGAGCAGGGCGAAGAGGCGGCCGAGGCCGTCGAGGAGGACCTGGCCGTAGGTGCCGGAGTAGGCGACCCAGGTGTGCTGGACGAAGGAGCCGTCGGCGTAGAGGCCGTCCCCCTTGGTGACGTACGGGAAGACCGGCGAGAGCGCGTCACGGGCGAGCGCGATCTTGGCGGGGGCCCGGCCGAGGATGCCGCGCAGGGCGACGCTGCGGCACAGGTCGACGCGGTTGGCGCCGGTGGAGGTGCCGGAGTAGTCGGTGAGCATCGCGTCCGGGATGAAGTGGTCGACGGCTGCGCAGGCGTCGGCGATACGGGCGTCGCCGAGGCGGCCGTACAGGGCGGCCGTGATGTCCATCAGCAGGCGGGGGCTGCCGATCTGCCATTCCCACCAGTTGCCGTAGCGGGTGGTGGAGGGGTTGTAGACGGTGACGGAGAGGTGGTCGAGGCCGCGCAGGACGTCGGCGAGGAGGTCAGGGTCGGCGGTGGAGCCGGTGCCGGGCTGGACGTAGGCCTGGGTCATGGTCCACAGGCGGCCGTAGCTCTGGGTGATGCCGGCGGGCGGGTCGTAGGGGTGGCCGGGCCAGAGGGAGGTGGGGGTGGGGGCCATGGTCGCGCGGAAGCCGCGGGCGAGGGTGCCGGTTTCGGCGAGGCGGGAGGCGTACGGCTGTGCCGCGGGGTCGTAGCCGGTGCCGAGGGCGATGTCGAGCCAGCGCAGGCGGAGGGTGTCGTAGGGGTCGGCGACGGCGGCGCGGGCGGCCGGAGCGGGGGGAACAGCCGTGGCGAGGAGGGCCGCCGCGAGTAAGACGGCTCGGCGGTTGGGGCCTGCGGCGGCTCCTGCGGAGACTCTTCGCTTCGGGTTCATGCCCTGGGCATCTACCACCTCACAGTAACCACGCCAACACCTGGCGGATGATGTTGAATCCTGAACGGAATAGGTCTAGGGTCGGTCGCGTTGATGTAGTTCAAGATTCAACATCCTCACGGCATCTTCTCGAAGGAGCACGTCATGGCGAACACCGACCTCTCCGCACTGACCGGCGACTACACGATCGACACGGCCCACTCCACCATCGGCTTCACCGTCCGGCACGCCATGGTCACCAACGTCAAGGGCAAGTTCCTCGACTTCAGCGGCTCGCTGCACCTGGACGGCAGCGACCCGTCGGCGTCCACGGCGTCCATCGACGTCAAGATGGAGAGCATCGACACCGGGTCCGCGGACCGCGACGGTCACCTCAAGAGCGCCGACTTCTTCAAGATCGACGAGTTCCCGACGATGACCTTCCGCTCGACCTCGGCCGAGGCCGTAGGCGGCGACGACTACCGCATCACCGGCGACCTGACGATCCTCGGCACGACCCGGCCGGTCACCATCGACCTGGAGTTCAACGGCGCGGCGAAGGACCCCTTCGGCAACGAGCGCGTCGGCTTCGAGGGCAAGGCGGAGATCAAGCGCTCCGAGTGGGGCCTGACCTGGAACGCGGCCCTGGAGACGGGCGGCGTGCTGGTCTCCGACAAGATCAAGCTGAACTTCGACATCTCGGCGATCAGGAACGCGTGAGCCTTCGGCGGCACCGCCGCCGCCTCGGTCCTCCCCCTCCAGCTGAGCACTCGCCCTCCGACTCCCCCGTATCAGGAGGGCGGGTGCTCGGTCATGTCTGCAGAGATTCCGCATCGGGGGAGGCGCAATGCCCAGGAAGACAGGACCGCAGCACTATCCGGGCGCGAACCGGGACCACTGGTACCAGGACGACTTCGGCGGCAAGGCGATGGAGGTCAACGTCGTCGTCCTGCACACCACCGAGGGCCGCTCGCTGCCCGACTACCAGGGTGGCGCTTCGGCGCCCAACCTCACGGCCGTGCCGGACCCGGCCGCCAAGAGGCTGAAGTGGTACCAGCACTTCGACATCGACGTCTCGTCCCGCGCGCTGCGCAACAAGCCGGGCGGCGTCGAGACGAACACCCTCAACGTCTGCCAGGCCGAGCTGGTCGGCACCTGCGATCCCGACCGTCACGCGAGGTGGAAGGCGGCGGGGAAGGCCCACTTCTACTGGCCGCAGGCCCCCGAGTGGGCCCTGCTCGGCGTCGCCCGCTTCCTGACCTGGATGCACACCGAGCACGACGTACCGCTGCGGGGCCCGGCGCTGTGGCCCGCGTACCCGACGTCGTACGGGAACGGGGGTGGGCAGCGGATGAGCGGGGCGAAGTGGGACGCGTTCAAGGGGGTCTGCGGGCACATGCACGTCCCCGAGAACAAGCACGGGGACCCGGGGGCCATCGACTTCGACCGGCTGGTCAAGTTCGCGAAGGCGGCGGTGGAGAACTGACGGAGGACTCCAACTTCGCCACCGCGGAGGTCACTTGAACCGCCCGGCTCTCCGGCGTCCGCGCCCGGAGGATGCCGAGCACGACGAGGTACCGGTCCGTCCTGCCCAGCCCGTCGAAGGCGGCCTCGGCCCTGAGGTTCTGCTTCAGTGCGGCCGCGAGGTCGTCGGGGACGGTCGCGTCCTTCTGTGACGCGTACGCCGCCTCCCACCGACCGTCGGCCTTCGCGGCGTCCACCTCCGCTAGGCCGGCGGGCCGCATAGAACCGGCGGCCGTCAGCTGCTCGACGCGCCGCACGTTGACCATCGACCACAGGCTGTCCGGCCGCCGCGGAGTGATCCTCTGAAGGAAGTGCGCGGCGTCGAGACCCTTGCGCTGACCGGTGATCCAGCCGTGGCACAGGGCGACGTCGTTGACCTCGGCGGCGGTGACGGACGGGATGCCGGAGCCCTTCTTGGCGACCTTGATCCAGAGGCTCCGGTGCCGGGGGGCGGGGTGGGTGGTCAGCCAGTTGTCGAGGGCGGCGGCGGAGTCGAAGGAGAGGGGCTCGGTGCCGTCGGGGGTGGTCATGGGGACACGGTAAGTGCGCCATAGGTCAGGTCTTGGCCTAAAAGCCCGGCCCGGGCGGTGAAATCAGGGCGCGGCCGGGCGTGACGGGCACTGGCATGCGTGGATCACGGTCCATGTCGATGCCGGTGCCCTGTGGCGGCTGGGGTTGCGGGCCGGGTGCGGGCGTGGCCGGATTTGGCCACTTGTGGGGGCGGTCACAGCGTTCCCATAATCCAGCAACAGATTTGACCGGCGCATGTCACAGGGAGAGGTTCCCTTCCCTCTTCTTTCCCCTTGCGTGGCATGCCCCTGACAGTCCAGCGCTCTCCACGTACGTATGTCCAACCCCCCACGGAAGGCATCACGTTGAAGAAGCTCCTCACCGCGCTCAAGAGATGCGCGGCCATCGGCGCCACCGCTCTGGCGATCGTCAGCCTTCAGCCCGTCTCGGCCGCGGAGGCCGCTCCGCAGCCCGTGGTCGGCGGAACCCGCGCCGCGCAGGGCGAGTTCCCGTTCATGGTCCGGCTCTCCATGGGCTGTGGCGGCGCGCTCTACACCCAGCAGATCGTGCTCACCGCCGCGCACTGTGTGGGCTCGACCGGCCCGAACACCAGCATCACCGCCACCGCCGGCGTCGTGGACCTGCAGTCCACCAGCGGCCGCGTCCAGGTCCGTTCCACGTACGTGTACCGGGCCCCCGGCTACAACGGCAACGGCAAGGACTGGGCGCTCATCAAGCTCGCCCAGCCGATCAACCTGCCGACGCTGAAGATCGCCACCACCACGCAGTACAACACCGGCACCTTCACCGTCGCCGGCTGGGGCGCGGCCACCGAGGGCGGCGGCCAGCAGCGCTACATGCTCAAGGCCAACGTGCCGTTCGTCAGCGACGCCCAGTGCCGTTCCTACAGCGGCTACAGCGGCCTCATCGCGAACGAGGAGATCTGCGCCGGCTACGCGCAGGGCGGCGTCGACACCTGCCAGGGCGACTCCGGCGGCCCCATGTTCCGCCGCGACGCCAACAACGCCTGGATCCAGGTCGGCATCGTCAGCTGGGGCATAGGCTGCGCCCGCCCGAACGCCCCCGGCGTCTACACCGAGGTCTCGACCTTCGCCTCCGCGATCGCCTCGGCGGCGTCCTCGCTCTGACCGCTCGGTACCTCTGACCTGCCAGTGGCTTGCAGTACTACGGGCCCGGTGTCCTCGGACGCCGGGCCCGTGCCGTGTTCCGCGGGGAGTTCCGAGTTCCGCGGAGAGTTCAGAACCCTCCTCCGCCGTCGAACCCTCCCCCGCCGAAGTCCCCGCCACCGAAGCCTCCGCCGTCGAACCCGCCCCCGAAGTCCCCGGCATCGAAGTCGGCCCCGGACACGTCGCCGCCCTCATAACCTCCGCCGCCGTACCCGTACCCCGCCCCGTAGTCGGCCGCGTAGGACGGGGTGGCCATCATGCTGCCCAGCATCGTGCCGATGAGCAGCCCGGGAAGGATGCCGCCGCCGAAGTAGCCGCCGGCCCAGGGGCCGTAGGCGGGGCCGGCCTCCCAGTACGGTCGGCGGCCGTACTCGGTGTCCACCTCGCGGACCACGGGGTCGCGACCGGCGGCCAGACGGGTCTGATCGGCCGCGCAGACCGGGACCTCGCGGGCCGTGCCGCCGGGCGGGGTCCAGGTCTCGTCGGCGACCGCCGGGCCGTGGCGCGGGTCGAAGAAGCAGGGCGGGCGGCGTTCCGGCAGGGGCAGGTGCTCCCGGCGGGCGGCCAGCTGGGTGAGGGAGAAGCGGCCGTCCGCCAGGGCTTGGGTGACCGCCTTGACGTCCTCAGGTTTGCGCGCCCCGTCCATGAGCCGCTTCGCCTGCTCGTAGGCGTCCAGCGCACGTTCGTAGTCCGCGCGCATCGCGTCGTCGGCGCCGGGCTCGGCCGGGTGGAAGTCCAGGCGGTCCAGTTCCTCGCCGAAGGCCGTGATGTCCTCGTCGACCACGACCCGCAGCTTCTCCAGCGCCGCCCGCTGCTCCTCCTCGTGGCGCCGCCGGTTGCGCCGGACCAGCGCGTACGCGCCCGCGCCGCCCGCCGCCAGCACCGCGCCGACGGCGATCAGCCCGCTGACGTCCACGCCGGACCCGCCCCCGCCGTCGCTCCAGCTGGCGGGTGCCGTGCCGCGCACGTTGCGCAGCGCCGCGTCGACGAAGTCGTTCAGCTGGGCCTTGGGGTCGCCGGCGCTCTGCACCGAGGTGACCAGGTTGTCCACGCCTTGCCGGGACAGCACGACGGAGTCGGCCGCCGCGTCGAAGCGATCACCGACCCGGACGCCGTACAGGCCCGTGACACCGGTCTCGGTACGGAGGTTCAGGAGGAGGTTCTGCGTCGGCTGATCGGCCGGGAGGACGGCGACGAAGACGGGTTTGTCGGCGTCCCTGATCTTGTCGGCGAGCGCTTCGGCGTCCGCCGACGACAGCTGGTCCGAGGCGGCGGGGGCCACATAGACGGGATCCTCGCGCAGCGCCTCGGCGACCTGGGAAAGGTCCGTGGCCGCATGTGCGCCGGGCGCGCCGGCCATGAACACCGCGGCAGTCGCGGCGACCGGCACGATCAGCGAGCGCATGAGGCCCCGGAAGAGCGGAGTCCTCATACCTTCGACGCTACCCGATGGGCCGGACGATGGCGTCGTTCCCGGTGGGCGGATTCCCACCGGGACCGGGATACCTGCGCCGGCGTCTCTTGCCGTACGACGGCTGCACGTGCCTCTTGCCGTACGACGGCTCACGCCGCCCGGTACGCCGCCCTCAGCTTCTCCACCGCCGCCCCGTACCGGCCCGTCAGCAGCAGATGGTCGGCCTCGGCGAAGGGACCCGCCACCGCCTCGCGGATCCCGGTGCCGACGGCCCTCTGCTGGACGATCAGCCGGGCCTTGGTGACGAGCGCGCGCCCCGCCTCCTCCGCCCCGGCCTTCTCGGCGGCCGCGGCGGCGATGCCGAGCGCCCTCAGCGTCGCGGCGCCGCCTTCGGGCACCTTCTGCAGCGTGGTCAGGCCCCAGCCGTAAGGGAATCTCGGGTCGTACGAGGCGTCCCCGACGTTGATCGGCAACTGAGCCTCGCTCTTCGGCCAGGTGACGGGGAGCTGCCCGCTGAAGGGCCGCTTGCCGTAGAGGACGTCCGCGACGCCGTCGCCCTCGGTGCCCGGCAGCCAGGAGGCGACCAGCGCGTCGATCCCGGCCAGTGTCGCGTCGTCGATCAGCTGCGGGCGCCCGGAGACGATCAGCACGGCGCACTTCATCGCGCCGCACACCTTGTGCACGGCGGCCTGGTCGGCGGCGCTCAGCCGGAGGTCGTGGCCGTTGCCGACATCGCCGACACCCTCGGCGTACGGGGTCTCGCCGACGACGACCACACCGACGTCGTAGCCGGTCAGAGGCTCGGACGCGTCCTTGGAGTACGTCAGCCGCGCCGAGTTCTTCCGCATCGCCTCCAGGATCGTCGTCCCGGGGGTGATGTCCCCGGACGCGCCCTGCCAGGTGATCGTCCAGCCGCCGCTCTGGTTGCCGATGTCGTCGGCGTCGGATCCGGCGACGTAGACCTTCTGCGACGTCCGCAGGGGAAGGAGCCCGCCCTCGTTCTTCAGCAGCACCTGCGACTCGGCCGCGGCCTGCCGGGCCACGGCGCGGTGGGCGGCGGACCCGATCCTCGATGCGCCGCTCGTGTCGGCGTACGGCTTCTCGAAGAGCCCGAGGCGGAACTTCTGCGTGAGGATGCGGGAGACGGCGTCGTCCACGCGTGCCTCGCTGACGCGCCCGGCCTCGACCTCCTTGACGAGCGTGGTGTGGAAGTCCCGGAAGGCGTACGGGGCCATGATCATGTCGAGGCCGGCGTTGACCGACGTGCGGATGTCGGAGGCGTAGTCGCCGGGGATCTGGTCGATGCCGTTCCAGTCGCTGATGACGAAACCGTCGAAGCCCATACGGCCCTTGAGCACGCCGTTGATCATGTCGGCGCGGGCGTGCATCCTGACCGGGCCCTGGCCGTCGCCGATGAGGTCGAGAGAGGAGTACGAGGGCATGACCGTGCCGACGCCCCGGTCGACCGCCGTCTCGTACGGGGCGAGGTGGACGGCCTCCAGCTGCTGCCGGGTGACCGTGGTGACGCCCTGGTCGATGGTGTAAGTGCCGGTGGTGGAGGAGCCGTACGCGGTGCCGCCGTCGCCGACGAAGTGCTTCGCCGTGGCGAGGACCTTGTCGTCGTCCTTCAGGTCCTTGCCGTTCGCGGCTCCCTGGAGGCCCTGGATGATCGTCTCCATGGAGTCCACGAGGGCCGGGTCCTCGCCGAAGGACTCGTACGCCCTGCCCCACCGGTCGTCCCGTGTCACGCACAGGCAGGGAGCGAAGTCCCAGGGGATGCCGGTGGCCCGGGTCTCGGCGGCCGTCACCGCGCCGGCCCGGCGGGCGAGCGCCGGATCGCGGGTCGCGCCGAGTCCGATGTTGTGCGGCATGATCGTCGCGCCGGCCAGGTTGTTGTGGCCGTGCACCGCGTCGACACCGTAGATCAGCGGGATCTGGAAGCGCGTCGCCTGCGCCCGGAGCTGGAAGCCGTCGATCATCTTCGCCCAGGCCTCGGCGGTGTTGGGCGTCGGTGTGGAGCCGCCGCCGGAGAGGACCGAGCCCAGGGCGTACGTGGCGATGTCACCGGACGCGGTGAGGGCGCCGCGCTCCGCCTGGGTCATCTGGCCGGCCTTCTCCGCCAGGGACATGCGGGAGAGGAGGTCGGCGACGCGCTTCTTCACGGGCAACTTGCTGTCGAGATACGGCAGTCCGTGCGCGTCCACGACGATCTGCGGGGTCTCTGCCGGGGGCTTGGCGCCGGTGACCGTCAGCTTCAGCGGGATCGTCTCGGCGGGCTCGGCCGACCTGTCCTTGAGGATGGGGACGAGGATCTCGCGGGTGGTGCCGGAGGCCGTGCCCGCCGGGAAGGTGACGGTTCCCGTGACCGGGGTGTAGTCCTTGCCGGGGTCGGCGGTGCCGCCTGTCGTCTCGTAGGTGACGGTGACGGGCTCGGCGGTGGGGGCGGAGCCGGTGGTGGCCACGGTGAGCCGCGCGGTCGCCGTGCCGCCCTCGTCCGTCGGATACACGGCGGAGTCGGTGCGGACGGAGGCCTTCAGGGACTGGTCGGCCCTGCCGTACAACTCGACGCCGTCCATGGCGAATTCGGCTTTGGTGCCGACGGGGAGGGTGACGGAGTAACCCCAGGTCTCGGTGAGGCCGAGGATGTGGTCGATGCCGCCGACCGGCTGGTAGTCCGTGCGATACGTGAAGTCGGTGAAGGGCAGTTCGATCTGTTTCCAGCCGGTGAAGTCGTCGGTGAAGGACGTCGTCCACAGCTCGGAAGCCTCGCCGTCGGCGCCACCGTCCTTCAGTTCGAAGGCGATCTTCTTGCCGTTGTTCCGGCCCTCCCACCACAGTCGGACGCCCTTGTGGGCGGACCAGTCGTGGGCGGGCTCCGCGAAGGCGAAGTCGTGGGTGAAGCCGCCGTAGCCGCTGATGTCGTAGGTCCCGGAGAGGACCTTCTCGCCCTCGGGCGCGTCGTCGCGGGCGGTCAGCCGGAGGGCGGGCGGGTCGTCGTTGTCGCTGCCCCAGGTGAAGATGCCCTCGGCGGGCGGGCTCGCGAAGGGGACCTCGCCCTCGAAGCGGTCGACGGGGACCGGGGCGGGGTCGTCGGCGCCGGACGCGGGCGCGGCGGTGGTGAGCGGGAGCAGGGCGGTCAGGAGCGCGGCGGAGGCGAGCAGGGCGGTTCTTCGCATGGAACGTCCCTCGACTCTCATAGTCCACATATGACTTAGCTCACGCCGTGAGTTAACTGGCGGCGCCGCTTGGCGTCAAGACTTCATGTCAGGACCGGTGTGCCCTCAACTCCTGGCCGGATCGAAGGCGTTGTTCCTTCAGCAAGTGAACGCGCGACCCCTTGACGCGTATACGAAGCCGTCATTTACTCACGCCTCGCACGCCCCCTCCATCCCCCACTTCAGAAGGGCGGCGCTCCATGAGGAGATCCACTCGATCCAGCCGATCCACCCGATCCACTCGGACGCTCGGGCTGCTCCTCGCCGGGCTCCTCACCACGGCCGGTATCTCGGCGACCGGCTTGTCGACGGCCACCCCCGCACAGGCCGCGGGCGAACAGGTCACCGCCTGGCTCACCACGACCGACGACGCCGGCGGACGCCATGTGGTCCGCGGGCTCCAGCCGCAGACGCCGTTCGCCTTCCAGGCCGGGTCCGGCGGCAGCGGCGAGAACATCACCGTCGACGAGAACACCCGCTACCAGACCTTCACCGGCGGCGGCGCGTCCTTCACGGACACCGCGGCCTGGCTGATGGACGGCAGCGGTGCGCTGTCGCAGGCCACGCGGGACGCCACCATGCGCAAGCTGTTCTCCCCGACGGAGGGCATCGGGCTGTCCTTCCTGCGCAATCCGATGGGCGGGTCGGACCTCGCCCGCTTCGGCTACACGTACGACGACATGCCGGCCGGGCAGACCGATCCGGATCTGTCCGAGTTCTCGATCGCCCACGACCTCCAGGACGTCGTGCCGCTGACGAAGCAGGCGCTTCGGCTCAATCCCTCGCTCACCGTGATGGCCTCGCCGTGGACGGCCCCCGCCTGGATGAAGGACAGCGGGCAGCTCAACGGGGGCTGGCTGAAGGCGGAGTACTACGGGACGTACGCCTCGTACTTCGTGAAGTACGTCCAGGCCTACCAGGCCCAGGGCATCCCGATCTCGTACGTCACCGCCCAGAACGAACCGACCTGCTGCTCGGGCTACCCGTCGATGAGCTGGAACGCGAGCGGGCTGGCGTACTTCACGAAGAACGAGCTGCTGCCGAAGCTGCACAGCGCCGGGCTGTCGGCGAAGGTGCTGGCGCACGACTGGAACTGGGACACCTACGACGCGTACGCCGCGCACACCGTCGACGACGCGGCGGTCCGCTCCCACCCGAACTTCGGCGGGATCGCGTGGCACGGCTACGGCGGTGACGTGGCCAAGCAGACGCAGGTGCACGACCGGTACCCGCAGCTGGACGCGTTCGGCACCGAGCACTCGGGAGGCACCTGGATCGCGAACCAGCAGCGCGAGGACATGCTGAACATCGTCGACTACACCCGGAACTGGGCGAAGTCGGTGACGAAGTGGTCGCTGGCCGTGGACCAGAACCGGGGGCCGCACAACGGCGGCTGCGGGGTCTGCGACGGCCTGATCACGGTCCACAACGGGGATTCCCGGCACGGGCAGGTCGACTACACCGTCGAGTACTACACGATGGGCCATCTGACGAAGTTCGTACGGCCGGGTGCGCAGCGGATCGCGTCCACGGCGTCGTCGTCCGTGCCGAACGTGGCGTGGCGGAACCCCGACGGCTCGAAGGCGCTGATCGCCTACAACGACGCCTCCACCGCGAAGACGGTGACCATCAACTGGGGTTCACAGCACGCCACTTACTCACTGCCGGGCAAGACGTCGGCGACCTTCACCTGGAGGTGACGACGGGCAATTCCTCGGACGTTGCAGGAGGGCGGGGCGCGGGTGCTCCCAGCGGGGCCCGCGCCCCCAACCGCCCGGCTGGTCCATCTACTCGGCGGGGGTCACCCCGGCCCGCAGCAGTCCGTACGTGTACGCGTCCTCCAGGGCCTGCCAGGACGCCGCGATGACATTCTCGGCGACGCCCACCGTGGACCACTCCCCCGCCCCGTCGGACGTGGAGATCAGGACGCGGGTGGTGGACTGGGTGCCGTGGACGCCCTCCAGGATGCGGACCTTGTAGTCGACGAGGTCGAGCTTGGCGAGCTGGGGGTAGATCTTCTCCAGGGCCACGCGCAGGGCGCGGTCCAGGGCGTTGACCGGGCCGTTGCCCTCCGCCGTGGCGACGATACGCTCGCCCTTGGCGAAGAGCTTGACCGTGGCCTCGTTGGCGTGGGTGCCGTCGGGGCGGTCCTCGACGATCGCGCGCCAGGACTCGACCTGGAAGTACTTGAGGGGCTTGCCCTCGACCTCCGCGCGCAGCAACAGCTCGAACGAAGCGTCCGCAGCCTCGTACGTGTAGCCCTTGAGCTCGCGCTCCTTCACCCGCTCGACGACCCGGCCGACCAGCTCGCGGTCGCCGCCCAGGTCGATGCCGAGTTCCTTGCCCTTGAGCTCGACCGAGGCGCGGCCCGCCATGTCGGAGACGAGCATCCGCATGGTGTTGCCGACCAGCTCGGGGTCGATGTGCTGGTACAGGTCCGGGTCGACCTTGATCGCGGAGGCGTGCAGGCCGGCCTTGTGCGCGAAGGCGGAGACGCCGACGTAGGGCTGGTGCGTGGACGGGGTGAGGTTGACGACCTCGGCGATGGCGTGCGAGATGCGGGTCATCTCGCGCAGGTGGCCGTCGGGGAGGACCTTCTTGCCGTACTTCAGCTCCAGGGCCGCCACGACCGGGAACAGGTTGGCGTTGCCGACGCGCTCGCCGTAGCCGTTGGCCGTGCACTGGACGTGGGTCGCGCCCGCGTCGACCGCGGCGAGGGTGTTGGCGACTGCGCAGCCGGTGTCGTCCTGGGCGTGGATGCCCAGACGGGCGCCCGTGTCCGGCAGGACCGTCGATACGACCGCCTGGACCTGGGCGGGGAGCATGCCACCGTTCGTGTCGCACAGGATGACGACGTCCGCTCCGGCCTCCGACGCCGTGCGGACGACGGATTTCGCGTACTCGGGGTTGGCGCGGTAGCCGTCGAAGAAATGCTCGCAGTCCACGAAGACGCGGCGGCCCTGCGAGCGCAGGTACGCGACCGTGTCGCGGACCATCTCCAGGTTCTCGTCGAGGGTGGTGCGCAGGGCGAGCTCGACGTGGCGGTCGTGGGACTTGGCGACCAGGGTGATGACGGGGGCGCCGGAGTCCAGGAGTGCCTTGACCTGCGGGTCCTCGGACGCCTTGCCGCCGGCGCGGCGGGTGGCGCCGAAGGCGACCAGCTGGGCGTGCTTGAAGTCGATCTCCTGCTGGGCGCGTGCGAAGAACTCGGTGTCCCGCGGGTTGGCGCCGGGCCAGCCGCCCTCGATGAAGCCCACGCCGAACTCGTCCAGGTGACGGGCGATGGCCAGCTTGTCGGCGACGGTGAGGTTGATGCCCTCCCGCTGGGCGCCGTCGCGCAGGGTGGTGTCGAAGACGTGGAACGAGTCGTCGAGCTCGCTGGATACCGTCATGGTCGTAAGGCTCCTGTGTTGGATCTCGGTCTACCGGAATGACCGGCTCCACCGCCCCCACCTATGGTCCCTCGCGCTCTCCGCCCGGCTGCGGGTGGGCCGGGAAACAGAAAAACCTCTCGCGGGTGCGAGAGGTCTGCGCGCGGGTCGAGGACGACGGTGTCCACCCGTACCTGGTCGTACGTGGTGGTCACTGCGGACCGGCGCGCCTGCTGCCAATAATCATGGCGAACGAGAGCACGGGGGCAGTCTGGCACAAGTCGCCCCCGTGCTCACCGTCCGTCTCAGGATGCGAGCACTGTGCTGATCATCGTGTGTGGCGGACGAAGCCGTCGTTCACGCCGTTGGTGTCGCCGGCGACGAGCTGGGCCGAGGCGCTGCCGAGGCTGACGCGCTTGGCCCCCGCGCTCACCGAGGTCAGCCAGACGTAGGTGTCCGTCACGGGCCCGCCGGTGACGGACTCGCTGATCAGGCGGGTGGAGCCGGTGCGCAGGTCGCGCAGGTAGACGTTGGCCGGGCCGAGCGTTCCGTCGGGCAGCCTGGGGGTGGCCTCGTACCCCACGTACCGGCCGTCCGCGCTGATCACGGGGCGGTCGGGCATGCTCTCGCCGTCGGGCCCGGCGTCGATCCGCCGGGTGACGTCCCTGCGCAGGTCGCGGACGTAGATGTCGGACGCGTCCGGGCCGCCGCCGGGGACCAGGACCTCGTCCCAGTTCTGGAAGGCGACGGTGCGGCCGTCCCCGGAGAGCGTGGCGGGCAGCGCGTACCGCTGGGCCGGGGAGCCGTCCGCCTTGACGTTGACCCGCTCCTCGGTGCCGGTGCGGCGGTCGTGCACCCAGGTGATGCCGTTGGAGCTGCGCGGGACGAGCTGCGTGTACAGCACATACCGGCCGTCGTCGCTCACGTCCTGGAACAGCGCCGGGTTGGTGGGGCGGTCCGGGTTGCTGATCCGCTTCGTCGTGCCGGTGCGGCGGTCGAAGACGTACACGGCTCCGAAGAGGTCGCGGGCGCCCTCCTCCATCCGGCTGGCCTTGGCGTTGAAGGCGATGTAGCGGGCGTTCGCGGAGAGGTCGGCGCCGGCCGCGTAGGCGGAGCCCCCGTCGAAGCCGACGCTGATCCGCCGCGTGGTGCCGGTGCGCCGGTCGTGCAGATAGATGTCGGCGGCGCCCGCGTCCGCGGGTGGGGTGTCCCAGGGGACCAGGTTCCGCGCGATCGAGCTGAACAGGACGTACCGCCCGTCGGCGCTGATGCCCTGCACGGACGACTGCTGGTCGGCCTGCGTGCCGTCCGAACTGACGCTGACCCGCTCGACGGTCCCCTTGCGCAGGTCGCGCACGAAGACGTCCGACGCGCTGTTGGTGTCGCCAGGCACCAGGTTGGACGCGTCGGCCGTGAAGGCCGCGAAGCGGCCGTCGGCGCTGAGCTGCGGTCCGTAGGAGGCGCCGTTGCCCTGGTCCCCCGTCGCCGACAGGGTGACCCGCTCGGTGGACGGGACGCGGGGCCCGGCGCCCGCCGACGTTCCGGTCAGGGCCACCGTGGCGGCGACGAAGGCGGCGGCGAGCGCGACGGCTCGCTTGGTGCTGTGCATGGTTGTTCCCCCGTGAGTGGTTGTGGTCATGGCACTGTCCGCAGGAAGACGTCCGACACCCCGTTGGTGTCCCCTTCCACCAGATCGGATGACGCCGAGTTGACGCTTCTCCCCCGGCGCCCCCTCCGGCTCGCTCCCTGCCCAGGGCTCCCTACGAGGCAAACGCACCACGCGCTACAGGGTCAATCCGTAAAATTGCGTACAACCAGGACGTGCGCTCACGCGTCCGCGAGGAGGCTGTCGTCCAGGAACTCCCGTACGTGACGCAGAACTTGCGCCCGGTCCGTGCCGCGCAGCCCGATCGCCACATGGATGGAGAAGCCGTCGAGCAGGGCCCGCAGGCGGGCGGCGAAACGGTCCGGGTCGACCGCTCGGAACTCCCCCCGCGACACCCCCTCCGCCAGCAGGGCCACCAGGTCCCGGTGCCAGGCGCCCTCGATCGCGGCCTGCCGGTCGCGGGCGGCGTCGTCGGCGTTCTGCGAGCGGTTCCAGACCTCCAGCCAGAGGGTCCAGTGCGGGTCGCGGTGGCCATCGGGGACGTACAGGTCGACGTAGGCGTCGAGCCGTTCGCGGGCCGGTGCCGTACGGGTGAGCAGGCGCCCGCGCTCGGCGCCGAGCCGGCCCTCGCTCCACTCCAGGGTCTGCAGGAGCAGCTCGTCCTTGGAGTGGAAGTAGTAGAGGAGATGGCCGCTGCTCATGCCGACCTCGCGGCCGAGCGCCGCCATGGTGAGCTTCTCCAGACCGCGCTCGGCGATCATGTCCATGGCCGCGGCGAGGAGGTCCTCACGCGGCGGCGCGTTCTTCCGCGCCCGCGCCGCACCGGTCGCACCGGTCGCCCGCGCCGCACCGGCCATCTGCTGCTCCTAGATCTTCGGCTGCTGCTGTGTGATGCAGTGGATCCCTCCCCCGCCAGCGAAGATGGTACGGGCGTCCACCAGCGTCACCGTCCGCTCCGGGAAGAGCCGGCGGAAGATACCGGCCGCGAGCTCGTCACGCGGGTCGTCGAAGCCGCACAGCACCACGCCCCCGTTGCAGAGGTAGTGGTTGATGTAGGAGTAGTCGGCCCAGTGGCCGTCGGCCTCCAGGACGGTCGGGGCAGGGACCTCGACGACCTCCAGCCGGCGGCCGCGCGCGTCCGTCGCCGCCTTCAGGATGCCGATGACCTCCTTGGTCACCTCGTGGTCGGGGTGGGCCGGGTCCGGCTGATGGTGGGCCACGACCACACCGGGGCGGGCGAAGGCGGCGACGATGTCGACATGGCCGAGGGTGCCGAAGCCGTACGGGGGGTAGTCGCCGGTGAGGCCGCGCGGCAGCCAGATCGCCTTGCGGGTGCCGAGCATGGCGTGGATCTCCGCCTCGACCTGCTCGCGCGTCCAGTGCGGATTGCGCTCGGGGCCGAGCTGGACGGTCTCCGTGAGCAGCACCGTGCCCTCGCCGTCCACATGGATCGCGCCGCCTTCGTTGACGAGATCCGAGGCATACGTCTTCGTCGACCCCGCGAGGTCGGAGACGTACGCGGCGATCTTCGCGTCGTGCTCCCAGCGGGCCCAGTCCTGGGCGCCCCACCCGTTGAAGGTCCAGTCGACAGCGGCGAGTTCACCCTTCCCGTTGGTCAGGAAGGTGGGGCCGATGTCGCGCATCCAGGCGTCGTCGAGGTCCCGTTCGACGGTGTCCACCCCCGGCCCGAGCAGCGTCCGGGCCTCCTCGGACTGCCCCGGACCGCACACCACCGTCACCGGCTCGAAGCGGCGGACGGCACGGGCGACCGATGCCCAGGCCAGCCGGGAGGCGGCGAGTTCCCCGGGGTCCTCGAAGGTCGCGTTCGGGCCCGGCCACGCCATCCAGGTGCGCTCGTGCGGGGTCCATTCGGCGGGCATGCGGAAGCCGTCGGCGGCAGCGGACATCAGTGATCCTCACAGGCGGTGGCGTTCAAAGGAAATACAGGCGGTTGAGGGAGACGGACTCGGCGGGCTCGGAGCGCAGCGGCTCTCCGTCGAGGGTGACCAGCCCCGTGCGCTGGTCCACATCGACCGCTCCGGTACGGGAGTTCAGCCGCAGGTCGGCCGGCCCGATGCCGCGCGTGCCGCGCACGGCGACCCTCCGGCGCCGGGTGGGCATCGAGTCGTTGCCCTTGTCGACGGCGGCCTGGGCGACGAAGGCGACCGAGATGTCCGCCGGTGTGGCGCCGTACGCCCCGAACTGCGGGCCGAGGACCAGGGGTTCACACGTGTCGGTGGCGGCGTTGGGGTCGCCCACCACGCCGTATGCCGGGAAGCCGGCCTTCAGCACGAGCTGCGGCTTGGCGCCGAAGTACTCCGGCCGCCACAGCACGATGTCGGCCAGCTTGCCGACCTCCAGCGACCCCACCTCGTGCGCGAGGCCGTGTGCGATGGCCGGGTTGATGGTCAGCTTGGCCATGTAGCGCAAAACGCGTTCGTTGTCGTGACCGCCGTCCGGGGCGCCGAACTCGGCTTTCATCTTCCCGGCCATGGCGAAGGTACGGCGGACCGTCTCACCCGCGCGTCCCATGCCCTGCGCGTCCGACGAGGTGATGCCGATCGCGCCCAGGTCGTGCAGGACGTCCTCGGCGCCCATGGTCCCGGCGCGGATGCGGTCACGGGCCATGGCGGCGTCGCCGGGGAGGTCGGTCTTCAGGTCATGGACCGAGACGATCATGCCGTAGTGCTCGGCGACGGCGTCCCGACCGAAGGGCAGGGTGGGGTTGGTGGAGGAGCCGATGACGTTCGGGACGCCGGCCATCTTCAGCACGTTCGGCACGTGTCCGCCGCCGCAGCCCTCGATGTGGAAGGCGTGGATGGTGCGGCCCTCCAGCACGCGGAGGGTGTCCTCGACGGACAGGCACTCGTTCAGCCCGTCGCTGTGCAGGGCGACCTGGACGTCGTGCTCCTCGGCGACGCGCAAGGCCGTGTCCAGCGCCCGGGTGTGGGCGCCCATGTCCTCGTGCACCTTGAAGCCACTCGCCCCGCCCTCGGCCAGCGCCTCGACCAGGGGCGCCGACGAGGACGACGAACCGCGCCCGAGAAAGCCGATGTTGACCGGCCAGGCGTCGAACGCGTTGAACGCATGCCGCAGCGCCCACGGCGAGTTGACCCCGACACCCCACACCGGCCCGAACTCCTGCCCGATGACCGTGGTCACCCCGGAGGCCAGCGAGGCCTCCATGATGCGCGGCGACAGCAGATGGACATGCGTGTCCACGGCCCCGGCGGTGGCGATGAGTCCCTCGCCGGACACGATGGACGTGCCCGTGCCGACGACGACGTCGACCCCGTCGAGGGTGTCGGGATTCCCGGCCCGCCCGATCGAGCAGATCCGGCCTTCCCTGATCCCGATGGAGACCTTCCGGATCCCCAGCGCCGCGTCGATCACGACGACGTTGCTGATGACGACGTCACAGGTCTCCCGGACGGCGGCCGCCTTGAGATGCAGCCCGTCCCGGGCGGTCTTGCCGAACCCGGCGAGGAACTCGTCGCCGTAGCGCTGGGAGTCGGACTCGACGCGGATGGTGAGACCGGAGTCGCCGAGCCGGATGCGGTCGCCGACCCGCGGACCGTGCGTGGCGGCGTACTCGTACGGGGTGAGGCGGCGGGCCTCTGCGGGGTGGCCTCCTGGGCGGCTCATCGCTCGACCTCCTGATCAACTGCTTCCGATACGCCACCAGTTGCAACCGGGACGCCATCAGGTGTTTCCGATACGCCGAGGTAGCCGCAGGCCGCGGCGCGGCGCAGTGCCTCCTCGCGGGCGCCGGGCGCGTCCAGCGGCCCGTCGACCAGACCGGCGAACCCGATGGCGATCCGGTCACCCCCGATCGGCACGAGCCCGACCTCGACGCTCTCCCCCGGCCCGAAGCGCACGGACGATCCGGCGGGGACGGCGAGCCGCATGCCGTAGGCCGACACACGGTCGAAGTCGAGGCGCGGGTTGGCCTCGAAGAAGTGGAAGTGGGAGGTGACGGAGACGGGGACGGTCGCGGTGTTGGTGACCGTGAGCCGTACGACCGGTTCGGGCTCGGCGTGCTCGGGCCCCGGCAGCAGAGCGCCGGGAGCCTGCGGACCGAGCCCGCCCCCGATCGGGTCGGACACGACCGCGAGCCGCGAGCCGTCGTCGAAGACCGCCTCGACATGCACCTCGGTGACGACGTCCGCGACACCCGGCAGGACGTCGTCCGGACCGAGCACCGACCGGGCACGCTCGATGGCCTCGGCGAGCCGGACCCCGTCCCGGGCGGCCTCGCAGACGGTGTCCGCGATGAGCGCGGTGGCCTCCGGCACGTTGAGCCGGAGGCCTCGGGCCCGGCGGGCGCGGGCCAGCTCGGCGGCTCCGAAGAGCAGCAGCCGGTCACGTTCCGTGGGAGTCAGTCTCATGACGCGGGCACCTCCTTGCCTCCCTCACATTAGAGCATCACTCTAAACATGAAATCCCGAGAACCAGAAGTGTTGACTCGGCGGAACCGATCCCTCACATTGAACGTCGCTCTAACTCTGGCGGCCGATCGAAGGAGACCTGCCATGCCGATGGAACAGCGCGGAGTCGACACCATCCCCGACGAGGAACGCACGAGCGGACCACGGGACCTCGTCTCGATCCTCCTGGGATCGAATCTCTGCCTGGGAGTGATCGTCTTCGGCTGGCTGCCGCCGTCCTTCGGCCTGGGCTGGTGGGCGTCGGTCAGCTCGATCGTGGTCGGCACTCTCGTCGGCACGGCCCTCACCGCCCCGCTGGCCCTGATCTCCCTGCGCACGGCGACCAACCTGTCCACGTCCTCCGGCGCCCAGTTCGGCGTGCGGGGCCGCCTGGTCGGCTCGGTCGTCGGCCTGCTGCTGGCGATGGGCTACTCCGCGCTGACGGTGTGGATCGGCGGCGATGTGATGGTGAGCGTGCTGGGCCGCCTGTTCGGCATGCCGGCGAACGAGGTGTCGTACGGCGTCGTCTACGCACTCCTCGCCGCCGCGACCGTCGCCGGTGCGGTGTACGGCTACCGCGTGCTGCTCGCCATGTCCCGCGTCCTCGCGATCGGCATGACGGCGCTGCTGGTCCTCGGCGTGATCGCGTACGCCCCGCACTTCACGACGGCCGCACTGCCGGAGGCGGGCGGCTATCTGCTGGGCGGCTTCTGGCCCACCTGGCTGCTGGCGATGGTGGCGGCGGGACTGTCCGGCCCGATCGCCTTCATCACCCTCCTCGGCGACTACACCCGCTACATCTCCCCGGCCCGCCACACCTCCCGCCGGGTCCTGCACGCGACGTGGCTCGGCCTGATCCTGGGCCTGCTGGTCCCGCAGCTGTTCGGCACCTTCACCGCGTACGCGGCGCAGGCCGCCCTCGACTACGCCGGACCGCTCGTCTCCGCGTCGCCCACCTGGTACCTGGTCCCGCTCCTGCTGGCCGCCTCCGCGGGCTCGGTCGGCAACGCCGGCCTGATGCTCTACTCCATGGGCCTCGACCTGGATGCCATCCTGCCGCGCGCCTCCCGCGCCCAGGCGACGTACGCGGTCGCGGTCGTCGCCACGGTGTGCGTCTTCGTCGGCCACTACGCCTCGACGGCACAGGACGCGATGACGTCGTTCGTCCTGCTGCTGACGGCGATCGGCACCCCGTGGGCCGTCATCACCCTCATCGGCTTCGCACGGTGCCGTGGGGTGTACGACTCGGAGGCTCTCCAGGTGTTCAACCGGCGGGCGCGGGGCGGGATCTACTGGTTCCGCGCCGGCTGGAACGTCCGGGCGACGGTGTCGTGGGCGCTGGGTGCGGTGGTCGGCGTACTGGCGGTCGCGCTGCCGTCGTACGAGGGGCCGCTGCTGAGCCTGACCGGTGGGGTGGACTGCAGCTTCCTGTTGTCGGGGCTGGTAGGAGGCGTGGCGTACGCGCTGTCGACCCCGGGTTCCGTGAAGGCGGAAACCGGGGCCGACAACTCGGTGCCGGTCGGCGAAAACAGCCCGTCGTGGGGGTCCCCCCGCTCGAGCGAAGTCGAGAGTGGGGGAGTTTGAGGACGAGGCCCCTTCAGGGCCGAAGCGGGGGTCTGG
The DNA here is from genome assembly GCF_055657525.1 of Streptomyces sp. NPDC107522. Classification (NCBI taxonomy): domain Bacteria; kingdom Bacillati; phylum Actinomycetota; class Actinomycetes; order Kitasatosporales; family Streptomycetaceae; genus Streptomyces; species Streptomyces sp. NPDC107522. Next base: position 71,472 of record NZ_JBVKAU010000013.1, on the reverse strand, counting down.
GGGCGGCAGCCCCCAGCGGCCCCGGCCTCAACGCCGATCAACTGTTCAGCCCAGCTTGTGCATCCAGCCGTGCTTGTCCTCGGACTTGCCCCTCTGGATGTCCAGGAGAGCCTGGCGGAGCTTCATCGTGACTTCGCCGGGCTCTCCGCCGCTCTGCTGCCACTCGGCGCCGGTGCGCTTCACGGTGCCGACCGGGGTGATGACCGCCGCCGTGCCGCAGGCGAAGACCTCGGTGAGGGTGCCGTTCTCGGAGTCGCGCTGCCACTGGTCGACGGAGATGCGGCCCTCCTCCGACTCGTAACCGAGGTCGCGGGCGACCGACAGGAGGGAGTCACGGGTGACGCCCTCCAGGATGGAGCCGGTGAGGGACGGGGTGACGATCTTGTCGCCGTACACGAAGTACAGGTTCATCCCGCCGAGTTCCTCGACCCACTTGCGCTCGACCGCGTCCAGGTAGCAGACCTGGGCGCAGCCCTTGGCGGCGGCCTCGGCCTGCGCCAGCAGGGACGCGGCGTAGTTGCCGCCCGTCTTCGCGTCGCCCATGCCGCCCGGCACGGCGCGGACGTGGTCCTCGGAGACCCAGATGGACACCGGCTTGACGCCGCCGGGGAAGTAGGCGCCGGCCGGGGAGGCGATGACCATGAACAGGTACTCGCTGGCGGGCTTCACGCCCAGGCCGACCTCCGTCGCGAACATGAACGGACGCAGGTAGAGGGACTCCTCGCCGCCGTGCGCCGGGACCCAGGCCTCGTCCTGCTGCACCAGCACGTCGCACGCCTCGATGAACGTCTCCACGGGCAGCTCCGGCATGCCGAGCCGGCGGGCGGAGGCCTGGAACCGCGTCGCGTTCTTCTCGGGACGGAACGTGGCGACGGACCCGTCGGGCTGGCGGTACGCCTTGAGGCCCTCGAAGATCTCCTGCGCGTAGTGCAGGACCATGGTGGCCGGGTCGAGGGAGATCGGCGCGTACGGCACGAGCTCGCCGTCGTGCCAGCCCCGGCCCTCGGTCCACTTGATCGTCACCATGTGGTCGGTGAAGTGGCGGCCGAACCCGGGGTTGGCCAGTATCGCCTCGCGCTCGGCGGCGGAGAGCGGGCTGGCGGAGGGCTTGAGCTCGATCGTGGGCGTCGTCATGAGTGGATGTCCTTCACCGGTTTTCGTTGTGGCGGGCCGCACTCACGCCAGTACTGCCCGTGGCCAGTGCTAGGACGTCCGAGCATTCCTTCATTCCGCGGCTCCGCGTTCGATTATCGCAAGCGGGTGCCGTGGAAGAAATCGGCCTGTTCGGCGTGATCGGCGTGAAACCGCGACCCAGGGTTGATGGTGTCACCCGGCGGCGGACATGGGGAAGCCGCCGGGTGCGAAGTGACCCGACGGCTTCGAAAGGATCGAGTGGCGCGCCGGATCAGCCGGCTACTCGTGCGGCCAGCGCGTCGCCGATCTCGGCGGTGCTGCGGGCGGGCTTGCCGGTGCGCTCGGCGAGGTCGGTGGAGACCGCCCCGTCGATGCGGGCGGCCTCGGCGTCGTAGCCGAGGTGGCGCAGGAGCAGGGCGACGGACAGGACCGTGGCGGTGGGGTCGGCCTTGCCCTGGCCGGCGATGTCGGGCGCGGAACCGTGGACCGGCTCGAACATCGACGGGAACTCGCCGGAGGGGTTGATGTTCCCGCTCGCCGCCACGCCGATGCCGCCGGAGACGGCCGCGGCGAGGTCGGTGATGATGTCGCCGAAGAGGTTGTCGGTCACGATGACGTCGAACCGCTCGGGCTGGGTGACCAGGTAGATGGTCGCCGCGTCGACGTGCATGTACTCGGTGGTGACCTCGGGGAACTCCTCGGCCACCTTGTTGAAGATGTTGGTCCACAGGTGACCGGCGAAGGTCAGCACGTTGTTCTTGTGGATCAGCGCCAGCTTCTTGCGCGGGCGGGCCTGCGCCCGGGCGAAGGCGTCGCGGACCACGCGCTCGACGCCGTACGCCGTGTTGACGGAGACCTCGGTGGCGACCTCGTGCTGGGTGCCCTTGCGGATGGTGCCGCCGTTGCCGGTGTACGGGCCCTCGGTGCCCTCGCGGACCACGACGAAGTCGATGCTCGGCTCACCGGCGAGCGGGGTGGCGACGCCCGGGAGGAGCTTCGACGGACGCAGGTTGACGTGGTGGTCGAAGGCGAAGCGCAGCTTGAGCAGGAAGCCGCGCTCCAGCACGCCGGAGGGGACGCTGGGGTCGCCGATGGCGCCCAGCAGGATGGCGTCGTGCTGCTTGAGGGCGTCGAGGTCGGCGTCGGTGAGGGTCTCACCGGTGGCGTGGTAGCGCCGGGCGCCGAAGTCGTACTCCTTGGTCTCCAGCTTCACATCCTGCGGAAGGACGGCGGAGAGGACCTTCAGGCCTTCGGCCACGACCTCCTGGCCGATGCCGTCACCCGGAATCACTGCGAGATTGAGGCTGCGAGACATGTCGGCACCCTACTCCTCGTCCCATGGAATGACATGCCGCGTCCGCGATGCGGACAGCCGGACGGGGGACGGCGTTAGTGCGTCGGCTGCCGTTCACCCGCATGTGGGGCGGGTGTTGGCCTTTGCTGGGAAGTTCCCTTCCATGGACATCCCCGACTTCGGCATCCCGCCCCAGCTCGCCCGCCGTATGAGCATGGCGGAACAGCACGAGTACCTGCGCACCAAGCTGTCCCGGCGCCGCACGCTGGTGACGGCGGGCGCGGTGGCGGGTGGCCTGCTGACGGGTTGCTCCGGTTCGGGGGCAGGTGCCGCCGGCCCGAAGGCCTCGGCTTCGGCGTCCGCGTCCGCCCTCACCGAGGTGCCGGGCTCCGCCGTCGCACCCTTCGGCCGCCATCTCGCCTTCGGCGCCGACCCGAAGACGCAGATGCGGATCTCCTGGCAGGTGCCGGCCGCGGTGAGAAAGCCGTACGTCCGGATCGGTCTGCGCCCCGACGACCTGGGCCGGAGGATCGAGGCGGAGGTGCGCGATCTGAAGACCCCGGCGCTCCAGGGCATCCGCCCGGCGTTCGAGCAGTACTACGTCCACGCGGCCCTGGACACCCTGCGCCCCGGCACGACGTACTACTACGGCGTGGGTCACGACGGCTTCGACCCCGCCGAACGTCGGCACCGCTCGACGATCGCCACCTTCCGCACGGCTCCCGCCACCCCGGAGACGTTCACCTTCACGGCCTTCGGCGACCAGGGCGTCAGCGAGGCGGCGTCCGCCAACGACCATGTCCTGCTGCGCCAGGACCCCGCCTTCCACCTCCACGCCGGCGACATCTGCTACGCGAACGTCAATGGCCGGGGCAAGGAGTCGGACGGCTATGACCCCGGTTTCTGGGACCTGTTCCTCAAGCAGACCGAGTCGGTGGCGAAGTCGGTGCCGTGGATGGTGACGACCGGCAACCACGACATGGAGGCCTGGTACTCGCCGGACGGCTACGGCGGCCAGCTCGCCCGTTTCTCCCTCCCGGACAGCGGCTTCGACCCGCGTACGGCGCCGGGGGTGTACGCCTTCACGTACGGCAACGTCGGCGTGGTCGCGCTGGACGCGAACGACGTGTCGTACGAGATCCCCGCCAACCTCGGCTACACGGAGGGACGGCAGACGAAGTGGCTGGACCGCAAGCTGGGCGAGCTGCGGGCCGACACCTTGGTCGATTTCGTCGTCGTCTTCTTCCACCACTGCGCCTACTCGACGTCGACACACGCCTCCGACGGCGGCATCCGCGCGGAGTGGGTGCCGCTCTTCGCCAAGCACCAGGTCGACCTGGTGATCAACGGGCACAACCACGTGTACGAACGGACCGACGCAATTCTGAACGGCGAGGTGGGCAGGCCGGTCCCGATCGGCGCGACGACGGACCCGACGCGGGACGGGATCGTGTACGTCACGGCGGGCGGCGGCGGCAAGGACCTGTACGGCTTTCCGACGGGCGTCGAGGAGAGCTACGAGGGCCATGTCACCGAGCGGGAGTCGGTCGACTCCTTCACGTGGACCAGGTCACGCGACACCAAGGCGGAGAGCGTCGAGTGGTCGCGGGTGCGGTACCGGGGCTTCTCCTTCCTCGCGGTGGAGGCGGAGGCCGGCGCGAAGCCCCGGCTGAAGGTGTCGGCGCTGACGTCCGAGGGCGAGCGCGTCGACCATTTCGAGGTACGGCGCCGGTAGGGGCGCGGGGAACTGCGCGACCAGCCACGACGCCGCCGCAGACGAACGACGACACATCGCGGCACTACCCAGTCGCGGCACTACCAGCGGAGCGCTACGCAGCCTGGTGACCGGTGGCTCCGCCGTTGTCCCGGCGGTCAAGCGCGCGCTGCAGCGCGGCCGCGGCGTTCTTGCGGTCGGACTCGGTCGTACGGGAGAGGTGACGGACTCGACGGCGGGCGGTCGTCTCGGCCATGGGAAATCGACTCCTTCGGCAATCCTGGAGTGCAACAAGGGGTTACGAGACGCCGGGTGGGGCGGGGAGCGGTGCCGCAGGGGTTGCCTGCACGGGGCCCGGCTCACGACCGCCATTCGCTTGATCGAGCGAGACGTTCGGCTTCTACAAAGCTAAGCGAGGACGGGGCATCTGTCTCCACAATTACTCGGACTTCCTACTATCTGAGACGGTGGAGTAGGTCACACGCCGCTGACCTGCGCTTTCATCATCACACCCGAGGGACGGACCTGACAGCGGATCGCCCACCCGGCTGATGATCCGGGCGGCACGGGACGGACGGCCACGACGAGGGGAACGCTGAGGTCATGAACGACACGGCGAAGGTGTTCCTCGAAGGCGGCCCGGACGATCTGCCCGAACGGATCGTCCCGACCCCGTCCCCCGGCCCGGACGTGAAGATCAAGCTCCGCGGTGGATACGAGCACTTCAGGCCGACCTCACGGCAGGCGGACACAGCGGAGGGCGCGCTGCCGGTGTACGAGTGGTGGGAGCGGACGGAGATCGCCGAATAGCCCCCCAGGACAGCGCGAGGGGCCGGGCGTGTCGCCCGGCCCCTCGCCGCATGCTGACCGACCGTCAGCCCATGTGCGGGTAGGTGTAGTCGGTCGGCGGGACCAGCGTCTCCTTGATGGAGCGGGTCAGCGTCCAGCGCATCAGGTTCTGCGGGGCGCCGGCCTTGTCGTTGGTGCCGGAGGCCCGGCCGCCACCGAAGGGCTGCTGGCCGACGACGGCGCCGGTCGACTTGTCGTTGATGTAGAAGTTGCCGGCCGCGTAGCGCAGCTTCTCCATCGTGTACGCCGCCGCCGCGCGGTCGGCCGCGATGACCGAGCCGGTGAGCGCGTAGGCGGACACCGACTCCATCTGGTCCAGCATCTCCTCGTACTTGTCGTCCTCGTAGACGTGCACGGCGAGGATCGGGCCGAAGTACTCGGTGGTGAAGACCTCGTTCTCCGGGTCGTTGCACTCGATGACGGTCGGGCGGACGAAGTAGCCCACCGAGTCGTCGTAGGAGCCGCCCGCCACGATCGTGCAGGACGAGTCGGACTTGGCGCGGTCGATCGCGGCCTTGCTCTTGGCGAAGGCGCGCTCGTCGATGACGGCGCCGATGAAGTTGGACAGGTCGGTGACGTCACCCATGGTGATGTAGTCGACCTCGGCCGCGAACTCCTCCTTGAAGCCGGAGTTCCAGATCGACGCCGGGATGTACGCCCGGGAGGTCGCCGAGCACTTCTGGCCCTGGTACTCGAAGGCACCGCGGGTCAGCGCGGTCTTCAGGATCGCCTTGTCGGCGCTCGGGTGGGCGACGACGAAGTCCTTGCCGCCGGTCTCGCCGACGATGCGCGGGTAGGAGCGGTACTTCTCGATGTTGTTGCCGACCGTCTTCCACAGGTACTGGAAGGTCTTGGTCGAGCCGGTGAAGTGGATGCCCGCGAGGTCACGGTGCTCGAGAGCCACCTTGGAGACCTCGATGCCGTCGCCGGTGACGAGGTTGATGACGCCCTTGGGCAGACCGGCCTCCTCGAGCAGCTGCATGAGCAGCACGGCGGCGTGGGTCTGGGTCGGGGACGGCTTCCACACGACCACGTTGCCCATCAGCGCGGGGGCGGTGGGCAGGTTGCCCGCGATCGCCGTGAAGTTGAAGGGCGTGATCGCGTAGACGAAGCCCTCCAGCGGGCGGTGGTCGAGGCGGTTCCAGACGCCCGGGGAGTTGGCCGGGGGCTGCTCGGCGAGCAGGTCACGGGCGTACTTCACGTTGAAGCGCCAGAAGTCGACGAGCTCGCACGGGGTGTCGATCTCGGCCTGCTGGGCGGTCTTGGACTGGCCGAGCATGGTGGAGGCGGCGAGGGTCTCCCGCCAGGGACCTGCCAGCAGCTCGGCGGCGCGCAGGATGATCGCCGCACGGTCGTCGAAGGACATCGCACGCCAGGCCGGCGCGGCGGCGAGGGCCGCGTCGATGGCGTCCTGGGCGTCCTGCTGGGTGGCGTTGCCGTAGGTGCCGAGGCGGGCCTTGTGGTTGTGCGGCTGCACGACGTCGAACCGCTCACCGCCGCCCATCCGCTTCTCGCCGCCGATGGTGCAGGGCAGGTCGATCGGGTTCTCGGCCAGCTCCTTCAGCTTGGCCTCCAGCCGGGCGCGCTCGGGCGAGCCGGGGGCGTAGCCGTGCACCGGCTCGTTGACGGGGGTGGGGACCTGGGTCACAGCGTCCATGGGTTCCGTAACTCCTTGACTTGAGCGGTGTTCTCGAGCGGGTGCGGGCTCAGCCCTTGGTGATCATGCTTCGGACGAAGAAGCGCAGGTTCGCCGGCTTCTCGGCCAACCGCCGCATGAAGTAGCCGTACCAGTCGGTGCCGTAGGCGGTGTAGACGCGCATGCGGTGGCCCTCGGCGGCGAGGCGCAGGTGCTCGTCGCTGCGGATGCCGTACAGCATCTGGAACTCGTACTCGTCGGGCTTTCGCCCGGCGCGCCGCGCGAGTTCCTGGGCGATGGAGATCAGGCGCGGGTCGTGGGACCCGATCATCGGATACCCCTCACCCTCCATCAGAACCTTGAGGATGCGGACGTACGCCTTGTCGATCTCGTGTTTCTGCTGGTAGGCGACCTCGGCGGGCTCCTTGTACGCGCCCTTGACCAGGCGCACCCGGCTGCCGTTCGCGGCGAGGCGGCGGGCGTCGGCCTCGGTGCGGAAGAGGTAGGCCTGGATGACGCAGCCGGTCTGCGGGAAGTCCCCGCGCAGCTCCTCGTGGATGGCGAACATCGAGTCGAGGGTGGTGTGGTCCTCCGCGTCGAGGGTGACGGTCGTACCGATGGCGGCGGCGGCCTCGACGACGGGGCGGACGTTGGCGAGGGCGAGCTCGTGGCCGCCGTGGAATGTGGGGGCGGGCCCGGAGGGCCCTTCGAATAGGGCGGTGGTGGGCGACGCGAGGGACTGCCCGAACATCGACAGCTTCACGGACATCTCGACGCGCTCGCCCAGCCCCAGATCCTTGATCCGGTCGACGAGGCGCAGATAGGCGTCCCGGGCGGCCTCGGCCTGCTCGGGGCGGGTGATGTCCTCGCCGACGACGTCCATCGTCAGCTCCAGGCCCTTGCCGGTGAGGTCCTCGATGATCGGCACGATCTCGTCGACGGTCTCGCCGGGGATGAACCGGTCGACGACCTGCTTCGTCACCGGGGCCGCCGAGATCAGGCGTCGCATCCGGTCGCTGCGCGACGCGGCGAGAATCACGGGACCCAGCACGGGGCACCTCCACAAACAGCAGAAAGGCGGCCGAATCCCGACCATTCGGGTACGGCACGGAGAACCACCGTGAAACCTAAGGATCCCTCCGATCGTCGGCCATCGACAGCTGTCACGCATCCGTGCCGCAGATCTCAGACAGATGTATGACGCCCCTGCGGTTATACGGGAGAATGCCCGAGTGACAGCCGATTACAAAGGCGACTACCAGGAGCTGGTCGACGAGATCTCGGAGCTCCTGGGTGTCCCCGCGACGCTGGAGAACCGGGACTTCGAGCTGATCGCCTTCGGCGCGTACGACAGCGAGGGCGAGCTGGACGCGTCGGCCCTGGACCCGGTCCGCACCCGCTCGATCCTGACGCGCCGCTCGACGGCCGCGGTGCGCAGGTGGTTCGAGGGCTTCGGCATCACGCGGGCGACCGGGCCGGTGCGGATCCCGCCGACTCCGGAGGCCGGGGTGTACCGGGGGCGTATCTGCCTGCCGGTACGCCATCGGGGTGTCGTCCTGGGCTACGTCTGGCTGCTGGACGACGACCCGGGCCCGACCGAGCGGCAGCTGACGGCCGCGATGGAGGTGACGGCCCGCATCGGCGAGCTGCTCGCCGACGAGGCGCAGCACGGGGCGGATCTCGGCCGGGAGCTGCGGGCGGTGCTGACCGCCGAGGGCGGCTGGCAGGGGGACATGGCGGTGGCCGAGCTGCGCACGGCGCTGGGCCCGCGCGCGGACGGCGTCCATACGGTGGTCTGCGTGGCGCCCTGGCCGTCGGCCGACCCCGACGACGCCCCGTCCGTGCGTACGGTGCCGCACGCGACGGCGCTGTGCACTCTCCCGTGGGGCGCGAGCGGGCAGAGCCTCGCGATGCTCGTCCGGCTGCGCTCACCGGAGGTGCGGACGGCGGCGCTGGCGGCGGCGTCCCGGCTGCTGAAGGAAGGGGCGGCCCAGCCGCCGTCCCGGCCGTCCGCCCAGCCCCGGTCACCGCTGGCGGCCGGCCTCGGCGAACCGCGCACGGGCCTCGCCGACCTGAACACCGTCTGGCAGGAGGCGTCGGCCGCGGCGCGCGCGGCGCTGGCGGAGCCGAGGCTCGGGCCGGTGGCCGAGTGGTCGCGCATCGGGGCGTACCGCCTGCTGACCTCCCTCTCCCCGCAGACGGCCCGCGACCCCGCGGTCGCCCCACTCCTCTCCCCCGCCCACCAGGAACTCGCCCGCACCGCCGAGGTCTACCTGGACTGCGCGGGCCAGGCCGGCCGCACGGCCGCCGAACTCGGCATCCACCGCCAGACCCTGTACTACCGCCTGTCCCGCGTCGAACAGCTCACGGGCCTGGACCTGGACGACGGGGAGGACCGGCTGCTGCTGCACATGGCGTTGAAGGGTGCGCGGCTCTAGGCACGGCCACCGGGCAGTCTCACCGGGGCAACGCATTTCTGAAAACGATTGTCATCATGCTACGGTCGCGGCAACCGCTCTCTTGACCGCCCTTTTACCCGGAGGGTTCCGTGCGCCTGCCCGCCCACCGCCTGCTCCCCGCCACCGCCCTCACCGCCGCCTCCGCCCTGCTCACCGGCTGCTTCGCCGGAGCGGAGTCCGCGGCGGACACGGCCACGGACGGCAAGCGCATCCGCCTCGCGATGATGCAGCCCCCTCGCTCCGGCCTGTCCCCGCTGTCCGACGACGCGTTCAAGCTGGCCCGCTGGTCGACTGCCGAGACCCTGGTGAAGCTGGACGAGGACGGCGACGCCCGGCCCGCCCTCGCCACCGAGTGGCAGCAGTCCGGCCGCACATGGACCTTCGAGATACGCGACGGCGTCACCTTCCACGACGGCACGAAGCTCGACGCGCAGGCCGTCGTGCGGTCGCTCACCGAGGCCGCCGGCGCCTCCCCCAAGCCCCGCATCCTCGACGGCGTCGACCTGACCGCGAAGGCCGAGGACGCCGACACGGTCACCGTCACGACCGCCGCCGAGGACCCCCTGGTCCCGCAGCGGCTCAGCTCACCGCAGCTGTCGATCCTGGCGGCGAAGGCGTACAGGGGGAAGACGGTGAACCCCGTCGGCGCCGGCACCGGCCCCTTCGAGCTCACGAAGGTGGGCGGCACCGCCTCCGCCACCCTCGACCGCTACGACAAGTACTGGGGCGGCAAGGCCAAGGCCCCGGGAATCGACGTGACGTTCGTCCCCGACGGCACCGCCCGCGCGGCAGCGCTCCGCAGCGGCGAGGCCGACATCGTCGAGGCGGTTCCGGTCTCGCAGGCCGCCGTCCTCGACCAGGACCTGATCACCGAGGTCCCGATGCCGCGCACCAACACGCTCTACCTGAACACCGACAAGGGCGTCTTCAAGGACGCCTCGCTGCGCGCCGCCGCCCGGGAGGCGATCGACGCCAAGTCGATCGTCGAGGGCGTGTACGAGGGTCGGGCGGATGTCGCCGAAGGACTGCTCGGGCCCGCGCTGCCGTGGGCGGCCGACCTGCGCACGCCCGTCAGGCACACGAAGGCCGGCAAGCCGAACGGCACGACGATCACCATCGGCACCTTCACCGACCGGGCCGAGCTGCCCGAGGTCGCCGCCACGCTGCAGCAGCAGCTGCAGAAGGCCGGGTTCAAGGTGAAGCTCGACGTCCGCGAGTACGCGAACATCGAATCGGACGCCCTCGCGGGCAAGTTCGACGCGTTCGTCCTCTCCCGCGCCACCGTCCTCGACTCCGGGGACCCGGCCGCCTACCTGTACAGCGACTTCGCCTCCGACGGCTCCTTCAACATCTCGCAGCTCGCCGACTCCTCCGTCGACGCCGAGCTGAAGAAGGCCGGCGAGACGAAGACCGGCGAGGCCCGCCGCAAGGCGATCATCGCGGCCGAGGCCGCCGTGCTCACCGCGGACGCCGCCGTGCCGATGCTCCACGAGCGGGTGATCCAGGGCGACGCCACCGGTGTCGTCGACTCCGCCCACGACCCGCGTGAGCGTGAGCTCGTCACGGTGGACACGTACGTCAAGTGAAGGCCCTGGTGAGGAAGGCGGTCGGCCCCGCCGAGCTGACCCGCCTCGGCTGTCTCGTCGCGGTCCTGGCCACCGTCGGCCTGCTGCCCTGGCTTTCGCACAAGGACCCGGCGCTCACCGTGCTGCGCGCCCGGTCGGCCGAGCAGGAGGCGACCGACGAGGCCCTGTCCGCGATCCGCGAGGACCTCGGCCTGGACGCCGGTCCCCTTTCCCTGCTGGGGAGTTGGGCCGCGGACCTGCTGCGCGGCGACTTCGGCACCTCCTGGGTGTCGGGGCACGACGTCCTGCCGTCCGTCGTCGCCGGGCTCCAGGTGTCGCTGGGCCTGATGGGCGCGGCGCTCGGCGTGGCGGTCGCGCTGGCCGCCGTACTGGTGGCGCCGGTGCTGGTGCGGGGACGCGGGTCGGCCGGGGCGTTCGCCGCCATGCTGGCCGCCGTACCGGAGTTCCTGCTGGCCACCGTCGCGCTGCTGGTGTGCGGGGTGTGGCTGGGGTGGCTGCCGACGGCCGGCTGGGCGGGCCCCGAGTACCTGGTGCTGCCCGCGATCGCACTCGGTGTCCCGGCGGGCGGTCTGCTCGGCCGGCTGGTCGCGGACGCGCTGCCCGCCGTCCTCGACGAGCGGTGGGTGGAGCTGTGGCGCGGCGCGGGAGTGAGCCGTACGAGGATCTCGGCGGCGGCCCTCAAGCGCGTACTCCCGCCACTGGTACCGCAGTTCGGGATGGTTGCCGTCGGCCTGACCGGCGGGGCGGTCGCGGTGGAGATGGTGTTCGCCGTGCCCGGCATCGGCCGTACGGCGCTCGGCGCGGCCAAGTCGCAGGACCTCCCGCTGCTCCAGGGCTCGGTGCTGGCCCTGCTGCTGCTCGGCCTGCTCGCCGGCGCGGCCGCGGCGCTCACCCGGCGACGGCTGCTGGGCCCCGCCCTGCGTGACGCCGGTCTGACGCTGCCCCCAACGCGCCCGGTCCGTACCCACCCGGCGATCCCGTTGACGCTGTTCGCCGTCCTCGCGGTGACCATCGGCTGGGGCCTGCTGCGTGACCCGTACACGGTCAACACCGCCGCCCGCCTCGCCGCCCCCTCCTGGGCACACCCGCTCGGCACCGACGCCCTCGGCCGCGACGTGCTCGCCCGCCTCGGCCACGGCGCCGCCTCCACGGTCGGTACGGCCGCCGCCATCTGTGCGCTGAGCCTCCTGGTCGCGCTCGTACTGGGCTTCCTGCCCGGCGTCGCGGCGGGCGCGGCGGACATCGCCAACGCCCTGCCCCCCGTGATCGTCGGCATCCTGGTCGCGGCGGCGACCGGTCCCGGCGCCGGGGGCGCGGCCCTCGCCGTCGCCCTGATCTCGTGGCCGGCGCTGTCCGCGCACGCCGCCGCGCTGGTGCAGGAGGTGCGGGCGTCGGCGTTCCTGACCGCCCAACGGGCCATGGGCGCGACCCCGTTCTGGATCCTCACCCGGCACGTCCTGCCGTCCGTCGCCGCCCCGGTCGCCCGGCACGCCCTGCTGCGCCTGCCCGGCATCGCCCTCGCCCTGGCGTCCCTCGGCTTCCTGGGACTGGGCGCCCAGCCGCCCGCCCCCGAGTGGGGACTGCTGCTCGACGAGTCCCGCGCCTACGTCGAACGCGCCCCGTGGGCGGCCCTCGCCCCGGCCGTCGCACTGGCCCTGCTGGCGGGGCTGGCGGTGTCGGGGGCGGCGGCCGTACACGGCAGGCGGCCGCGCCCAGCACCCCGGGTCGCGCGCGGCACAGGTGCCGTACGGAAGGAGACCCCCGTTGGATGCTGAGAACCGCTCCGAGGCGCTGTTGTCGGTGCGCGAGCTGCGGATCGCCTTCGACGGCGTCGAGGCCGTGCGCGGCCTGTCCTTCGAGGTCCGGCCCCGCGAGGTCCTCGCGATCGTCGGCGAGTCGGGCGCGGGCAAGTCCCTCACGGCCCGGGCGCTGCTGGGCATGCTGCCGCGGGGCGCTACGACGAGCGGGACGGTCGAGCCGGACCTCGCGCCCCACCGCGGCCGCCGCATCTCCCTCGTCCCGCAGGACGCCCTGTCCGCCCTCTCCCCCGTACACCCGGTGGGCGACCAACTCGCCGCCGCCGTACGGTCGGTGTCCCGCGTCTCCCGCAAGGAGGCCCGGGCCCGCGCGGTCGCCGCGCTCGACCGGGTGGGCATCGCGGACGCCGCGCGCAAGGCGCGGTCGTATCCCCACGAGTACTCCGGCGGCATGCGGCAGCGCGCCGTCATCGCCATGGCGACGATCAACGAGCCGGACATCGTCGTCGCCGACGAACCCACCACCGCCCTGGACGAGGAACGCCGCGACCAGGTGCTGCGGGTGCTCGCCGAGCGGCGGGAGGCCGTCGGGGCCGCGCTCGTGCTGGTCACGCACGACATGGACGCAGTACGGGATCACGCGGACCGCGTGCTGGTCATGTACGCCGGACGCCTCACCGAACTCGGCCCGGCGGACGAGGTGCTGAGCCGCCCCCGCGCCCCCTACACGGCAGGCCTGCTGGCCTCCCTTCCCCAGCACGCACCCCCGGGCCGCCGCCTCCCCGCCCTGCCCGGCACCCCGCCCGCCCCCGGCGCACTCCCGCCGGGCTGCGCCTTCGCCCCGCGCTGCCCGCTCGCGGCGGACGTCTGCCGTACGGCGGAACCGGAGCCGCACGATGTGGAGGGACGCCTGGTGGCCTGCCATCGCTGGCAGGAACTCCCTCACCCGGCCACGGAGTTGTTCCAGAACCAGGAAGAGAAGCGGCAGCCCGCATGAGTGATGACGCCCTGCTCGACGTCCGCGACCTCGTGGTCCGCTACGGCGACGTCACCGCCGTCGACCACGTCTCCTTCACTCTGGCTCCCGGCGAGACCCTCGCCCTCAACGGCCCCTCCGGCTGCGGCAAGTCCTCCACGGCCCTGGCCGTGCTCCAGCTGCGCCGCCCCGACGCCGGTGAAGTCAGCTTCGAGGGGCGGGAGTTGACACGCCTCACGGAACGCGAGCTGCGCCCGATCCGCCCGCGCATGCAGCCCGTTTTCCAGGACCCGTACGGCTCACTGAACCCCCGCCACCGCATCCGCGACGCGGTGGCGGAACCGCTGCGGATACAGGGCCGCCGGCCCACCCCCGATCGGGTCGCCGAACTCCTCGACCGGGTCGGCCTCGACCCGTCGTACGGCGACCGCCGGCCGCACGAACTCTCCGGCGGCCAGTGCCAGCGCGCCGGAATCGCCCGCGCGCTGGCCTCCGAACCACGCCTGCTGGTCCTCGACGAACCGGTCTCGTCCCTCGACCCCTCTGTCCGGGCCGGCATCCTGAACCTGCTCGCCGATCTCCAGGACGATCTCGGACTCGGCTACCTGTTCATCTGCCACGACCGGGCCGTCGTACGGCATTTCGCGCACCGGGCGATCGAGATGCATGACGGGTGCGTCATTTCCGGTTGACGCCCTCGATGACCCGGCGCAGACCCTCGGTGAGCTGCTCGGCGCCGGGCGCGGTCTTCGGGTCGAAGGTCCACTGGGCGATGAGGCCCGTCATCAGGGTGTTGTAGAGCTGCCCGATGGAGTCCACGTCCTCCTCCGCGACGTCCTCCTCCCGGCCCCCGAGGAACAGCGGAAGGATCCCTCGGGCGGCTTCGCGCTGCGCCTGCGCCAAGTGGTCGCGCACATCGGGCAGTTGATCACCCATGGCGATGATCTCGACGCTGAGGTGCCAGATGGAGTCGGGCTCCCGCATGGTGCGGATGATGCTCGCCCAGACCTCGTGGAAACGTTCGAGCGAGCCCGGAGCGGTGTCGAAGGCGTCGGACAGTTCCCAGTCCTCGGACACCTCGCCCACGAGGGCGATGTACGCCTCGGCCAGGAGCTTGTCCTTCGAGCCGTAGTGGTAGCCGATCGACGCCAGGTTGGTCCCCGACTCCTTGACGATGTCGCGCGCCGTCGTGCGCACGAACCCCTTCTGCAGCAGGCAGCGCTTGGCGCCTTCGAGCAGGTCCTCACGGTGTCCCATGTCCGCCACCCTACCGCCGACTTATACGAACGTCCTAGACGGTCGACTTATACAAGCGTTCTAGACAAGCGTTTAAGACGCGCGTACATTCCTCGGCATGACGAAATCGACCAGCACCACCACCCGTGCCGGGCGCCGGGAATGGACCGCACTCTGCGTCCTGATGCTTCCGCTGCTACTGGTCTCCATGGACGTATCGGTCCTCTACTTCGCGATCCCGGCGATCAGCGCGGACCTGGAACCCAGCGGCACCCAGCAGCTGTGGATCTTCGACATCTACGCCTTCGCCCTGGCCGGCCTGCTGATGACGATGGGCTCGCTCGGCGACCGCATCGGCCACCGCCGCCTCCTGCTGATCGGCGCCGCGGCCTTCGGCACCGCCTCGCTGGCGGCGGCGTACGCGGACAGCGCCGAAATGCTGATCGCGGCCCGCGCGGTCCTCGGCATGGGCGGCGCCACCCTCATGCCCTCGACGATGGCCATGCTCCGCACGATGTTCACCCACCCCGCCCAGCGCGCGAAGGCGATCGGCCTGTGGTCCGGCGTGATGACGGCCGGGATCGCGCTCGGCTCGGTGATGAGCGGTGTGCTGGTCGAGTACTTCTGGTGGGGCTCGGTCTTCCTGGTCAACCTGCCCGCGATGGCCCTGCTGCTGATCCTCGGCCCGCTCCTGCTCCCCGAGTCGAGGAACGCCGCGACGGGCCGCTTCGACTGGCTGAGCGTGCCGCTGTCCATGGCGGGCGTACTGCCCGTGATCTACGGCCTGAAGGAGATCCCGTCCGAGGGCTGGGACGTCCGCTACGTCGTCTCGATCACCGTCGGCCTGCTCTTCGCGGCCCTCTTCGTCCACCGCCAGCGCACGGCTGCGGCACCGATGATCGACCCGGCCCTGTTCCGCGGACGGGGCTTCGCGCCCTCGGTCGGCCTGAACCTCCTGTCGGCGTTCGGCGTGATGGGTTCGGCCTACTTCACCACGCAGTACCTGCAGTCGGTGCTCGGCAAGAGCGCGCTGGAGGCGGCCCTGTGGGCGCTGCTGCCGTCGGTACCGATCGGGGCGGCGGCACCGATCGCGACCCAGTTGGTGCAGAAGGGCGTCAACCGCGCCTACGTCGTCAGTGCGGGCTTCGTCATCGCCGCGTCGGGTTTCGGGCTGCTGGCCCTCGCGGACACGGACTCGATGGTGCTGGTGCTGGTCGCCTGCGCGGTGCTCGCCGTGGGGTGCGTCGTGGTGATGTCCCAGATCATGGACCTGGCGATGGGCACCGCCCCGGTGGAGCGGGCGGGCGCGGCGTCGTCCCTGATGGAGACCGGCTCGGAGTTCGGCGGCGCGCTGGGCATGGCGGTGCTCGGCTCGATCGGTACGGCGATCTACCGGCACGAGATCCCGGCATCGGCTCCGGACGTGGCACGCGAGACGCTGGGCGGCGCACTGGCGGTCGCCGATCAGGTGCCGGGACTGGCGACGGCAGCCCGGGAGGCATTCACGAGCGGGATGCAGGGGGCGGCGATCGCGGGGGCGGTGCTGCTGGCGGGGGCGGCGGTGCTCGCGGCGGTGACGTTGCGGCGGGTCGAGGTGCGGGAGCACGCACGCGAAACGCCGGACGAGCCGAGTAACCTCAGCCCGTCCGGCGTTTGAGGACGAGGCCCCTCAAGGGCCGAAGCGGGGGTCTGGGGGCGGCAGCCCCCAGTCACCGGCGCCTCAGACCAGGTTCACCGAGCGAGCCGACGTCGCGCCGATCTCCTCGGCCACCTCCGTCAGCACCGACTGGGTCACGGTGTCGTCCACCGTGAGGACGGCGAGCGCCTCGCCACCGGCCACCGACCGGGACACCTGCATGCCGGCGATGTTGATCCCGGCCTCACCGAGGATGCGACCCACCGTGCCGACGACACCCGGACGGTCCTCGTACTTCAGGACGACCATGTGGTCGGCCAGCGCGAGGTCCACGTCGTAGTCGCCGACCGCGACGATCTTCTGCAGGTGCTTCGGACCGGCCAGCGTGCCGGACACCGACACCTCCTCGCCGTTGCCGAGCGTGCCGCGCACGGTCACGACGTTGCGGTGGTCGGTCGCCTCCGAGCTGGTCGTCAGGCGGACCTCGACGCCCCGCTCCTGCGCGAAGAGCGGAGCGTTGACGTACGACACCGTCTCGTCGACGACGTCCTCGAAGACACCCTTGAGGGCGGACAGCTCCAGCACCTTCACGTCGTGCTGGGTGATCTCGCCGTACACCTCGACGTCGAGGCGGACCGCGACCTCACCGGCGAGCGCGGTGAAGATCCGGCCGAGGCGCTCGGCCAGCGGCAGACCCGGCTTGACGTCCTCGGCGATGACACCGCCCTGCACGTTCACCGCGTCGGGGACCAGCTCACCGGCGAGGGCGAGGCGCACCGAGCGGGCGACGGCGATACCGGCCTTCTCCTGCGCCTCGTCGGTGGAGGCGCCGAGGTGCGGGGTGGACACGACCTGGTCGAACTCGAAGAGCGGCGAGTCGGTGCACGGCTCCTTGGCGTACACGTCCAGACCGGCGCCGGCGACGCGGCCCTCCTTCAGCGCCGAGTACAGCGCCTCCTCGTCGACGATCCCGCCGCGCGCGGCGTTGACGATGCGCACGCTCGGCTTGACCTTGCGCAGCGCCTCGTCGCCGATGAGGCCGAGGGTCTCGGGGGTCTTGGGCAGGTGGACGGTGATGAAGTCGGAGACCTCGAGCAGCTCGTCCAGCGACAGCACCTTGACGCCCATCTGCGCGGCGCGCGCGGGCTGCACGTAGGGGTCGTAGGCGACGACCTTCATGCCGAACGCGGACATGCGCTGGGCGACCAGCGCACCGATCCGCCCCAGGCCGACGACACCCAGGGTCTTCTCGGCCAGCTCCACGCCCGTGTACTTGCTCCGCTTCCACTCGCCGTTCTTCAGCGCGGCGTTGGCCTGCGGGATGTTGCGGGCGGTGGCGAGGAGGAGACCGCAGGCCAGCTCGGCGGCGGTCACGATGTTGGAGGTGGGGGCGTTGACGACCATCACGCCGGCCTTGGTGGCGGCGGAGACGTCGACGTTGTCCAGGCCGACGCCGGCTCGCGCGACGACCTTCAGCTTGTTCGCGGCGGCGATCGCCTCGGCGTCGACCTTGGTGGCGGAGCGGATCAGGATCGCGTCCACGTCGGCGATGGCCGGGAGCAGTTCGGCTCGGTCTGCTCCGTTGCAGTGGCGGATCTCGAAGTCGGGGCCAAGCGCGTCGACGGTGGCGGGCGACAGCTCTTCAGCGATGAGTACGACGGGTTTCGAGCTCACGTGAGTCCTCACAAGTCCGATGCGGACGGCCGTCCCGACGGCCGCAAGCGAGGGAGGGTGGTGGCCGCGTGGAAGACGCACGACGCTGTGGGCCTGACGCGTATGTAGTACGGCAGTGTAGTGCCGTGGCGGAGGTCGTCTTACGCCTCTGCGGAAGGATCACCCGGACGGGAAACTCCATTTTGTATGGGGGTTTCGCACGGGGTCCGGGGCAAAGCTCCGTGGCGGTACCCCCTGCCGAGGGTACCGCCACGGACATGAGGCTTACGCCTCCTCGTTCACCCAGCTCATGAGCTTGCGCAGCTCCTTGCCGGTGGTCTCCAGCAGGTGCTCGGAGTCGGCGTTCTTGTACTCGTTGTACTTCTTCAGACCGCCGTGGTACTCGTCCATCCAGGCCTGCGCGAAGGTGCCGTCCTGGATCTCGGCGAGGACCTTCTTCATCTCGGCCTTGGTGGCGTCGGTGATGATCCGCGGGCCGGTGACGTAGTCGCCCCACTCGGCGGTCTCGGAGATCGACCAGCGCATCTTCTCCAGGCCGCCCTCGTACATGAGGTCCACGATCAGCTTCAGCTCGTGCAGGCACTCGAAGTACGCGATCTCCGGCTGGTAGCCGGCCTCGGTCAGCGTCTCGAAACCGGCCTTCACCAGGGCGGCGGTGCCACCACAGAGGACGGCCTGCTCACCGAACAGGTCGGTCTCGGTCTCCTCGGTGAAGGTCGTCTTGATGACGCCGGCGCGGGTGCCGCCGATGCCCTTGGCGTACGACAGGGCGAGCGCGAAGGCGTTGCCGGAGGCGTCCTGCTCGACGGCGGCGATGCAGGGAACGCCGCGGCCCTCCTCGTACTGACGGCGCACCAGGTGGCCCGGGCCCTTGGGGGCGACCATGCAGACGTCCACGCCGGCCGGGGGCTTGATGAAGCCGAAGCGGATGTTGAAGCCGTGGCCGAAGAACAGGGCGTCGCCGTCGTTCAGGTTCGGGGCGATGTGCTCCTCGTAGACCTGGGCCTGGATCGGGTCCGGCACCAGGATCATGATGACGTCGGCCTCGGCGGCGGCCTCCGACGGCGTCACCACGCGCAGGCCCTGCTCCTCGGCCTTGGCCTTGGACTTGGAGCCCTCGTGCAGACCGACACGCACGTCGACACCCGAGTCACGGAGCGACAGCGCGTGGGCGTGGCCCTGGCTGCCGTAACCGATGACCGCGACCTTGCGGCCCTGGATGATGGACAGGTCGGCGTCGGCGTCGTAGAACAGCTCGGCCACTTTGGGTTCTCTCCTTGTGTGCAGGTGTTGCGTCCCACCGTATGACGGCGGGGGGAAGGGAAGTTTCGGGGTCTCGCTATACGGGCGGAATCCGGACGGCCGGTGTCACCCGACCGTCCGAACGCGTCCCTATGCCGAGCGGTCGAGCGCCCGCAGCGACCGGTCCGTGATCGAGCGCGCTCCGCGGCCGATCGCGATCGTGCCGGACTGGACGAGCTCCTTGATGCCGAACGGCTCCAGCATCTTCAGCATGGCCTCCAGCTTGTCGCTGGAGCCGGTGGCCTCGATGGTGACGGCCTCCGGGGAGACGTCGACGGTCTTGGCGCGGAACAGCTGGACGATCTCGATGATCTGGGAGCGGGTCTCGTTGTCGGCGCGCACCTTCACCAGAACGAGTTCGCGCTGAACGGCCGAACCGGGCTCCAGCTCGACGATCTTCAGCACGTTGACGAGCTTGTTGAGCTGCTTCGTCACCTGCTCCAGCGGCAGGTCCTCGACGCTCACCACGATGGTGATGCGGGAGATGTCGGGGTGCTCGGTGACGCCGACCGCGAGCGAGTCGATGTTGAATCCGCGGCGGGCGAACAGGGCGGCGATCCGGGCGAGGATGCCCGGCGTGTTCTCCACCAGGACGGAGAGCGTGTGCTTGGACATGGTCTTCTTACGTCTCTCTCGCTCAGTCGTCTTCGTTGTCGCCGAAGTCGGGGCGGACGTCCCGGGCGGCCATGATCTCGTCGTTGGAGGTGCCGGCGGCGACCATCGGCCACACCATCGCGTCCTCGTGGACGATGAAGTCGATGACGACCGGACGGTCGTTGATGGAGTTCGCCTCTTCGATGACCTTGTCGAGGTCGGCCGGGTCCTCACAGCGGATCGCGTAGCAGCCCATGGCCTCCGACAGCTTCACGAAGTCGGGGACGCGGGTGCCGGCGCTCGGCTGCTTGCCGTCGGCCTCGGGGCCGGAGTGCAGCACCGTGTTGGAGTAGCGCTGGTTGTAGAAGAGGGTCTGCCACTGGCGGACCATCCCGAGGGCGCCGTTGTTGATGATGGCGACCTTGATCGGGATGTTGTTCAGGGCGCAGGTGGTGAGCTCCTGGTTGGTCATCTGGAAGCAGCCGTCGCCGTCGATCGCCCAGACGGTCTTCGCCGGCGCACCGGCCTTGGCGCCCATGGCCGCCGGGACCGCGTAGCCCATGGTTCCGGCGCCGCCGGAGTTCAGCCAGGTGGCGGGCTTGTCGTACTGGATGAAGTGCGCGGCCCACATCTGGTGCTGGCCGACGCCCGCCGCGAAGATCGTGCCCTCGGGGGCGAGTTGACCGATGCGCTCGATGACCTGCTGCGGGGACAGCGAGCCGTCCTCGGGCTGGTCGTAGCCGAGCGGGTAGGTCTCGCGCCAGCGGTTGAGGTCGTTCCACCAGGCGGTGTAGTCACCCTGGTGGCCCTCGGCGTGCTCCTTCTGGACGGCCTGGACCAGGTCGGCGATGACCTCGCGGGCGTCCCCGACGATCGGCACGTCGGCGGCGCGGTTCTTGCCGATCTCGGCCGGGTCGATGTCGGCGTGGACGATCTTGGCGTACGGGGCGAAGCTGTCCAGCTTGCCGGTGACGCGGTCGTCGAAGCGGGCTCCGAGGGCGACGATCAGGTCGGCCTTCTGCAGCGCGGTGACGGCGGTGACCGCACCGTGCATGCCCGGCATTCCCACGTGCAGCGGGTGGCTGTCGGGGAATGCGCCGAGCGCCATCAGGGTGGTGGTGACGGGCGCTCCGGTGAGTTCCGCGAGGACCTTCAGCTCGGCGGTGGCGCCGGCCTTGATGACACCGCCGCCGACGTACAGGACGGGGCGCTTCGCGGCGGTGATCAGCTTGGCGGCCTCACGGATCTGCTTGGCGTGCGGCTTGGTGACGGGCCGGTAGCCGGGCAGGTCCATGGTGGGCGGCCAGGAGAAGGTGGTCTTCGCCTGGAGGGCGTCCTTGGCGATGTCGACCAGGACCGGGCCGGGGCGGCCGGTGGAGGCGATGTGGAACGCCTGCGCGATCACCCGCGGGATGTCCTCGGCCTTGGTGACCAGGAAGTTGTGCTTGGTGACGGGCATCGTGATGCCGACGATGTCCGCCTCCTGGAAGGCGTCCGTGCCGATCGAGGAGGACGCGACCTGCCCGGTGATCGCCACGAGCGGCACCGAGTCCATGTGCGCGTCGGCGATCGGGGTCACCAGGTTGGTGGCGCCCGGGCCGGAGGTCGCCATGCAGACGCCGACCTTGCCGGTGGCCTGCGCATAGCCGGTGGCGGCGTGGCCGGCGCCCTGCTCATGGCGGACCAGGACGTGGCGCACCCGGGTGGAGTCCATCAGCGGGTCGTACGCCGGAAGGATCGCACCACCGGGAATGCCGAATACCGTGTCGGCGCCGACCTCCTCGAGCGAACGGATGAGGGACTGCGCACCCGTGACGTGCTCGGGGGCGGACTGGTGTCCTCCGGATCGGGGCCGCGGCTGCGGGTGAGCCCCGGTGGCCTGCTCGGTCATCGGCATTCTCTTCTCGATGCTGAGGGTTTTTGCGAGGTTTGAGCGGAGTTTCGGTGCTGCACGACTGGTGCCTGTGCAACAAAAAACCCCTCGTGCCAAAAGGCAAGCGAGGGGAGCGCGCCGGGTGTGGTCGCTGGGAGTTCCGGGTCCGTCCGGACGTCACCAGCTTCAGCCGACGCGCTTTCCAAGTACGAGAATTCGGGTGCGCATGGCACTGACCCTCTCCCCGGCACGCACTCACTGTCAAGTGGGTGGGACGGGAGTCTCATTATGTGAGCGAAGGGCACTGCCGCCTCCGAGAACAGCGGTCACACCACTGGTGTACACCGCCGAGCCGCCACCCGCGAACGCGGGCTCCACCGGTCCGTGCGGCACCGGATAGTGGCCGGAATTGAGCGCCCGGCGCAGCCGGTACTCGTCCAGCGGCCCGGAGAACGCCATGCCCTGCCCGTGCGTGCACCCCATCGCGCGCAGGGCGACGACCTGTTCCGGCAGATCCACCCCGTCGGCCACGGACTGCAGCCCGAGGTCACCGGCGATGCGCAGCAGACCGCTGGTGATCTTGTGCAGCCGGGCGGACTCGACGACCCCCTCGACCAGACCGCGATCGAGTTTGAGTACGTCGACGGGGAGCCGGCGCAGGGCCGTGATCGCCGCGTATCCGCTGCCGAAGCCGTCCAGGGCGACCCGGACACCGAGTCTGCGCAGGCCGCTGAGGCGGCGCTCCAGTTCGTCCAGCGAGACGCGGGGGTCCAGGTCGGACAGCTCGATGATCAGCGACCCGGACGGCAGCCCGTGCCGGGTCAGCAGCGCCTCGATCGAGCCGAGCGGCATCGACCGGTCGAGCAGCCTGCGCGCGCCCATCCGTACCGCGACGGGTACGGCGAGCCCGGTCGCGGTGCGCTCGGCGGCCTGCTCCACGGCCTCCTCCAGCATCCAGCGGCCCAGCTCGGCGGTCTTGTCACTGTCCTCGGACACCCGCAGGAACTCGGCGGGCGTGAACAGCACCCCCTGCGAGGACCGCCAGCGCGCCTGGGCGGCGACCGACGTGATCCGGCCGTCCGCGAGGCACACCACCGGCTGGTGCAGCAGCGCGAACTCGCCGTCGTGCAGCGCGGCACGCAGCCGCGTGGCCAGCTCCGCCTTGCGTACGACGTCCTGCTGCATCTGCGGCTTGTACAGCTCGACGCGGCCCTTGCCGCCCGCCTTGGCGCGGTACATGGCCAGGTCGGCGTTGCGCAGCAGCTCCCCCGCGCCGAGGCCGGGCTCGGCGAAGGCGACGCCGATGGAGGCGTTGACGCGGACATCGTTGCCGTCGATCAGGTACGGCTGGGACAGCGTCACCCTGAGGCGGTCGGCGAGCTCCAGGATGTGCCGTTCGCGGGCGGTGCGGTCGCGGGTGTTGTCCCCGGCGATCAGGGCCGCGAACTCGTCGCCGCCCAGCCGGGACGCGGTGTCCCCGTGCCGGACCGCTTCCTGGAGTCTGCGGGCGGCCTGGACGAGCAGCTCGTCGCCGGCCTGGTGGCCGATCGTGTCGTTGACGCCCTTGAAGCCGTCGAGGTCGATGAAGAGGACGGCCGTGTTGCGCAGGGCGAGGCCGCGGTCGGTGGCGCGGCGGCCGGACAGGGCCTGCTGGACACGCTTGGTGAACAGCGCGCGGTTGGGCAGGTCGGTGAGCGGGTCGTGCTCGGCGTTGTGCTGGAGCTGCGCCTGCAGGCGCACTCTTTCGGTCACGTCCCGGCTGTTGAAGATCAGGCCGCCATGGTGCCGGTTGACGGTCGACTCGACGTTGAGCCAGCCGCCGTCGCCGGACCGGAAGCGGCATTCGATGCGCGTAGTGGGTTCCTCGAGTGGGCTGGCGGCGAGGAAGCGGCGCACTTCGTGCACCACGCAGCCCAGGTCCTCCGGGTGGATGAGATTGGCCAGTTCCGTACCCACCAGCTCCTCCGCGGAGCGGCCGTAGACCCCGGCGGCGGCCGGTGAGACGTACCTGAGGATGCCGTTGGGCGCGGCGATCATGATGACGTCGCTGGAGCCCTGCACCAGGGAGCGGAAGTGGTTCTCCTTCTGCGCCAGTTCCTGGGTGAGGGTGATGTTGTCGAGCAGCATGATGCCCTGACGCACGACGAGGGCGAGCACGACGGTGCCGCCGGTGATGAGCACGACGCGGTCGACGCTGCGGCCGTTGAGGACGTTGTAGAGGATCCCCAGCGTGCAGACGGCGGCGGCGAGGTACGGGGTGAGCGCGGCCAGGGAGCCGGCGATCGGCCGCGTGGCCGGGTACCGGGTGAGATCACCTCCCTGGGCGGGCGTGTGGTGGTGGCTCGTGGCGCGCTGTCCGGGCACGTGCTCGTGCACCACGCGCGTGTGCCCCGTCGCTTCGTGCCGTTCGGCGTCCGCGCGTCCGCGCCGGGGCGTGGCCCACGGGGCGTAGGCCAGGAGCAGCGAGCCGGCGAACCAGCCCGCGTCGAGCAGCTGGCCGGAGCGGTAGCTGTTGTGCAGCAGCGGCGAGGTGAACAGGGCGTCGCACATCACGGTCAGGGCGAGCGCGCCGATCGCGGTGTTGACCGCGGTGCGGTTCGCCGAGGAGCGGCGGAAGTGCAGCGCGAGCACCATGCTGACGAGGGCGATGTCGAGCAGCGGGTAGGCGAGCGAGAGCGCGGTGTGCGCCACGCTCGCCCCGCCGCCGGCGTCGATCTTGGCCGCCTGGGCCAGGGCGAGGCTCCACGCGAGCGTCAGCAGCGAGCCGCCGATGAGCCAGGCGTCCAGCCCGAGGCAGACCCAGCCGGCCTTCGTCACCGGGCGCTTGGCGAGCACCAGGAGTCCCACGATGGCGGGCGGCGCGAAGCACAGGAAGAACCCGTCGGCGTAGGAGGGGCTGGGGACGGGCCGCTCCAGGACGACCTCGTACCACCCCCAGACCAGGTTGCCGAGGGCCGCCATCGCCGAGGAGAGGGCGAACAGCAGCCAGGCGGGTCGAAAGCGGATACGGCGGCTACGGGCGTAGCGGAAGCACGACACGGCGGCGGCGCCGGCCGCGGCGGCCAGCCCGAAGTCGCCCATGATCAGCGCGAGTTGGTCCGAACCCCAGCCGATCGCGGAACCGACGGCGTATCCCGCGCACACCAGGGCCAGAACGAGTTGCGGAACCCTTCCCGAGCCGCCGCCGGGGGACGAGAGGCGGGGCAGCATCGCCGCCGGCGACGACTGTGGCCGCAGCGCCGAGTCGAGGGTGGTCGTGGGGGGCGGCGGCGAACTCACCGGTCCCTCCCGGTCCGCGCCGCTCCCGGATCCCGAGGGTCCCGGTGCGCCGGCTGGGCATGCCGCCTGCGGCTGCTGTGCCTGCGGTGGTGATGGTTGTGACGGCAGCCGTGGGTGCCGTGGTGGCCGCGTCTGCGCGCGGCCGTGTGCCAGGGTCGCCGTCGGCGGCCCCGCCGCGTCGGATCGCTCGTCCATAGGCCGTGCATCGCCCGTCGCCCCCCTCACAAATCTGAAATGTCCATCCCCGGCGCCGACGGTGCCCGGCGCAACCCCTGTCCGGACGATACACCAGTCTCGTCACTCAGGGACATAGTGCCTCTACGCTCCGTGACGACCAGCGCATATGCGAGTACGGACCGCTTCCGTGAGGTTGCGGAGGGTACTCGAAGCGGATTAATGATCGGTTGCGATCGGCGTACGCGGCCCGTGCGCCACGCTCAGCCGAGGAGCGTCACGCGCGCGTCGCGCCCGTCGTAAGGATCACGTTGCGCAGCGGCTCACGGTTCACATGACGACGCAACTGGTCCACCAGCAGCCGCTTGGCGCGCGGCAGGAACGCGGACGTCGGCCCGCCCACGTGCGGGCTGATCAGCACGCCCGGCGCACGCCACAGGGGGTGCTCCCGGGGCAGCGGTTCGGGGTCGGTGACGTCCAGGGCGGCGGTGATGCGCCCGGTCTCCAGCTCGGCGAGCAGCGCCTTGGTGTCGACGACGGCTCCGCGGGCGACATTGACCAGCAGCGAGCCGTCCTTCATCCGGGCGAGGAACTCGGCGTCGACCAGGTGGCGAGTGGTTTCGGTCAGCGGCGTGGACAGGATGACGACGTCCGCTTCCGGGAGCAGGGCAGGCAGTTCGGTGAGCGGATGCACAGGTCCGCGCGCCGTGGTGCGCTCAGAGCGCGCGACGCGCGCCACCCGCGCGAGTTCAAAGGGTGCGAGCCGGTCCTCGATCGCGGCCCCGATCGAGCCGTATCCCACGATGAGGACGTTCTTGTCGGCGAGCGCGGGCCGGAATCCGCCGAGCCACTCCCCCTTGTCCTGCGCCCGCACGAAGTCGGGGATGCCGCGCAGCGAGGCGAGGATCAGCGTGAGGGTGAGTTCACCGGTGCTCGCCTCGTGCACCCCGCGCGCGTTGCACAGCCGCACGCCCGGGCGCAGGTGCTTCAGGCCCGGCTCCACGTGGTCGATGCCGGCCGACAGCGTCTGCACGACCTCCACGGAGCTCATCCGCGGCAGGGGACGCTGCCCGAGCTCGGGCGCCTTCATGTACGGGACGACGTAGAAGACGCAGTCGGCCGGGTCGGCGGGGAAGTCCTCGGCGCCGTTCCAGAAGCGGTAGTCGGGCCCCTCCGGGAGTCCTTCGATCTCTTCCGGGGGGATGGGGAGCCATACGTCACCAGTCATGGTCAGGAGGCTATGGCAAGCGAACAGGAGTTCAGAGGCTAGGTTGGGGTGCCGGAAGAGGGAGGGTTACGGCCAGGTGGAGCGCAGGACGATCGGCGCGGCGGCGCTCGCGGTGGGAGCCGTCGGGCTCGGGTGCATGCCGATGAGCTGGGCGTACAGCTCGTCGCGGCAGCGGGGCGAGGAGTCGGTCAGGGCGGTGCACCGGGCGCTCGATCTGGGCTCGACGCTGCTGGACACGGCCGACATGTACGGTCCGTTCACCAACGAGCTGCTGGTGGGGCGGGTGTTGAAGGAACGCCGCCAGGACGCGTTCGTGTCGACGAAGGTGGGTCTGCTCGTCGGCGAACAGCACATCGTGGCCAACGGCCGCCCCGGCTATGTGAAGCGGGCCTGCGATGCCTCCCTGCGCCGCCTGCAGACGGACGTCATCGACCTCTACCAGTTGCATCGCCCGGACCCCGAAGTCCCCGTCGAGGAGACGTGGGGTGCGATGGCGGAGCTCGTACAGGCCGGAAAAGTACGGGCGTTGGGGCTGTGCGCGGTGGGCGCGCGGGGGGGCCGCCGCTCCGGGACCCGTCTGCACGACGTGACGATCCGCCAACTGCAGCGGGTGCAGCAGGTGTTCCCGGTCAGTGCCGTGCAGGCGGAGCTGTCGGTGTGGTCACCGGAGGCGCTGGAGACGCTGCTGCCGTGGTGCGAGGCGCGCGGCGTCGGATTCCTGGCGGCCATGCCGCTGGGCAACGGCTTCCTCACCGGCACGCTGACCCCCGGCGAGGGCTTCGAACCGGACGACGTCCGCGCCCGGCACCCCCGCTTCACCGCGGAGATGATGGCGGCGAACCAGCCGATCGTGGCCGGCCTGCGCCGAATAGCGGCCCGCCACGGCGCCGGGGTCACGCCCGCGCAGGTGGCGCTGGCGTGGGTGCTGGCGCAGGGGCGGCACGTCGTCCCGGTGCCCGGCACCAAGCAGGAACGCTGGGTGACGGAGAACGCGGGGGCCGACGGGGTGCGGCTGACGCGGGAGGACCTGGCGGAGGTGGCGGAGCTGCCGGGGGCGCAGGGGTCCTGGGACTGAGGTCGGCCGAGCCAGGGCGCAATCCGGCCGGGGAGACCGGAACCGGCTGAGGGCCGGGCGGCACCCGATCCAAGATTCCCGGGCGGCACTGATCCGAGGTTCCCCGGCGGCACTGAATCCAAGGCTCCCGGGCCGCACTGATTCGAGGTTCATGGATCGGGAACCTCTGAGGCGCGAGCGGTGTATGAAGAGTAGAACCGGCCGCGTCGAAGGGACCGTGATCGTGCATCGTCGAGCTGTGACGGCCGTATGGGCCGCGGCCGCGCTTCTGCTGACGGCCGGCTGCTCCTCCGACGACGGGGGATCGCCGGGCGAGGGCAGGACCGCGGCATCGAGCAACGCCACGGCCGGCGGATCGTCGCCCACCGGTGAGGCGGCCGAGACTCCGCCCGCGCAAGGCACGGCCAAGGTCGTGCGCACGGTCGCCGAGGGCCTGAACACTCCCTGGGGCCTGGCCCCGCTCCCCGACGGCGACCTGCTCGTCTCCTCCCGCGACGAGGCCACGATCACGCGGGTCGACGGGAAGACGGGCAAGAAGACGGAGCTGGGCGAGGTACCGGGGGTGTCCCCGGCGGGCGAGGGCGGCCTGATGGGCCTGGCACTGTCGCCGGACTACGCCTCGGACCACATGGTCTACGCGTACTTCACCTCGGCCTCGGACAACCGCATCGTCCGCATGCTGTACGACGAGCAGCGGCCGTCCGGCGAGCAGCTTGGTGCGCCCGACACGATCTTCAAGGGCATCCCCAAGGGCTTCATCCACAACGGCGGCAGAATCGCGTTCGGCCCGGACAAGATGCTGTACGCGGGCACGGGCGAGAGCGGCGACACAGGTCTGTCCCAGGACAAGGAGTCCACGGGCGGCAAGATCCTGCGCATGACACCGGAAGGCGAACCGGCCCCCGGCAACCCGTTCCCCGACTCCCCCGTGTACTCCTACGGCCACCGCAACGTGCAGGGCCTGGCCTGGGACGCCAAACAGCGCCTGTTCGCCGCGGAGTTCGGCCAGGACACCTGGGACGAGCTGAACGCGATCACGCCTGGCGACAATTACGGCTGGCCGGAGGTCGAGGGCAAGTCCGACGACCGCGAGTACCACAACCCACTGGCCCAGTGGGGCACCGACGACGCCTCCCCCAGCGGCATCGCCTACGCCGAGGGCTCCCTCTGGATGGCCGGCCTGAAGGGCCAGCGCCTGTGGCGCATCCCGCTGAAGGGGACAGAGGCCTCGGCGGATCCGCAGGCGTTCCTGGAGGGCGACTACGGCCGTCTGCGCACGGTCGTCGCGGCGGGCGGCGACAAGCTGTGGCTGACGACGAGCAACACGGACGGGCGGGGCAGCCCCAAGGACGGGGACGACCGGATCCTGGAGGTGCAGGTGAGCTGAGCCGCCCCCTGTCACCTCTGCGCGTCGTCCTCCGCGTCGTCTTCCTCGCCCGACTGCTCGGGCGGCCGTACGACGACCTTCCCGGACGCGAGATCTATGGGTCCGCGCCCGGGGTCGTTGTCCCCGACGTCCACGCGAGTCAGCGCCAGACGGTTCTTCTCGTCACGGGTGTGCTTGCGGCCTGGGGCGAAGAGTTCTTCGAACGCGTTGAACAAGGGTCCTCCCTGGACCGACGTCCCTTACAGCGTAAGCCTCAGCTTCGCGTCCCTGACGTGAGTGTTTCGGCCGAAAACAGCCCCATTCGATGCGCCATCGCAGCCGCCTCGCCACGCCCCGAGACACCGAGCTTGCCCAGGATGTTCGAGACATGGACGCTGGCCGTCTTCGGGGAGATGAACAGCTCCTCGGCGATCTGGCGGTTGGTGCGGCCGGCGGAGACCAGGCGGAGGACGTCCCGTTCCCGGGTGGTGAGACCGAGGGCGTCGGACGGGTCGGGCGGGGGCGGGGCTGCCGTGAGGGTGAGACGGGCTCGCTGGGCCAGGTGGGCCGTGGCCTCGGCGAGGGGACGGGCGCCCAGATGGGTGGCGGTGGCTCGGGCCAGGCGGAGCAGTTCCGTGGCGCGGGCGCGCTCGTCGTCGCCGCCGATCGCGAGCAGGGCCTCGGCCAGGCGGTGGCGGACCTGGGCGAGGTCGTAGGGGCGCTCCAGGGCTTCGAAGGCGGTGACCACGTCCGACCAGGTGTCGGGGGTGGCCCGGCTCTCGGCGCGGTCCAGTTCGGCTCGGGTCCACTTCTCGTACGCCAGCCACAGGGGCACGCCGGTGGTGAGCTTGCGGACGGCTTCGGAGAGCCGTTCCAGGAAGGCGGCCCGGCCCTCCTGCGCCGTGGGCAGCGCGCGGGCGTCGGACTCGGCGACGGCGGCGGCCCGCAGCAGCGGCCAGGCGTAGCGATGGGTGCCCGGCGGAAAGCCGGCGCTCAGGGCCCGGTCGGTCTCCGCGCGGGCGTCGAGGAGGCGGCCCTGTGCGGCGGCTGTGCCGACGGCGAGGCAGGACATCGGGAGGTTGTTCTGCGGCATGGGGTCGTGGCTGCCGTAGGAGGCGCGGGCGGCGGCGAGATGGCGGGCGGCCTCCGCGACCTCGCCGCGGGCGAGCGCGAGGTGGCCGAGCCAGTTGGAGCCTCCGCCGCGTGGCTTGGCGGACTGTCCCGTGCCCCGGGCGTTGACCGCGGCCTCGGCGGCCTCGTCCCAGCGGCCCAGGGAGATCAGGGACTCGGCGAGGTTCGCCCAGACCCAGGCCTCGGAGTCGCGCAGGCCCGTCTTCTGGGTCAGCCGCAGGCCCTCCCGCAGGATCTCGGCGGATTCCTCGGAGCGGCCGATGCCTTCCAGGACGGACGGCAGGTTCACATGGCTGCGCCCCACCACGGCGGTGAGGCCGCGGGCCAGCACCTCGTCCCTGACCTCGTACATCTGAGCCAGTCCGGCCTCGATCTGCCCGGCGTCGACCATGAGGCCGCCGAGCGTGAGGCGCGCGTTCAGTTCTATGTCCTCGGCGCCCACCATGCGCGCGTACTCGACGGCCCGCTCGGCGGCCGACACGGCCTCGGGCCCCGGGTTGCGCAGCATCGACCAGTTGGCCGCGGTGGCCAGTACCTCGGCGTGCACCTCGGACGGTGGCAGACCGCGCACCAACTCCCGTGCCGTGCCGAGCTCCTTCCAGCCGTCGCCGCGGGCCTGCGCCTGGACCAGGCGGGAGCGCTGGACCCAGAACCAGGCGGCGCGGAGGGGATCCCCCTCGTCCTCCAGCAGGTGCAGGGCCCGCTTGGTGATCTTCAGGGCCCGTTCGCGCTCCCCACACAGCCGTCCGGCGACTGCGGCCTCGGCCATCAGGTCGAGGTAGCGCAGGGGTGTGGTCTCCGGGTCGCAGCCGCAGGGCGGATAGACCTCGGCGTAGTCGACGGGGCGCAGTGTGGCCCGTACGTCCTCGGGAGTGGAGTCCCAGAGTTCCATCGCCCGCTCCAGCAGGCGCAGTTGCTCGGAGTGGGCGTGCCGGCGGCGGGCGGCGACCGAGGCATCCAGGACGGCGGGCAGGGCCTTGGCCGGATCGTGGGCGTGGTACCAGTAGCTGGCCAGCCGCATCACGCGCACGTCGGCCGGGACGAGCGTCGGGTCCGCCTCCAGGGCTTCGGCGTAGCGGCGGTTGAGGCGGGAGCGCTCGCCGGGCAGCAGGTCGTCGCCGACGGCCTCGCGGACCAGGGAGTGCCGGAAGCGGTAGCCGTCGCCGTCGGGCGCGGCGATGAGGATGTTGGCGTTCACGGCGGCCCGCAGGGCCTCGATGAGGTCGTCCTCGGCGAGCTGGGCTACGGCGGCGAGCAGGCGGTACTCGACGGTGGAGCCGCCCTCGGCGACGATCCGGGCGATCCGCTGGGCGCTCTCGGGCAGCCCCTCGACGCGGACCAGGAGCAGGTCGCGCAGGGAGTCGGTGAGGCCGGCGCAGGAGCCGTCGTGGGCGGCGACGGCGAGTTCCTCGACGAAGAAGGCGTTGCCGTCGGAGCGTTCGAAGATGTCGTCGACCTGGGCGGGGTCGGGTTCCGTGGCGAGGATGCCGGCGATCTGACGGCCGACCTCGGCGCGGTTGAAGCGGCCGAGTTCGATACGGCGGACCGTGCGCACCCGGTCGAGTTCGGCGAGGAGCGGGCGCAGCGGGTGGCGGCGGTGGATGTCGTCGGAACGGTAGGTGGCCAGGACGACGAGGCGGCCGGTGCGCAGGGTGCGGAAGAGGTAGGCGAGGAGGTGGCGGGTGGAGGCGTCGGCCCAGTGCAGGTCCTCCAGGGCTACGACGACGGTCCGGGCGGCGGCGACCCGCTCCAGGAGACGGGCCGTGAGCTCGAAGAGGCGGGCCATGCCCTCCTCGTCGGAACGGTCCGCCCCTCGGGCCAGTGCGCTCTCGCCCAACTCGGGCAGCAGCCGGGCCAGTTCCTCTTCCTGACCGGCGGCAGCGGCGGCGAGCTCGTCCGGCAGTTCGCGGCGCAGGGCGCGCAGCGCGGTGGAGAACGGGGCGAACGGCAGCCCGTCGGCGCCGATCTCGACGCAGCCGCCGAGCACGACGACGGCGCCCTCGCGGGCGGCGGCGGCGGCGAACTCCTCGACGAGGCGCGTCTTGCCGACGCCGGCCTCCCCGCCGATCACCAGCGCCTGCGGGTTGCCTCCGGCGGCTTGGGCGAGGGCGGCGTTCAGGGTCTCCAACTCGGTTGCGCGGCCGACGAACACGGGACTTACGGACCTGGTCTCCACGGGGCCGAGCATCGCACGCGGCACCGACAGTCCGGCACCGGTTTTCGCCGGGCTCGGCGTCGATGGTGCCGCCTCCTGGGGGTTGCCGCCCCCAGCCCCCCGCTTCGGCCCTGAAGTGGCCTTGTCCTCGAACGCCGGACGGGCTGGCACACCTGGACCGGCGCCGAGAAGCGCCGCCCCCGGCGGGTGCGTGGGCGTGAGGGGCGGCCCTCCCGCGCCCTCAAACGCCGGACCGCTCGAATCGTCCTGACCGACGCCCACACGCGCCACCCCCAACGGGTGGGCGGGGGCTGGGGACGGCCTCGCCCCGTCCTCGAACGCCGGACGGGCCGAGATCGGCTCGCCCGGCGTCGAGAAGCGTCCGTCTTCCCCCCTGGCCCCTGCCTTCACGCGGCGCGTGGGTGTCGGTTCCTGCGGAGGCGGGACGTATGGGCCTCCTTCTCCGCCGCGCCCTTGGCGGAGCGTTCCGTGGACTCGCGGCGGGCGCGGAGTGCCTCGCGGACCAGGCGCTCGTGTTCGGCACGGCGGATCAGGTCGGCGGAGCGGAGGTGGTGGAACTCGTAGTCGTACATGGCAGGTTCCTCGTTCTTCCTGGTGAGAGTCGGTTGTCGGCTTCGCTTGCTGCGATGCCTCAACCTTCGTCTCCCAGGGGGGTCCGCCACATCGGGAGAGTTCCGCATCTTCGCCGGTGGGAGGGGCCTTAGACGCGCGTGAGGGGCCTCAGGCGCCGCCTAAGGTGCTTACGGCGACTCTGAGGCCCCCTCGGGACCTGCGGTGATTCAGCCCGCTGACGGCAGGCCGAGCAGCGCGTCGGTGTACTTGAGCACGGCCAGCAGCAGGCCGATGACGCCGAGCGCGACACCGCCCCAGGCGACCGACTTGATCCACACGGCCTGCGGCTTGCCGGGCGCACCGAACGCGGGCCGGGCGAGCACCACGACGCCGACGATCAGCGCGGCCAGCGCGAACGCGCCGGCCCACAGGGCGTTGGCCTTCCAGGCGTCCCCGTAGCCGGCCTCGAGCAGCTTGGAGACGTTCTGGGACGAGGACGTCGAGGACTCCAGCTGGGCGATCAGGTTCTGCCGCGCGGAGGCGATCGTGCCCAGCCAGCCGCCGGTCAGGGACACCAGGCCCAGCGCCGCGGAGACGACCGCCCCCGCGCCCTGGCCGACGCCGGACGGGCCCTCTTCCGTGGCCTCCGCGGTCACCTCGTCCCCGGCCTCGGCCTCGTCGTTCTCCGTCACCTCGTCGGCGTCGGTGGAGCCGGTGGCGTCAGCCGTCTTGACGACGTCCACCTTCTCCTCGTCGGTCTTCGCCTCGGTGCCGGTGTCGGCGCCGGTCTCGTCCACTGTCTTCGTTCCCATGCCTCGCACCGTACGGACGCTGTCTGAGAGGTCTCTTAATGATCGTGACGATCGAGAGGACTCTTAATGGTCGTTGTGAGCGGCACGCGCGCGTGCCTCACGCCACTCGGGGGCGAGGACGGACCACACCTCGAGGTCCTGGCGCGCTCCCCGATAGGGGTAGCTCTGTCGCAGCACGCCGTCACGCGTCATGCCCAGCCGCCGCGCCACGTTGATGCTCGGTTCGTTGGCGGACGACGCCTGCCACTCCACACGGTGGATGCCGCGCACGTCAACCGCCCAGTCGATGAGGACCCGCATGGCACGCGTGACCAGTCCGCGCCCCGAGCCGGCCGGTTCCAGCCAGCAGCCGACCTCGCAGGTGCCCCGCTCGGCGTCGAAGTGCAGGAACAGCACGCCGCCGACGAGCTTGCCGTCGAGCCACAGCCCGTGCAGGCTGCCGGTGTCGGCGGCGCGCTTGTCGGCGTACGACTGAAGGAGTTCCCGCGCGGAGTCGGTGTCGATGGCGTTGGCCCCGAACGGGATGTGCTGCCCGATGAACTCCCTGCCCCGGTTCAGATGCGCCAGGAACTCCTCCGCATGCCAGGGTTCCAGGGGCCGCAGTTCCGCTCCGTCGTCACCCAGCGATATCGCGTACATCCCGCTGTCGCTCCTCCTCCGCCAGCACGTCCGCCACCTCGGCGTCCGTCGCGGCGGCCAGCCTCTCATGGGCGGCACGGGACTCGGGCGGCTCGATGCTGATGCGAGGCATGCGCCGGTCCAGCCAGCGGGGCAGCCACCAGTTGGCGCCGCCGAGCATGTGCATCAGGGCGGGGACGAGGAGCGTACGGAGCACGAAGGCGTCCAGGGCCACGGCGGCGGCGAGGGCGATGCCGAACATGGCGATCACCCGGTCGCCGCTGAGGACGAAGGCGAGGAACACCGAGATCATGATGACCGCGGCGGAGTTGATCACCCGGCTGGTCTCGGCGAGGCCGACGCGGACGGCCCGCCGGTTGTCTCCGGTCTCCAGCCACTCCTCGTACATCCGGCTGACCAGGAAGACCTGGTAGTCCATGGACAGGCCGAACAGCACCGACACCATGATGACCGGGAGGAAGGGCTCGATCGGGCCCGCGCGGCCCAACCCCAGCAGCTCGCTCCCCCAGCCCCACTGGAAGATCGCGACGACGACACCGAAGGCTGCGGCGACGGCGGCGACGTTCATCGCGGCGGCCTTCAGCGGGATGCCGACGGACCGGAAGGCGAGCAGGAGCAGCAGACAGCCCAGGCCGATGACGACACCGACGAACAGCGGCAGCTTGCCGACGATCACGTCGGCGAAGTCGTCGTAGCCGGCCGTCATGCCGCCTACCTGCACATCGAGCGAGGTGCCGGTCTCGGCGCGGGGCAGCACCTCGGAGCGCAGCCGGTCGACGAGGTCACTGGTCTGCTGCGACTGCGGGGAGGACTCCGGTACGACGGTGAGGTACGCGGTGTCACCGCCGGTGTTGTACGTCACCGGGGTCACCGACGCGACGCCCTCGGTGCTCCGCAGGGTGGCGTCGAGGTTGTCGAGGGCGAGCTTGTCGTCGCCGCCGTCGACCTCGGTGACCAGGGTCAGCGGACCGTTCACGCCTGGTCCGAAGCCGTCGGCGAGGAGGTCGTAGGCCTGGCGTGTGGTGGCGGACTCGGGGTTGTTGCCCTGGTCGGAGGTGCCCAGGCGCAGGCCCAGGGTGGGCAGGGCCAGGACCGTGATGACCGCCAGGGCGATCGCGCCGAGCGCCTTGGGGTGGCGCTCCACGAACGCCGACCAGCGTGCGGCGAACCCGGTCGGCAGCTCCGGCTCGGGCCCGTGTTCGGCCAGTCGGCGTCGCTCGCGGCGGCTCAGGGCGCGCATGCCGATGAAGGACAGCAGGGCGGGCAGCAGGGTCACGGAGGCCGCGACCGTCAGGATCACGGTGAGCGAGGCTGCGATGGCGACGCCGTTGAGGAAGCTGAGCTGGAGTATCAGCATCCCCAGCAGGGCGATGCACACCGTGGCACCCGCGAACACGACCGCCCGTCCGGTGGTCGACACGGCGTTCGTGATCGCCTCGGGGACGGACAGTCCGCGTTTCAGTCCGCGCCGGTGTCGGGTGACGATGAACAGGGCGTAGTCGATGCCGACGCCGAGCCCGATGAGCATGCCGAGCATGGGTGCGAAGTCGGCGACGGTCATGGCGTGCCCGAGCAGCGCTATGCCGGCGTAGGCGGTGCCGACGCTCACCAGTGCGGTGGCGATGGGCAGCAGTGAGGCGGCGAGCGAGCCGAAGGCGAGGAACAGCACGACCGCGGCGACCGCCACGCCGACGATCTCGGCGACGTGCCCGCCCGGCGACTCGGTGAGCCCGACGGCGCTGCCGCCCAGCTCCACCTGGAGCCCGTCGGCCTCGGCGGCCTTGGCGGCGCTCACGACGGCCTGCGCCTCGCCCTTGTCGAGGTTCTCGGCGCTGTCGTCGAAGGTGACGGTGGCGTACGCCGTGTGCCCGTCCTCGCTGATCTGGGCGGCGCCCTGCTTGCCGTACGGGCTGCCGACGGCCGCGACGCCGGGCAGGTCCGCGATCTTGCCCAGCGTGCGCGTCATGGTCTGTTCGACGTCGGCGGCCCGGACGGTGCCAGACGTGGTGTGCCAGACGACGGTGTCGCTGTCACCGCCGAGGCCGGGGAAGCCGTCCTCCAGGAGCTGGGTGGCGCGGCCGGACTCGGTGCCGGGGACGTTGTAGTCGTTCGAGTACGCGGTGCCCGTGCCCGCCGCGGCCGCGGTCACCCCGCCGAAGGCGAGCAGCCAGAGCAGGACGGCGACGAGGCGGCGTTGGACACACCAGCGTGCAAGAGCTGCCACGAACGTGCTCCCGGGTCGACTATGTGGGGATCTTTGGTCGGGAACAGTTGTTCATGAGGTGAACAGCCCGCAAAGAACGCATGAGGGTTGTGAAGCCACTGTTGCAGGCGCCGGTGATCGTTTGCCGCGTTCGTGGGTTTATTCACAGGAATGGGAGGCAGATCACAGGACAGTAACGGCCACTGTGTCGCCGGAGGTGGCAGCTCTCACAGAATTACGTCCACGCAGCGGGAACTTCTCGGCCGAATCGGCGGAAACAGCCGAATCAGTCGAACTGGTCCCCGAGCGCCATCACCATCACCCCGGCCACGAGCAGCCACAGCGCCCGCCGGGTGCGCCCCCGGGAGCCGAGGAACGCGGCCAGCGCGCAGACGGCGGCCCCGAAGGCGTAGGCGGCCGGGACGAGGGCCGGCGCGGAACCGGCAGCACGCAGCGTCGAGGCGGCCAGCCCGGCGAGGGCGAGGAGCGCCCCGGTCACGGCGGCCGTCCAGCGGGCCCGCCGGGCCACCTGCGCCGGGTCCTCGACGTCCTCCGGATCCTCGGCGTCCTCCGGGCCCTCCGAGTCCTCGGCGTCCTGCACGTCCTCCGGGCCCGCCAGGTCCCGCTCGTCGTCCGGCGTCTGGGACTGGTCCTCCCGTGTCTCGGCTATTTCGGAATCACCACGTCCACTCATGGCGGGCGAGCGTAGCGCGTCGCGCCGGGAAACCCGGATGCGGGTCAGGACGGCCGGCTGCTAGCTTCCGAAGGTCAGCCGTCCCGCGGCACATCGCCGCCGACCTGGGCAGGTGCATTGTTTGAGCGTCCGGCCGAGCTCCGACGTATCCCTTTCCGCTTCCCCGGACTCAAGGAGCCCGTTCACCGATGCCGGACATCACCCCGAGGACCTCGAGTGAGGACCTCACCAAGCGGCTGACCCACGCCCGCTACCCGCGCAGCAACAGCTACGACACCCGCTGGGTCATCGAGAACCAGATGGGCCCGAACGCCCTGTGGCTGCTGGAGTGGCTGGCCCCCGCCCTCGGCCTGGACGCCCTGCGCCCCTGCGCACGCATCCTCGACCTGGGCTGCGGCCGGGCGATGACGTCGGTCTTCCTGGCCAGGGAGTACGACGCCCAGGTCACCGCCGCCGACCTGTGGATCAAGCCCGACGAGAACGCCGCGCGTATCGCCGAGGCCGGTTTCGCCGACCGTGTGCTGCCCGTGCACGCCGAGGCGCACGATCTGCCGTTCGCCGAGGGCAGCTTCGACGCGATCGTGAGCATCGACGCGTACCAGTACTTCGGCACGAACGATCTGTATCTGCCGACGCTCACCCGGCTGTTGAAGCCCGGCGGGCGGATCGGTGTCGTCGTACCGGCGCTCCGGCAGGAGCCGGAGGGCAGCGAGCCGCCGGAGCACCTCAAGCCCTGGTGGGAGCCCGACTTCTGGTGCTTCCACTCCGCCGAGTGGTGGCGGCGGCACTGGACCCGCGGTGGCGCCGTCGAGGTCGAGGCGGCCGACTGGCAGCCGGACGGCTGGCGGGACTGGCTGCTGTGGTGCGACGTGATCGCCGAGGAGAGCCCGGAGGAGTTCCATCGCACGATGGCCCGCCGCGTCGGCGAGATGGTGCGGCTGGACGAGGGCCGCGCGCTGGGCTTCGTACGGCTGGTGGGCCGGCGTATCCCATAACGGGCGCTCGCAGACCGCCTGAGCCGAAAACGCGCCGAGGGGGATGCATCGCCGTTGATGCATCCCCCTCGGGGTTCACGACGGTGGGTCTCAGCCCTCGCTGACGCCCAGCTTCTCCAGGATCAGCTCCTTGACGCGCGCGGCGTCGGCCTGGCCCCGGGTCGCCTTCATGACCGCGCCGACCAGGGCGCCGGCCGCGGCCACCTTGCCGCCGCGGATCTTGTCCGCGATGGCCGGGTTGCCGGCGATGGCCTCGTCGACGGCGGTGCCCAGGGCGCCCTCGTCGGAGACGACCTTCAGCCCGCGCTTGTCGACGACCTCGTCCGGCGTGCCTTCGCCCGCGAGGACGCCCTCGATGACCTGACGGGCCAGCTTGTCGTTCAGGTCGCCCTTCGAGACCAGCTCGGCGACGCGGGCGACCTGCGCCGGCGTGATCGCCAGCTCGTCCAGCGCCTTGCCCGACTCGTTGGCGCTGCGCGCGAGTTCGCCCATCCACCACTTGCGGGCGGAAGCCGCGTCGGCACCGGCCTCGATGGTGGCGACGATCGGCTCCAGCGCACCGGCGTTGAGGATCGCCTGCATGTCGGTGGCGCTGATGCCCCACTCCTCGCGGAGCCGGTTGCGGCGCACGAGCGGCAGCTCGGGCAGCGCGGCGCGGATCTCCTCGACCCACTCGCGGGTGGGGGCGACGGGGACCAGGTCGGGCTCCGGGAAGTACCGGTAGTCCTCGGCCTCCTCCTTCACGCGGCCCGAGGTCGTGGACCCCGTGTCCTCGTGGAAGTGGCGGGTCTCCTGGACGATCGTGCCGCCGCCGCTCAGGACGGCCGCGTGCCGCTGGATCTCGTAACGGCAGGCGCGCTCCACGGACCGCAGCGAGTTGACGTTCTTCGTCTCCGAACGCGTGCCGAACTTGTCGGAGCCCTTCGGCATCAGCGACAGGTTCACGTCGCAGCGCATCTGGCCCATCTCCATACGGGCCTCGGAGACGCCGAGCGCCTTGATGAGCTCGCGCAGCTCACGGACGTACGCCTTCGCCACCTCGGGGGCGCGCTCGCCCGCACCGACGATCGGCTTGGTGACGATCTCGATGAGCGGGATGCCGGCGCGGTTGTAGTCGAGCAGCGAGTGCTGAGCGCCATGGATACGACCCGTGGCGCCGCCGACGTGCGTCGACTTGCCGGTGTCCTCCTCCATGTGGGCGCGCTCGATCTCCACGCGGAAGGTCTCGCCGTCCTCCAACTGGACGTCGAGGTAGCCGTTGAAGGCGATCGGCTCGTCGTACTGGGAGGTCTGGAAGTTCTTCGGCATGTCCGGATAGAAGTAGTTCTTCCGGGCGAAGCGGCACCACTCGGCGATCTCGCAGTTCAGCGCGAGGCCGATCTTGATGGCGGACTCGACGCCGGTCGCGTTGACGACCGGAAGCGCGCCGGGCAGGCCGAGGCAGACGGGACAGGTCTGCGTGTTGGCGTCCTGGCCGAGCGCGGTCGAACAACCGCAGAACATCTTGGTCTTGGTGCCGAGTTCGACATGGACCTCGAGGCCCATGACGGGGTCGTACGACGCGAGAGCGTCCTCGTACGACACCAGGTCGGTCGTGGTGGTCACGGTGAAACTTCCCTCTCAGCCCAGCAGGACGTCGTCGTCGCCCAGCCGCTTCAGCTCGCGGTAGAGGATGGCGAGGCCGGTGACGATGGCGGCGGCGGACACTCCGGCGTCGATCAGGCGCAGCGTGTCGCTCTCCAGGCGGGCCTTCTTGGCCTGCTTGACGACGGTGACCGCACCGAACGCGGTGGTGGCCATGGACAGGTACAGACCGGACTTGGACTTCTTGAAGCCCTTGGCCTTGGACAGTGCCTTACTCACAGCGACGGAGCCTCCTCGAGCAGCGGGTGCCCCCACTTTTGCACGAAGGCGGCCTCGACGGCGGCGCCGACCTTGTACAGGCGGTCGTCCTTCAGCGCCGGGGCGATGATCTGCAGGCCGACCGGGAGGTTGTCCTCCGGAGCCAGGCCGCAGGGCAGCGACATGGCCGCGTTGCCCGCGAGGTTCGTGGGGATGGTGCACAGGTCGGCGAGGTACATCGCCATCGGGTCGTCGGCACGCTCGCCGATCGGGAAGGCGGTGGTCGGCGTCGTCGGCGAGACGATGACATCCACCTGCTCGAAGGCCTTCTCGAAGTCGCGCGTGATGAGCGTGCGGACCTTCTGGGCGGAGCCGTAGTACGCGTCGTAGTAGCCGGAGCTGAGCGCGTACGTGCCGAGCATGATGCGGCGCTTGACCTCGGGGCCGAAGCCGTCCGCGCGGGTGAGCGAGGTGACCTCCTCGGCGGAGTGGGCGCCGTCGTCGCCGGTCCGCAGGCCGTAGCGCAGGCCGTCGAAGCGGGCGAGGTTGGAGGAGCACTCGGAGGGCGCGATCAGGTAGTACGCCGACAGCGCGAGGTCGAAGGACGGGCAGTCCAGCTCGACGATCTCGGCGCCCAGCTCCTTCAGCAGCTCGACGGACTCGTCGAAGCGCTGGATGACGCCGGCCTGGTAGCCCTCGCCGCGGAACTGCTTGACGACACCGACGCGCATGCCCGCCACGCTGCCGTTGCGGGCGGCCTCGACGACCGGCGGCACGGGCGCGTCGATCGACGTCGAGTCCAGCGGGTCGTGCCCGGCGATGACCTCGTGGAGGAGGGCCGCGTCCAGGACCGTACGGGCGCAGGGGCCGCCCTGGTCGAGGGAGCTGGAGAAGGCGACCATGCCGTACCGGGAGACGGCACCGTACGTCGGCTTCACGCCGACCGTGCCGGTGACGGCGGCCGGCTGGCGGATGGAGCCGCCGGTGTCGGTGCCGATGGCGAGGGGTGCCTGGAAGGAGGCGAGCGCGGCGGAGGAACCGCCACCGGAGCCGCCGGGGATCTTGGTGAGGTCCCAGGGGTTGCCGGTGGGCCCGTATGCACTGTTCTCCGTCGACGACCCCATGGCGAACTCGTCCATGTTGGTCTTGCCGAGGATGACGACGTCAGCGGCCTTGAGCTTCTTGGTGAGGGTGGCGTCGTACGGCGGAATCCACCCCTCAAGGATCTTCGAGCCGACGGTCGTCGGGATGCCCTCGGTGGTGAAGATGTCCTTCAGCGCGAGGGGAACGCCGGCGAGCGGCCCGAGCTTCTCGCCCCGCTCGCGCTTCTCGTCGACGGCACGGGCCTGGGCCAGGGCGCCCTCGCGGTCGACGTACAGGAAGGCGTGCACCTTCTCGTCGACGGCCTCGATGCGCGCGAGGTGGGCCTCGGTGACCTGGACGGCGGTGAGCTCGCCGGAGGCGATCTTCTCAGCCGTCTCGGCGGCGGTGAGCTTGATGATGTCCGTCATGGCTTGTTAGTCCTCCCCCAGGATCTGCGGCACCTTGAAACGCTGCTGCTCCTGGGCCGGGGCGCCGGAGAGCGCCTGCTCGGGGGTGAGCGACGGACGGACCTCGTCCGCGCGCATGACGTTCGTCAGCGGGAGCGGGTGCGAGGTCGGCGGTACGTCTTGGTCGGCGACCTCGCTGACGCGTGCGACCGCGCCGATGATGTCGTCCAGCTGTCCCGCGAAGTGCTCGAGCTCTTCGGGCTTCAGCTCCAGACGCGCCAGCCGGGCGAGGTGGGCGACCTCCTCGCGCGTGATGCCAGGCATGCAGCGATCCTCTGGGGTGAGTGTGTGTGGTTTGGGGCCAATCCTATGGGGCGGGGGCCGATGGCCGTGAAACGGTTTCCCCGCCGCTCGGCGCCCGGCGTAGCGACGGCCACCGCGGTCAGACGGCGAACAACAGTCCCGCACTGATCAGCACAACGACCGCCGTGGCGAAATGGATCCCGAACGCGACGGCCTTCGCACCGCCGTGGCGCAGCACGATCACGGTGTCGAACAGCGGGATCACCGCGACGCACAACATGAACCAGGCCTCGGCCTCGGCGCCGACGAACGCGAGCAGCGCCAGCCCCATCAGGCCGAAGGTGCCGTCGCGCAGCCCCTTGATCGTGAGGTACGCGGAGGCGTCGCCGTCGGGGTCGGCCGGCACGCCGTAGCCGGCGGCGGAGGGGCGGGGCTGGAGCAGGAAGCGGGCCCCGATGAACAGGACGAACAGGTTGAGTACGACGGCCAGGGTGTACGCGGTGACGGTCATGCCGGGTCTCCTCGTCGAGTCGGACGGACAGAATTCCTAGCAGCGCTAGCATTTGAAGCGACGCTAGCAGAGCGCCGACAGATTCGCTAGCACTGCTAGAATCCGGGGTATGTCCATCCAGACGCGCAAGGAGCGCGAACGAGCGGAGCGCGAGCGGCTGATCGTCACGGCCGCTCGGGAGCTGGCGGAGGCCGAGGGTTGGGAGGCGGTGACCACGCGCCGCCTGGCGGCCGAGGTCGAGTACAGCCAGCCCGTCCTCTACAGCCACTTCAAGGGCAAGGACGCGATCATGGCGGCGGTGGCGGTGCAGGGCTGCGCCGACCTGGCCGTCGAGCTGCGTACGGCGCGGGTGGCTGCCGCCGGCAGGCGCGAGGCACTGGCGGCGGTCGGTGAGACGTACACGGCATTTGCGCGGCGGCGCCCGGCGCTGTACGACGCGATCTTCACCCTCCGCGTGGACCTGCCGTTCGCCACGCCCGAGGCGCCGGCGGCCTTGCAGGATGCCTTCGGCGAGTTGAGGCAGGCCGTCGAACCGATCGCGGCCGAGGGCGACGACGTGGACCTGCTGACGGAGACGTACTGGGCCGGTCTGCACGGCCTGGTGACGCTGATGCGGAGCGGGCGGCTGCCGGAGGGGGCGCATGAGCGGCGGCTGGAACTGCTTACGGGGCACTTCAGCGGGGCGCTTCGCTGACAAGGCCGCGATGGGAGGTGCCGCGATGTGCCTTCGCGCGTCTGCGGGTTTGTCGTGGCTGGTCGCGCCCGCGCGGCGGAGCCGCATATCGATACAGCCCCGCGCCCCTAAAGGGGCGCGTTGCCGTTACTCGGCGGCAGGAAGTGCGGCCCTCGGACGCTGCCAACCGCGCGATCCTCGCGCCCGCAGCCAGGCCGTCGTCTCTTCCGGGGGCATCGCCGCTGCGACCAGCCAGCCCTGAACTGCGTCGCAGCCGAGGTCGCGCAGTCGTTCCCAGGTCTCGTCGTCCTCCACGCCCTCGGCCACGACGAGCAGACCCAGCGAATGCGCCAGGTCGACCGTGCAGCGGACGATCTCCGCGTCCTCCGTGTCCACGGCCAGGCGGGCGACGAAGGAGCGGTCGATCTTCAGTTCGCTCACCGGGAGGCGTCTGAGGTGGACGAGGGACGAGTACCCGGTGCCGAAGTCGTCCAGGGACATCTTCACGCCGTGCCCGGTCAGGCCGGCGAGGGTGTCGGCGGCGCGCTGCGGATCCTCCAGGAGGACGTGTTCCGTTATCTCCAGCTGGAGCGCTCCCGCCGGGACACCGT
The DNA here is from genome assembly GCF_055657525.1 of Streptomyces sp. NPDC107522. Taxonomy (NCBI): domain Bacteria; kingdom Bacillati; phylum Actinomycetota; class Actinomycetes; order Kitasatosporales; family Streptomycetaceae; genus Streptomyces; species Streptomyces sp. NPDC107522. The sequence continues at coordinate 27,998 of NZ_JBVKAU010000013.1, read as the reverse complement.
GCCGGGCGAGCCGCGCGGCGACGGAACCCGCGAACCCGGGGGTGTGGACATCGCGCGGCGAGACGTTGACCGCGACGGGCACGTACAACCCCTGAGAGCGCCACTGAGCGACCTGCCCGAGCGCCGTCTCCAGCACGTACTCCGTCAGATGCGGCATCAGCCCGGACGACTCGGCGATCGCTATGAACTCGTCCGGCGGCACCTTCCCGCGCTCCGGATGCACCCAGCGGACCAGGGCCTCGAGGCCGGCTACCTGTCCGTCGAAGCGGACCTTCGGCTGGTAGTGCAGCTCGACCTCGTGCGCGTCGAGGGCCCGGCGCAGATCCCCGAGCAGGCCGAGCCGGTCCGGGGTGTTGGAGTCCCGCTTCGACTCGTAGACCTCTACGCCCGTACGGTCTCGCTTCGCCTGGTACATCGCCACGTCCGCGCGCCGCAGCATCCCCTCGGCGTCGAGGGCGTGGTCGGGGAAGACGGCGACGCCGGCGCTGGCCTCCAGGACCAGGGTGAGGCCGTCGAGGTCGAGCGGGGAGCTGAGGGCGGCGACGAGGCCGCGGGCGACGCGGGTCGCGGACGTGGTGGAGTCGGCGACCGGCAGTAAGACGGCGAACTCGTCGCCGCCGAGCCGCGCGGCCTCCGCTCCGCGCGGCAGGGCGAGGCGCAGCCGGTCTGCTATCTGCAACAGCAACCGGTCCCCGGCGAGATGACCGAGGGTGTCGTTGACCGATCGGAAACGGTCGAGGTCGATCAGCATCAGGGCGGAGCGGGCGCCGATGCGCTCGGCGTCGTCGAGCGCGGTCCAGATGCGCTCCAGCAGCCACTGCCGGTTGGGCAGCCCGGTCAGCGGGTCGCGCAGCTGCTCCTCCGCCCGGGCCCGGGCGATCCACAGGGTGGAGTCGAGGGCGATGAGGGGGATGGAGAACAGCGGCAGCAGGAGCGGCTTGGCGATGGCGACCACGCACACCAGCGGTGCGATACCGAGCAGCGCGACCGCGACCAGTCCCTGTCTGACCAGAGCGGTGCGGGCGACGGTGGGCAGGCCGCCGCGCGGGGCGTGCAGATACCAGAGCAGGACACGGGTGACCGCGAGGTAGGCGGCGGCGACGAGCACCACGCCGGGCGCGGTGTAGAGCGTCCAGGTGTCGGGGTTCCAGGGGTGCTCGACGGTCGGTACGCGGCCGAAGGCGGCCAGCACGAGGGCGCCGGCGGCGATGCCGAGGATGTCCACCGCGCCGTGCAGCACGCCCTGCCGCCAGCGGCCCCGGCGGGCCACGCCGACCAGGACGACGACGGTGAGGCTGACCATGCCGGCGGGCACCCAGCCGTAAAGCACCAGCACGGCGAGGGTGAGGGCGGCGCCGGAGCCGGTGCCGCCCCACCAGCGGGCGCGGCCGAGCATGACGAGGTGGCCGACGATGACGCCGGTCAGCACGGCCAGGGACCAGCCGACGGTCCCGGACGGGAAGAGGGCGTGGTTGCCGGTGAACGCCCGGTAGAACCCGGCGCCGAGGACGAACCCGGCCGCCGCGACGACCGCCGCGGGCAGCGCGGGCCAGGACAGGTGCCGTTCATGGTCGGAGCCCGGCAGCCCGGCGGTGCGCTCGGCGCCGAGCGGCACGGCGGCGTGGCCGTCCGCCACGGTGTGCGGTGCGGCGGCGCTCCCCGCGCCTCTTTCCGCGCGCGAATGCTCCGCGGTCCGCGCCGCCCACCCCCGCCATGCGCCGGCCAGCCGGCGCAGCCGTGAGTCGGGGGCGGCGCTCTCGGTCGGTTCCATTCCCGTCCCTCTCACAGCCGGCGGTGCCCACGCCACGCGGCCCGATGCCCGACAACAACCTTCAACGGCACCGCGTTGGAAAACCCTTCCCCTTGCCCTTCAAAGCCCTTCAGAGTCAAGGGGATGCCCCAACCGCAGCTGGGCACGGCAGGCGCACCCCTCAACAGTAGGCCGCAGAAGGCTTCCACGGGCAGCGGTCGTCGACGGTTGCCCGAATGCGCCCCAGCCACCCGTATGCATCTGATATGCGCCGATCGGGTGGCCTTCAACCACTACTCCTCTGTCGGAAGGGCAACTTCGGCCGCCGCGTCGGGCCCCTGCTCCAGCAGGACATTGAAGCCGTCCTCGTTCAGGACAGGCACCTTGAGCTGCATGGCCTTGTCGTACTTCGACCCCGGGCTGTCACCTACGACGACAAAAGACGTCTTCTTCGAAACGGATCCGGTCACCTTCGCTCCGCGACTCTGCAGTGCCTCCTTGGCGCCGTCGCGGGTGAAGTGCTCCAGCGTTCCGGTGACGACGACGGTAAGCCCTTCCAGCGGGCGGGGGCCTTCGGCCTCGCCGGTCGACTGGTCCTCGAGCGGAACACCGGCGGCCTTCCACTTGCGAACGATCTCGCGGTGCCAGTCCTCGGCGAACCACTCCTTGAGCGCGGCGGCGATGATGGGACCGACACCGTCGGTGGTCGCCAACTCCTCCTGGGTGGCCTGTTCGATGCGGTCGATCGAGCGGAACTCGCGCGCGAGGGCCTGGGCCGCCACCGGCCCGACGTGCCGGATGGACAGCCCGTTGAGGAACCGCGAGAGCGGGCGCTGCTTGGCCGCCTCGATGTTCTCCAGCAGCGCGAGGGTGTTCTTCTTCGGCTCGCCCTTCTGGTTGGCGAAGACCGTGACGACCTTCTCCTCGCCCGTCTTCGGGTCCCGCTTGGGCAGGCCGCTGTCCGGGTCGAGGACATAGGCCTTGATGGGCAGCAGCTTCTCCACCGTCAGGTCGAAGAGGTCACCCTCGTCGACCAGCGGCGGGTCGGCCGGCTCCAGCGGGCGGGTGAGCGCGGCGGCGGCCACCCCGCCGAAGTGCTCGATGTCCAGGCACTCGCGACCCGCGAGGTAGGAGACACGCTCCCGCAACTGGGCGGGGCACGTACGCGCGTTGGGGCAGCGGAGGTCGATGTCGCCCTCCTTCATGGGCCGCAGCGGGGTCCCGCACTCGGGGCACTCGCTCGGCATCACGAACTCCCGCTCGCTGCCGTCACGCAGGTCGACGACGGGGCCGAGGATCTCCGGGATGACGTCACCGGCCTTGCGGATCACCACGGTGTCACCGATGAGCACGCCCTTGGCCTTGACGACCTCCTGGTTGTGCAAGGTGGCGAACTCGACCTCGCTGCCCGCGACCGTGACCGGCTCGACCTGGGCGTAGGGCGTGACGCGGCCGGTGCGGCCGACGCCCACCTTGATGTCGATGAGCTTGGTGTTGACCTCTTCCGGCGCGTACTTGTACGCGATCGCCCAGCGCGGTGCGCGCGCGGTGGAGCCGAGACGGCCCTGGAGGCGGATCTCGTCGAGCTTGACGACGACTCCGTCGATCTCGTGCTCGACGGAGTGGCGGTTCTCGCCGTAGTGGGCGATGAACTGCCGTACGCCGTCGAGGTCCTCGACCACCTGGTTGTGCCGTGAGGTGGGCAGGCCCCAGGTCTTGAGGAGGTCGTAGGCCTGGGAGAGGCGGGTCAGGCCGGTGAAGCCCTCCAGTGCGCCGATGCCGTGCACGACCATGTGCAGGGGGCGGGTGGCGGTGACGCGGGGGTCCTTCTGGCGCAGCGAACCGGCAGCGGCGTTGCGCGGGTTGGCGAAGGGCTTGTCGCCCGCGGCGACCAGGCGCTCATTGAGTTCGAGGAACTTCTCCATCGGGAAGTAGACCTCGCCGCGGATCTCCACCAGGTCGGGGACCTGGTCGCCCGTGAGGCGGTCCGGGATCTCCGCGATCGTGCGGACGTTCGGGGTGATGTCCTCACCGGTGCGGCCGTCACCCCGGGTGGCCGCGCGCGTGAGGCGGCCCTTTTCGTAGGTGAGGTTGACGGCGAGGCCGTCGACCTTCAGCTCGCACAGAAAGTGGTACTCCAGGTCGCCCAGTTCCCTCGCGATACGGTCGGCCCAGGCGGCGAGTTCGTCGTCGTTGAAGGTGTTGTCGAGCGACAGCATCCTCTGGCGGTGCTCGACCGCCGTGAACTCCGTCTCGTACGACCCCGCGACCTTCTGCGTCGGCGAGTCCGGGGTGCGCAGCTCGGGGTACTCCGCCTCCAGCGCCTCCAGCGTCTTGAGCAGCTTGTCGAACTCCGCGTCGCTGATGACGGGAGCGTCCTTCACGTAGTACCGGAAGCGGTGCTCCTCGACCTGCTCCGCCAGCTGCGCGTGCTTCTCGCGGGCCTCGGCGGGCACCGCCGTCGTCTCCGCTTGCTTGTCGCCGGCCACCGTGTTGTCCTCCCGTTACTCTGGGTTGTCAGCGAGGGATCTCGCCGCCCGGACGCAGTGGGCGAGAACCTTGCGCGCGTACTGCGGGGAGGCCCCCGCGAGTCCGCACGACGGCGTGAGAGTGACCGCCTCCGCGAGAAGCCCCGGTGACAGCCCCAGCCTGCGCCACAGCGTCCTGACACCCATGACGCTACCGGCAGGGTCTGACAATGGGCCGTCCGTGCCCGGGACGACACCTGCGAAGAGCCGGGTCCCCGCTTCCACCACCTCGCCGATCGCGTCGTCGTCACGCTCGGTGAGGAGGGAGAAGTCGAAGGAGATCGCCGCCGCGCCCGCCCGGCGCAGCAGGGCGAACGGGACGTCCGGTGCGCACGAGTGGACCACGACGGGGCCGTCGCCGTGAACCCCGACGACGTCCCGGAGCGTGGCCTCGACGATCTGCCGGTCCACGGCCCGGTGGGTGCGGTAGCCGCTGGCCGTCTTGACCTGGCCGCGCAGTACGGCGATGAGGGAGGGCTCGTCGAGTTGGAGGACGAGTTGGGCGCCTGGGATGCGGCGCCGGACCTCCGTGAGGTGCTGGCGCAGCCCTTCGGCGAGCGAGGCGGCGAGGTCGCGGCAGGCGCCGGCGTCGGAGAGGGCGGCCTCGCCGTTCTTCAGCTCCAGCGCGGCGGCGAGGGTCCACGGCCCCACGGCCTGGACCTTCACCATCCCCTCGTACCCCTGCGTGAACTCCTCCAGCGCGTCGAGGTCCTCCCCCAGCCACGACCGCGCCCGCTTGGTGTCCCGGCCCGGCCGGTCCCCGATTCGCCATCCGCTGGGCTCCACGCGCGCGTACAGCTCGACGAGCATCCCGGCGGTCCGCCCGATCATGTCCGCGCCGGGGCCGCGCGCGGGCAGCTCGGCGAGGAACGGGAAGTCCTCGAAGGAACCGGTGACGGTCTTGGCGGCCTCGCGGGCGTCGCCGCCGGGCATGGAACCGATGCCGGTGGCGGGGGCGAAGGTGGGGTTGTCGTTCACGTGGTGAAGCCTACGTATGGTTTTCGCCCCCGCCGCCCCTACCGTCCCATCCTGAAGGGACTCCGCCCCTTCCACCCCGCCAGGGGGCTCCGCCCCCTGGACCCCCGTCGGCCCCGAAAGGGCCTCGTCCTCAAATGCCGGACGCGCTGGGATGCCGGGAGCGGCGCTGCGAGAGTGCCGTCACTTCCCTGCCGTCACCTCCCCGGCCGCACCGTCAGGTCGTTGACCTCCGCGTCCCTGGGGAGGTCGATCGCCATCAGGATCGTCGTGGCCACCGACTCCGGGTCGATCCACTTCGAGGCGTCGTACTCCTTGCCCTCCTGCTGGTGGACCTTGGCCTGCATGGGGCTGGCCGTGCGGCCGGGGTAGACGGAGGTGACGCGGATGCCGTTGGCGTGTTCCTCGTGGCGCAGGGAGTCCGCGAGGGCCTTGAGGCCGTGCTTGGAGGCGGCGTACGCGGACCAGTCGGCGTGGGCGTTGAGGCCGGCGCCCGAGTTCACGAAGACCACGTGGCCGCGGGTGGCGCGGAGTTGGGGCAGGAAGTGGCGGGTCAGTTCGGCCGGCGAGATCAGGTTGACGTTGAGCTGGTGCCGCCAGGACTTCGGGGTCAGGTCGCCCACCGGGCCGAGGTCCACGACCCCGGCGATGTGGAGCAGGGAGTCGACCCGGTCCGGGAGTGACTGGTGCGAGAAGGCCCAGGACAGCTTGTCCGGGTCCGCCAGGTCGCCGACCAGCGTCTTCGCGCCGGGGAACGCCGCCGCCAGCTCCTTCGCACGGCCCGCGTCGCGCGCGTGGAGGACGAGATCGTCCCCGCGCGCGTGCAGGCGGCGCGCGACGGCCGCGCCGATGCCGGAACCCGCTCCGGTGATCACATGAGTAGCCATGCCCGTCATGCTCGCATCAGTGCTAGGCCACTCCGCTCCCCGGCTCACCCGCTCCCGGTTACGCCACTCCCTGCTCAGCCGCTCCCGGGCTCACGCCACCCCCTGCTCACTCCACTCCGCGGCTCTCCTCCAGGTACGCCAGCGCCCCCACCGGCTCCTCCGCGAAGAACACCAGGTCGGTCAGCGGGCGGGGCAGGAAGCCCTCGTCCTCCATGCGGCGGAACTGCTCCTTCAGGCCGTCGTAGAAGCCCGCGGTGTTGAGCAGGACCACCGGCTTGTCCGTGTGGCCGTGCTTCTTCAGTTCCAGGATCTCCGTCGCCTCGTCCAAAGTGCCCGTGCCGCCGACCATGATCACCACGGCGTCGGCCTTCTCCAGGAGCAGCTTCTTGCGCTCGGCGAGGTCCTTCGCGATCACCATCTCGTCGACGCCCGGGCGGACCTTGGCGGCCAGGAACTCGACGGAGACCCCGACGAGCCGCCCGCCCGCCTCCTGCACCCCGTCGGCGACGACCTTCATCAGCCCGACGTCGGAGCCGCCCCACACGAGTGTGTGTCCGCCCTTGCCCAGCAGTTTCGCGAACTCGCGCGCGGGGCGGGTGTAACGGTCGTCGAGGTCGGCGGCGGAGAGGAAGACGCAGATTCGCATGGAGCCACCGTACGCGGGAAGAACCGGGGGCCCGCGAACGCTCTTCGGGTATGGCTGACGGACACACGATCACGATCGAGCAGGGCACCCAGCGCGTACGGGTCGTCCACGGCGACCAGGTCCTGGCGGAGAGCGAGCGGCCGCTCGTGCTGCGGGAGACGGGCTGTCCCGTGCGGTACTACATCCCGGCCGAGGACGTACGACTGGACCTGCTGACGCCCTCCGACACGCACACGTACTGCCCGTTCAAGGGAACGGCCTCCTACTGGTCGCTGCCGGACGCGGCGGACCTCGTCTGGGCGTACCCGGACCCGAAGCCGGACGTGGCCGAGATCAAGGACCACCTCTGCTTCTACGAAGTCGAAGTGTCGTAAGCGATTAGCCCGGTGCCGTACGGCAGTCTCCACAGGCATGGACAAGAAGACCATTTCGCGCGACGGCACCTCCATCTCGTACGAGAGCACCGGTCGGGGTCCGGCGGTGATCCTCGTGAGCGGCGCGATGTCCACCGGGGGCACGGTGGCGCCGCTGGCCGTTCCCCTGTCGGACCGCTTCCGGGTCGTCGTGTACGACCGCCGGGGGCGTGGCGAGAGCGGTGACACGGCGCCGTACGCGGTGGAGCGGGAGGTCGAGGACCTCGCCGCGCTGATCGAGGCGGTGGGCGGCGAGGCGGCGCTGTGCGGCGTCTCGTCGGGCGGCGCGCTGGTGCTGGAGGCGGCGGCGAGCGGGCTGCCGGTGCGTCAGGTCGCGGTGTACGAGGTGCCGTTCGCCGTCTACGAGGGCGGCGCGAAGGAGCGCGCCGAGTACACCGAGCGGCTGACCGAGGCGCTCGGGCAGGGCCGTCGCGGGGACGCGGTCGAGCTGTTCCTGCGGCTGACCGGGATGGCCGAGGAGATGATCCAGGGCGCCCGCCACTCCCCCATGTGGCCCGGCATGGAGTCGATCGCGCCCAGTCTCGCCTACGACGACGCGGTGATGGGCGACGGTCAGGTGCCCCGGGAACGCCTGGCCTCGATCACGGCCCCGGTGCTGGCCGTGGCGGGTGGCGCGAGCCCCGCGTGGATGCGCGAGGCGGCGCGGGCGATCGCGGAAGCCGTGCCGGAAGGGACGTACCGAAGCCTGGAAGGGCAGACCCACATGGTGGAGCCGGACGTCCTCGGGCCGGTGCTGGTGGAGTTCTTCGGGGGCTGATCGGGGCGACCGGGCCGGGCACGCGCGTGTGCCACGGGGGAGCACACGCGCGTGCCCTCACGCGGGAACTTCCGGGCCGTCTCAGACGGTCGAGGGCGTCGCCCGCACCGTCGAAGCGATCGTCGCCGAGCCCACCACGCGCGTGCCGTCGTACAGGACGATCGCCTGGCCGGGGGCCACGCCCCGGACCGGCTCGGTGAACGTGACCTCCAGGGAGCCGTCGATGAGTTCGGCGGTCACCTCGGTCTCGCCGCCGTGGGCGCGCAGCTGGGCGGTGTAGGTGCCGGGGCCGGTCGGGGCGGCGCCGCACCAGCGGGGCTTGATGGCGGTGAGGGCGGTGACGTCCAGGGCGGACGCCGGGCCGACCGTCACCGTGTTGTTCACCGGCGAGATGTCGAGGACGTAGCGCGGCTTGCCGTCGGCGGCCGGGGTGCCGATGCGCAGGCCCTTGCGCTGGCCGATGGTGAAGCCGTACGCGCCCTCGTGAGTGCCGAGCTTGGCGCCGGACTCGTCGACGATGTCGCCCTCCGCCTTGCCCAGGCGGTTCGCGAGGAAGCCCTGGGTGTCGCCGTCGGCGATGAAGCAGATGTCGTGCGAGTCGGGCTTCTTCGCCACCGCGAGGCCCCTGCGCTCGGCCTCGGCGCGGATCTCGTCCTTCGTCGTCACCGTGTCGCCGAGCGGGAACATCGCGTGCGCCAGCTGCTTCTCGTCCAGCACGCCGAGGACGTACGACTGGTCCTTGGCCATGTCGGAGGCGCGGTGCAGCTCGCGGGTGCCGTCGTCGTTCAGGGCGACCTTGGCGTAGTGGCCGGTGCAGACCGCGTCGAAACCGAGGGCCAGGGCCTTGTCGAGCAGGGCGGCGAACTTGATCTTCTCGTTGCAGCGCAGGCACGGGTTGGGCGTGCGGCCGGCCTCGTACTCGGCGATGAAGTCCTCGACCACGTCCTCGCGGAAGCGGTCGGCGAGGTCCCACACGTAGAACGGGATGCCGATGACGTCCGCGGCACGGCGGGCGTCGCGGGAGTCCTCGATGGTGCAACAGCCCCGCGCGCCCGTGCGGAAGGATTGAGGGTTCGCGGAGAGCGCTAGGTGGACGCCGGTCACGTCGTGGCCCGCTTCGGCCGCGCGGGCGGCGGCGACGGCGGAGTCGACCCCGCCGGACATGGCGGCGAGGACGCGGAGGGGGCGGGAGGGCTGCGCGGTGTGAGTCATAACCCTTCCAGGGTACGGGGACGTGGGAACCAGGGCCCGCGAGTATGCGTTGACGATCACATGGGACAGCGGAAGGCTCCGAAGGACGGCGACCGGAAGGTCGGGCGTCGCGCGTTGCTGATCGGTGGGACGGCGGCCGCGGCGGGCTCGGCCGTGCTGGCCCGCGACGAGCTGGCGCGCCTGTGGTGGCGGGTGCCCGGCGTGGAGAAGCCGCGCAAGGAGGGCGAGGTCGACTACGCGGGCGCGCGGTGGGTGGCGGCGTCGGACGCGAACTGGAGACGGGCGGACCGTCCCGACGACTACGGCATAGACATGGTGATCATCCATGTCACCCAGGGCAGCTTCGACAGCGCGGTGAAGGTCTTCCAGGACCCGGAGCACGGGGCGGCCGCGCACTACATCGTGCGTAAGGACGGCCACATCACGCAGATGATCCGCGAGCTGGACGTGGCGTACCACGCGGGCAACCGCGACTACAACGAGCGCAGCGTCGGCATCGAGCACGAGGGCTTCGTGGACCGTCCGCAGGACCTCACGGACGAGATGTACGAGGCGTCGGCGCGGCTCACGGCCCGGATATGCGCGCGCTACGACATCCCCGTCGACCGCGAGCACATCATCGGGCATGTGGAGGTGCCGGGGACCGACCACACGGACCCCGGGAAGCACTGGGACTGGGACCGGTACATGAAGCTGGTGCGGGCGGCGCGTACGGCGCCGGCGTAGCGGCCCGGGACCTGTCCTAGGTGAGCCCTGCCGCCCGTGCCCGTTCCACCGCCGGGCCGATCGCCTTGGCGACCGCCTCGACGTCGGCCTCCGTGGAAGTGTGGCCGAGGGAGAAGCGGAGGGTGCCGCGGGCCAGGTCGGGGTCGGTGCCGGTGGCCAGGAGGACGTGGCTGGGCTGTGCGACGCCCGCGGTGCAGGCGGAGCCGGTGGAGCACTCGATGCCCTGGGCGTCCAGGAGGAGCAGCAGGGAGTCGCCCTCGCAGCCCGGGAAGGTGAAGTGCGCGTTGGCCGGGAGGCGGCCGCCGGGTGCCGGGTCGCCGCCGAGGATCGCGTCCGGGACGGCCGTACGGACCGACTCGACCAAGGCGTCGCGCAGGGCGCCGATCTCGCTCGCGAACCATTCGCGCTGTTCGGCGGCGAGGCGGCCGGCGACCGCGAAGGAGGCGATCGCGGGGACGTCGAGGGTGCCGGAGCGGACGTGGCGCTCCTGGCCGCCGCCGTGCAGGACGGGTACGGGGGTGTACTCGCGGCCGAGGATCAGGGCGCCGATGCCGTAGGGGCCGCCGATCTTGTGGCCGGAGACGGTCATCGCGGCGAGGCCGGAGGCGGCGAAGTCGACGGGGACCTGACCGAAGGCCTGGACGGCGTCGGCGTGCAGGGGGACGTCGAACTCCCTTGCCGCGTCGGCCAGTTCGCGGATCGGCATGACCGTGCCGATCTCGTTGTTGGCCCACATGACGGTGGCCAGGGCGACGTCGTGGGGGTTGCGGGCGATGGCCTCGCGCAGGGCGTCCGGGTGGACGCGGCCGTAGGAGTCGACCGGGAGGTACTCGACCGTGGCGCCCTCGTGCTCGGCGAGCCAGTGGACGGCGTCGAGGACGGCGTGGTGCTCGACGGGGCTGGCGAGGACGCGGGTGCGGGTGCCTGCCGGGTCGGCGTCGCGGCGGGACCAGTACAGGCCCTTCACCGCGAGGTTGTCGGCCTCGGTGCCGCCGGAGGTGAAGACGACCTCGCTGGGGCGGGCGCCGAGCGCTTCCGCGAGGGTTTCGCGGGCCTCCTCGACGGTGCGCCGTGCGCGGCGGCCGGATGCGTGGAGGGAGGAGGCGTTGCCCGTGACGCTCAGCTGGGCGGTCAGCGCCTCTGCCGCCTCCGGAAGCATCGGGGTGGTCGCGGCGTGGTCGAGGTAAGCCATGGTGGCCATGATTCTAAGGGGCGCCGGTAAGGGGGCTCGTGTCAAGGTTCCCCGCCGCTGCGAGGCAGCACGCCTTACCTGCGTTGCCCTGGAGGTCGATGGCGACGCGCCCCGCGGTGCAGACCGCGTCCACGCTCCCCCATCACCCTGCGGAACGACTGCCCGCGGCGGTAACGGCTCGCCCCTGGCCGTTCGCCGTCGGCTCAGGCAGCGTCTAGAAGCTCCACGACAGCGTGTTGTCCACCTGCATGAGCGTCAGCAGGACGACCAGGTCGGCGACGCCCAGGCCCATGCCGAGGAGTGCCCTGCCCCTGCGGTTCGTGCCGCGCCAGAGGGACGCCGCCGCAAGGACGATGGCGGTCGGGCCGAGGAAGAGGTTGAAGACGAGGAGGCCGAGGAGGCCGAGGATGAAGGACGCCACGGCCATGCCGTCGGCATCGCGGGTGCGCGTGCGGGTGCCGGGGCGACCGGTGGCCGGTGCGGTGAGTTGCATGGGTGTCAGCTCCTGAAGGGTCGGTACGGACCGGTGGACGGAGTCAGTGGCGGCGCGCGTGACGCTCGCGGGCGGCGAAGACGGCCAGCCAGACGGCGATCACGGCAGCGGCGACGGCGGTGAAGCCGAGCGGCGCGTGAGCCACGGCACCCAGCAGCACGCCCAGCAGCAGAAGTGCTGCGACGAGGAACAGCATGGGATGGATCCCCCTCCGAGATCTCTTGCGTCGATCTCACTCGTTACGTTTCGGTGAACAGTTGTAGTAACACTTGTTCACTGACTCCAAGTCTAGCGCGCCCTACGGCTTTTCAATTCCAGAGAACAGTTGTTAACTGCATGGCATGAGTCACACCCTCGGCATCCGGCAGGCCCAGAAACAGAAGACCCGGCAGGCGCTCCTGGACGCGGCGTTGGGCCTGCTGGAGGAGCAGAGCCTGAGCAGTCTGGGGCTGCGTGAGGTCACCCGCGAGGTCGGCGTCGCCCCGACGGCCTTCTACCGGCACTTCCGCTCCACCGCCGACCTCGGCGTCGCCCTCGTCGAGGAGGCGCTCGGCAGCCTGCACCCGATGATCCGCTCGATCGTCTCCTCGGCCGGCGAGGCCGACCAACGCATAGAGCGCGCCGTCGGGTTGATCGCCCAGCATGTCGCGACCCATCCGGCCCACGTCCGCTTCATCGCCCGCGAACGGCACGGCGGGGTGCAGTCGGTACGGGAGGCGATCCAGGACCAACTGGCCCGCTTCGCCGACGAAGTGAAGGTCGCGCTCACCAAGGACCCGGTGTCCGAAGGCTGGAACGACGACGACCTCCTCATGCTCGCCAACCTCTACGTCGACCAGATGCTGATGACGGCCTCCCTGTTCCTGGACGCCCTGGACGCACCGGAAGAGGAACGGCGGCGCGTCGCCCAGGTCGCCACCCGTCAGATGCGGCTGATCAGCATCGGCCGCGAGCACTGGCTGGACTGAGCGTCGGCACGACGAGGGGCGGCACCCCCGTCCACCGGGAGTGCCGCCCCTGTCGTACGGCGTCGTACGGCGTGCCGCGTCAGCTCTTGGTCGCCGTAGCAGCCGCGCTCGGCGCACCACTCGGCGCACCGCTGGGAGCCGCCCCACCACCCTGACCCCCGCCCGGACCGCCACAGCCACCGCCCTGCCCGCCACCGGGGCCACCCTGGCCGCCACCACCCTGACCGCCGCTGGGCGCACCACTCGGCGCCCCCGAGGGCGCACCGGACGGCTGGGCGGTCGGGGCGCCCGACGGGGCGCCGCTCGGGGCCCCGACCGAGCACCGCTCGGCGGCCGGCACGACGACGATGACTGCTGACCGGAGTTGCCGCTGTTCGAGGTCGACGACGAGTCGCCGGAGCCGCAGGCCACCAGGGCCAGGGGCGAGAGCGCCAGCAGGGCCACCGCGGGGAGGAGACGCGCACGCTTCATGAGAAACAGCTCCAAGGAAGATGAGGAAGTCCTGGGGCTGGGAACTCAACCAACCGCGCCTGGGGCTTCCTTGAGGCCGTGCTGTACGAGGCCTGTGCCGGGAGCAAAGCGCACCTAAAGAGATCCGGCTGACCTGCGCGTTTCCTCGGAGTCTCGCCCTACTCGCTGGTACAAGGCCGTGACAGAAGCGGCCACTTCAGGCCCCGAGCCTCACCCGCGCCAGCTGCCTCGACTGCGCCACCAGCCGGTCCGCGCTGTCCCAGACCTCGGCGTCCTCCTCCAGGAAGCCACCGGCGAGGTTCCGCGTGGTGATGGACACCCGCAGCGGCCCCGGCGCCGGTCGGCACCGCACATGCACGGTCAGCTCCACTGTCGGGACCCAGCCGGAGATGCCGATCTCGAAAGCCGTCGGAGGCAGCGCGTCGACCGCCAGCAGCAGGGAGAGGGGGTCGGGATCGCGGCCGTCCGCGAGGCCGAACCAGGCCCGCATCTCGCCCTTGCCGCTCGGCTGCCCGAGCGCCCAGCCCAGCGTCGACGGGTCCAGCTTCAGCATCAGCCGGTCGGCGATGGCCGAGCTGCCGGAGACGGGGGCGGGACCGTCCTCGGGGCCGAAGCACTGGTCCATCGGCGGGATCGCGGGCGGCTTCGCCGTCGTGCGGACATCGTCGGGGAGGGAGTCCAGGTCGCCGTAGGACGCGAGGACACGGATCCGTTCGACCTCGTGGCCCTGCTCGTCGTACTGGAAGAGCGAGGCCTGGCCGGTCGACAGCGTCCGCCCCGTGCGTACCACGTCCGTGCGGACGACCGCGGGGCCCGGCTGGGAGGCGGTCAGGTAGTGCGCGGAGATGGTGAACGGGTCACCGTGCGGGAGGGCGTCCGCGAGGGCGCGGCCCAGGACAGCCAGCAGATAGCCGCCGTTGACGGCGCTGATGATGGTCCAGCCGGCCGAGAGGTCGATGTCGTAGACGCCGGGTTCGCGCCGGGTGAGCGCGGTGTCGCGGTCGAACTCGCTGTCGCCGACGGTGGCCCGCAGGGCCGTCGGTGCGGAAGCTGCTTCTGGCATGGATGAACCGTACAACAGCCAACTACTAAGCGGTAGCTTTGCTGGTGCGCGGTGATGCGCCCGGCAGCGTCCACGGGCGTCAAGGCGCATTGAGATGTGGGCAACTTTTCGGTAAGTGTCGGCACCCGTCCGAAACCTGAGACGGCGATAAGCCCTCTATCGGGACATGAGTCTCACCGGGACCGCGTTCCTCTACACGCTCGTCGCGCTGTGCGTCCTCGCCGTCGCGTTGCCACTGGTCCTCTGGTCGCGGGTGCGCGGGCCGAGGGTCCTGCGGGCCGCCGCCAGGGTGCTGATGGTGCTGTTCGCCCAGGGCACGGCGGTCGCCCTGGTCTTCACGCTGGTCAACAACTCCAACCAGCTGTACGACAACTGGGGGGACCTGCTCGGCACCAGCGACCATGTGCAGGAGGCGGCCGACCTCGGAGCGAGCGGCACCGGCGGGATCGCGCTGGAGAAACTGCCCAAGGTCCGTCAGGTCTTCAAGCCGGCCAAGGGACCGGGCATGCGCGCGGAGGGCGGGGTGCTCGTCACCCAGCTCAAGGGCCGGGTGTCCGGAGTGCACGCCGAGGTCAACGTCTGGCTGCCGCCGCAGTACCACGAGCCCGCCTACCGTGATCACAAGTTCCCCGTCGTCGAGGTGCTGCCGGGCTATCCGGGCTCCTCGAAGGCGTGGTACGGCACGATGGACGCGCCCCAGCAGCTGGCGCCGCTGATGCGCAGCGGGCAGATCGCGCCGTTCATCATCGTCTCGCCGCGCACCACACTGCTGCCCGGCCAGGACACCGGCTGCGCGAACATCCCCGGCAAGGTGAACGCCGACAGCTGGCTCAGCATCGACGTGCCGAAGATGGTCATGGACAACTTCCGGGCGCAGGCAGCGCCGGACGGCTGGGCGGTGGCCGGGTACTCGGCGGGCGCGCACTGCGCGGCGAAGCTGGCCGTCGCCCACCCGGACCGCTACCGGGCCGCGGTGAGCATGTCCGGCTACAACGACCCCATAGCCGTACCCCAGTCACTCGCCGGCAAGTCCCCGGCCCTGCGGGCGGCGAACAACCCGTACGAGCTTCTGAAGGACTCCCGTGTGCCGCCGCGCGTCGCGCTCTACATGTCGGGGCAACCGAATGACGGGTACGAGGCGGCGATGGCCCTCCAGCGCGCCGCGAAGGCGCCCACGACCGTGGACGTGGTGTTCATCCCGAGCAGTGCGGGCGGCCACACCATGGCGCTGTGGAAGCCTCAGGTGGTGCCCGCGTTCCGCTGGCTGACCGAGGTGATGGGGACCGGGCACCGGGCCCGGACGGCGCCGGGGACTACTCCTCTCGCACCGTCGACCGCCGGTTCCAGGCCCGCGGAGCTCGCCAGTGGAACCGCATCGCGAGCAGCCGCAGAACGAAGGCCGTGACGGCCGCGAGGGCGCTGGTGAGCGGGTTCAGGGCGTCGTAGTGGATGCACAGGACGACCATCGTGGCGCCGACGATCGCCGGGACCGCGTACAGGTCGCGGTCCCAGCGCAGCAGTGACGGCACCTCGTTGGCGAGGACGTCCCGCAGCACACCGCCGCCGACGGCGGTCGCGAGGCCCAGGGTGGCGGACGCGGTGAGGCCCAGGCCGTAGTCGTACGCCTTCGTCGTGCCGGCGACGCAGAACAGGCCGAGGCCCGCCGCGTCGAAGACGTTCACGCCGGTCTGGATGCGCTCCACGTGCGGGTGGAGGAAGAAGACGAGGAGCGCGGCGAGCAGCGGGGTCAGGAAGTACCCCAGGTCCGTGAAGGCGGCCGGGGGTACGGCGCCGATGATCACGTCCCGGAACAGCCCGCCGCCCAGGGCCGTGACCTCGGCGAGGACGGCGATGCCGAAGACGTCGAAGTTCTTGCGGACGGCCAGCAGGGCGCCGGAGATGGCGAAGACGAAGATGCCGATCAGGTCGAGCGTGTGCTGGACGGACGGGCTGAACAGTTGCTGGAGCACCCTGACATTCTTGCGCAGGAAAACGCCCCTGCCTTGCAAAGCAAGGCAGGGGCGTGAGTTCTCTTACTTGTCCTCTTCCTTTGACGGCTCCGAGGGTTCCTCGGAATCCGCCGTCCCCCTGGCCGCCTCGGTCGCCTCGGCAGCCTCGGAGGTCACCTCCGCAGCCACCGCCGCCGACGTCTCCGCGGACTCCGCCAGCACCTCGTCGGAGAGCAGCTCCGCCGCCTCCTTGGCCACGGTCAGCAGCACCGTGTCCTGCGGCTGCTGGTCCTCGAAGTTCTCCGGGTGGTGGCAGGCGACGCGCTGGCCGGGGCGCAGCTCGACGAGCGGCGGCTCGACCGTCGTGCAGACCTGCGTCGCCTTCCAGCACCGGGTGTGGAAGCGGCAGCCGCTCGGCGGGGAGATCGGCGAGGGTACGTCGCCCTTGAGCAGGATGCGCTCGCTCTTGGCGTTCTTGCGCCTGGGGTCCGGTATCGGGACCGCCGACATCAGCGCCTTGGTGTACGGGTGCATCGGCGTCTTGTAGAGCAGGTCGCGGTCGGCGAGCTCCACGATCTTGCCGAGGTACATCACCGCGATCCGGTCCGAGACGTGCCGGACGACCGAGAGGTCGTGCGCGATGATCACGTACGTCAGGCCCAGCTCGTCCTGGAGGTCGTCGAGGAGGTTGACGACCTGCGCCTGGATGGACACGTCCAGCGCGGAGACCGGCTCGTCCGCCACCACGAGCTTGGGGTTCAGCGCGAGCGCGCGGGCGATGCCGATGCGCTGGCGCTGACCGCCGGAGAACTCGTGCGGGTAGCGGTTGTAGTGCTCGGGGTTGAGGCCGACCACCGACAGCAGCCGCTGCACTTCCTTCTTGATGCCGCCCTCGGGCGTGACGCCCTGGAGCCGGAAGGGGGCGCCGATGATCGTGCCGATGGTGTGGCGCGGGTTCAGCGAGGAGTACGGGTCCTGGAAGATCATCTGCACGTCACGGCGCAGCGGGCGCATCCCGCTGACGCCGAGGTGCGTGATGTCCTTGCCCTCGAACTCCACGGTGCCGGCGGTCGGTTCGAGCAGCCGGGTGATCAGCCGGCCCATCGTCGACTTGCCGCAGCCCGACTCCCCCACCACGCCGAGGGTTTCACCGGCCCTGACCTCGAAGTCGATGCCGTCGACCGCGTGCACCGCGCCGACCTGCCGCTGGAACAGGCCCTGCTTGATCGGGAAGTGCTTCTGCAGCCCGGTCACCTTCAGCAGGACCTCGCCGGGAGCGGCGTCCTTGGTGAGGGTGGCCGCGCCGACGGCCTCCGCCTCGGTGCCGTCGCTCTTCGCGGGAGTGGTCACAGCTTTGTCCTCGCTCACAGCTTCGGCGCAATCTCTTCGGTCCAGATACGCTCCCGCTGCTCCTTGGTCAGATGGCAGGCGGCCCAGTGCCGGCTGCCGACCTCGGCCAGGTCGGGGCGGACGGTACGGGTGACGTTGTCCTTAGGAAGGTCCGCGTACGGGCAGCGGGGGTGGAAGGCGCAGCCCGACGGGACGTTGATGAGGGAGGGCGGGGAGCCCTTGACCGGGATGAGGCGGTCCTGCTGCTCGCGGTCCAGGCGCGGCATAGAGCCGAGCAGGCCCCAGGTGTAGGGGTGGCGGGGCTCGTAGAAGACCTTCTCGGCCGGTCCGCGCTCGACGCAGCGGCCGCCGTACATCACCAGGATGTCGTCGGCCAGCTCGGCGACGACACCCAGGTCGTGGGTGATGATGATGACCGCGGAGCCGAACTCCGTCTGCAGGTCGCGGATGAGGTCCAGGATCTGCGCCTGGACGGTGACGTCGAGGGCGGTCGTCGGCTCGTCCGCGATGAGCAGTTCGGGGTTGTTCACCAGCGACATCGCGATCATGGCGCGCTGGCGCATGCCGCCGGAGAACTCGTGCGGGTAGCTGTCGACCCGCTTGTCCGGCTGCGGGATGCCCACCCGGTCGAGCATCTCGACCGCACGGCGCTTCGCGGTCTTCTTGTCGACGTCGTGGTGGATGCGGTACGCCTCCACGATCTGGTGGCCGATCGTGTAGTACGGGTGCAGCGCGGACAGCGGGTCCTGGAAGATCATCGCCATGTCGCGGCCGCGCAGCTTGCGCACGTGGTCCGGGTCGGCGGACAGCAGCTCGGTGCCGTTCAGCCAGATCTCGCCGGAGATCTGCGCCTTGCGCTTGCCGTACTGGCCGGCGGTGTGCAGGCCCATGATGCCGAGCGAGGTCACCGACTTGCCGGAGCCCGACTCGCCCACGATGCCGAGGGTCTTGCCCTTCTCCAGCTGGAAGCTGAGCCCGTCGACGGACTTGACCAGGCCGTCGTCGGTCGGGAAGTGCACCTTCAGGTCGCGCACTTCCAGGAAGGAGGCCGGGGCCGGCGAGGTGCCCGTGGGCTCCCCCACGGCCGCTCCGGTCTTGCTCAGTTCGGTCATGCGAGCCTCACTCGGGGGTCGATCACGGCGTACAGGACGTCCACCACGAGGTTGGCGATGAGCACCGCGAGAGAAGTGATCAGGGTGACGCCCAGGATGACGGGCAGGTCCTGGTTCTTGATCGCGTTGAGCACCGCCTGGCCGAGGCCGGGCAGGCTGAACGTGGTCTCGGTCAGGATCGCGCCGCCGATCAGGGCGCCGAGGTCCATGCCCAGCATGGTCAGGATGGGCGTCATCGTCGAGCGCATGGCGTGCTTGCGGATGACGACGCCCTCGCGCAGGCCCTTGGCGCGGGCGGTGCGGATGTAGTCCTCGCCGAGGATCTCCAGCATGGTGGCGCGGGTGATCCGGGCGTACATCGCCGCGTACAGGAACGCGAGGGTGATCCACGGGAGGATCATGCCGCCGAGCCAGCCGGTGAAGCTCTCCTCCAGTGGCACGTACTCCGCGTTGATCCAGCCCAGGCCGTAGGAGAAGATCGCCAGGCTGAGCAGACCGGTGAAGTAGATGGGCAGGGAGACACCCGCGAGGGCGACGACCATCGCGCTGCGGTCCCACAGGGTGCCCCGCTTGAGGGCGGAGAGGACACCCGCCGCGACACCGAACAGCAGCCACAGCACGGCGGCACCGAGCGCGAGCCCCAGGGTCACCGGGAAGCGATCGGTCAGCACCGGCCAGATGGCCTGCTCGCTGCGGAACGAGTAGCCGAAGCAGGGCGCGGCGCACTCCGTGACATCACCGCCGGCCGCGTAGGTGCGACCCGCGAAGATGCCCTTGAAGAACTCCCAGACCTGGACGTAGATCGGTTCGCTCAGACCGAGCTTCTGCCGCACGGCCTCGACGGCCGCAGGGTCGGCCTGCTTGCCCACGAAGCTGGTGGCGATGTCGACACCCGCCCACTTCGGGACGAGGAAGAAGATGCCGAAGACCACCATGACGATGACCACGAGCATCACTGCGGCGGCGAAGAGCCGCCTGATCAGGTAAGCGAGCACAGATCTCGGCCCGCTGCGGACCGCGGGCCACCGGAGGTCGTCCGGTGGCCCACGGTCACGCCGCGCCGGCCTTCACCTGCCTTTCGTGCCGTACGGCGGGTGTGCCGGGGTTACTTCGCGGACTTCAGGCCGAGGTTGACGAAGTCGTACATACCGCTGTACGCGTCCGTCGTGTAGACGTTGGCCAGGTTGCTCGAGCGCCAGTTGATGAACTTCTCGAAGACGAAGGGCAGGTAGTAGCCGCCCTCCATGACCTTGTGGTTGATCTCCGTGGCGATCTTGACCTTGCCGGCGTCGTCCAGCGTGGTGACGTACTGGTTGAACAGGCCGTCGATCGTCTTGTCCTTGATGAGGGCGTAGTTGTTGTTGCCGCTCTCGAGGATGTACTTGCTGCTCCACAGCGGCAGACCGTAGCCCTGGACGGACGGGAAGTCCGGGCCCCAGCCCATGATGATGATGCCGTAGCCCTTCTTCTTCACGTTCGAGGGGCTGCCGATGATGCCGGAGCTCTGCGAGCCGTCGTACTGGTCGATGTCGACGGTGATGCCGACCTTCTTCAGCGAGGCCTGGAGGGACTCGGCGGTGGCGACCTCGGCCGGCTTGTTGTTGCGGACGGCGATGGTGGTCTTGAAGCCGTTCGGCTGGCCGCAGGCCTTCAGCTCTTCCTTGGCCTTGGCGACGTTGCCCTTCTTGTTGGCACCGGCGAGCTCGTACGGGTCGTACTTCTGGCCCTCGGCGCCCGGGACGGACGGCGGCAGCATGTTGGTGCCGATGTCGCCACCGGCGACGGGGCCACCGCGCGCGTTCTGCAGCGAGACGTGGTCGGCGCCGTAGATCACGGCCTTGCGGCAGTGCTCGTTGTCGAACGGCTTCACGCTCTGCGGGAAGACCGCGTAGCGGATGTAGCCGGAGACCGGGTTGTCCAGGTTGGCCTTGTGCTGCTTCAGGGCGGTGGTGCGGCCCTGCGGCGACATACCGGTCTGGTTGATGTCCAGGTCGTAGTCACCCGCGATCAGGCGGGCGTCCATGTCGTTGGCGTTCGTGAAGAACTTGACCGTGATCTTGTCCGGGTAGGCCTTGCGGATCGGGTCCGAGGCCTGCTTCCACTCGGTGTTGCGGACCAGGGTCAGGTCCTTGCCCGGGTTGTACGACTGGAACTTGTACGGGCCGGACGAGAACGGGTGCAGACCGTACTTGGACTTGGTGTCCTTGTCCTGGCGGACCGGGGACGCCGACGTCAGGGCCAGCATCTCCTCGAAGTCCGAGTTGGCCTGCGGCAGCTTGAAGACGATGGTCTTGTCGTCCGGCGTCTCGATCGCCTTCAGACCCAGCTTGTCCGCGGCCTTGTCCTTGTACGGGCCCGGGTACTCGCCCTTGGGGTCGAGCACGTCCTTCAGGTAGACCGGGCCGCCGGACAGCACGTCCTGCGCCCACTGGCGCTCGATGCCGTACTTGATGTCCTTGGAGGTGATCGGCTTGCCGTCCTCCCACGTGACCCCGTCACGCAGGGTGTACGTGTAGGTCTTGCCGTCGTCCGAGATCTTGGCGAGCCCGGTGGCGAGGTCGGGCGTCAGCTCGGCGCCGGCCTTGCCGGGCTCGGCCTTGCCCGTGACGAGCTGGCGGCTGTAGTAGCGGGAGAAGTTCCACATGAAGCCGTAGTAGCCACGCGTGGTGTCCCACGAGTCGGCGTCCTGGACACCGGCGAACTTCAGCGTGCCGCCCTTCTTGGCGAGGGAGGCCTGGGCAACCTTGTTGTTCGCGGCGTCGAAGCCCGGCGCGCCGCCCTTCGACCCCTCGTTGTCGTTGCCGCCGCCGCACGCCGCCGTGGTCAGCAGCGCGGCGACCACGGCGGCAGCGGCCATGGCCTGCTTGCGCCGCCCTGAGGTGCGTTGGGTAGTCACGATCTCGGATCCTCCGGATTTGAAGAGAGACCCCGTGTGGTGCCACGGGTCACTTGCGTACGGCAGTTCAGCGGGAGCCCTTCGGGTCCAGCGCGTCACGCACGCCGTCGCCGAAGAGGTTGAAGGCAAGAACGGTGATGAAGATCGCCAGACCCGGGATCACCATGTACATGGGGTCCGAGTCGTAGTAGTCGATCGCGCTCGAGAGCATCTGCCCCCAGGAGGCCGTGGGCGGCTTGACGCCCACGCCCAGGAAGCTGAGTGCCGCCTCGGTGAGGATGTTGGTGGGGATCATCATCGTCGTGTACACGATGATGGGTGCGACGAGGTTGGGCAGCAGTTCCTTGAACAGGATGTAGAACCGCCCGGCGCCGAGCGATCGTGCCGCCTCGACGTACTCCCGCTCGCGCAGCGAGAGTGTCTGGCCGCGGACCACGCGTCCGATGTAGGGCCAGCCGAAGAAGCCGATGACCAGGATCATCACGAACAGGCGGACGCCGGTGCCGGTCAGCCCGAGCATCTCGTTCGGCATGACCGAGACCAGCGCGATGATGAACAGCAGCTGCGGGAAGGCCAGCAGGCCGTCCATGACCCGGCTGATGACCGAGTCGACCCAGCCGCCGAAGAAGCCGGCCAGGACACCGAGGACGGTGCCGATGACGACGGCGACCAGCGCGGACAGGAAGCCGACGAGGAGCGAGATCCGGGCGCCGTAGACGATGCGCGCGAAGATGTCGCGGCCGCTGACCGGCTCGACACCCAGCAGGTGATCGCCGCTGATACCGCCGAGCGACCCGGTCGGCGTGCCGAACAGCGGGTCGATCAGGTCCTCGTGGTGCGTCTCGGGGTCCTGGCCCACGAGGTTGGCGATGACCGGAGCGAGCAGGGCGACGGCGATGAGCACGAGCACCACGACGCCGCCGGTGAGGGCGAGTTTGTCCCGCTTCAGGCGCTCCCAGGCGATCCGTCCCAGGGAACGCCCCTGTACGGCCTTGGCGCCGGTGGTTGCCACCGCCGCTTCCTCGGCCGCACTGGGGGCCGCTTCCGCGGTCGGCTCGTGCAATGGTGCCGTCATGTGGCAGGGACCCCTCTCAACCGGCGGTAGCCGGCCCGCACTTGCCGCGGTGGCGGCGTGATCAATCCGTAACACTCATTCGTCGTACACGGGGGTGAGCACCCCTGGTGCGGGAGTCTTCAACGCTTCAGCGTTTTGTTGCCAGAGCTGGCGAGGAAAGGATGCGCAACCGTGATGCTGTCTGGGGGGTTCCGTTATCCGAACAGCAGGTAACGACCGCCGGACGCGCATCAGTTGGGGCGTATGAGGGCGGACCGGGACCTTCCGATCCCATCTACGCGCGGAGATTCGCCTGCGAAAGCGAAGCCGGCAGCCGTCTGCGCCTGCGACAGCCGGGGTGCTGACTGACCAGTAGGCCAGCCGGAGAGCGATCAGTGATGATCAGTAACGGCCCTGTGCCGGAGGGTAACCGTAGCCCGCCGCCGGAGCCTGCGCCGGCGCGGCGGCGTGCGCCTCGCGGTCGTAGAAGGGGCGGGCGCTCGCCCGCATCCACATGGCGACCGGGTCGTACTCGTCGGACATCGCCACGGTCGAGACGGGCAGCCCGTCCGGGACCGCGCCGATCGACTGCGACATCATCGAGCGCACCGAGTCCACGGCGGGCGGGCTGGTGTCGTACACGTCGAGCCCGATCGCGAGATACGGCGCACCGAGCGCCGGCTGCACCCAGGCCCGGCGCAGGGAGCGGACCGCCGGGGTGCGGTGGGCGTTCTGCGCGAGCAGGGCGTAGAACTGCGGGATCTCGATGCCGGGCTCCGACAGGCGCAGCGGGCCGGCGGGCTGGCGGTCCAGGCCGGTGGCGATGCGGCGCAGGTCGAGCCAGGGGATGCCGACGCCGCCGCCCGGGGCGTGCGGGTTGAGCCAGAGGCCGTAGTGGTCCGGGTAGAGGGTGCGGGCGACGTCGATGCCGTCGACCACTTCGTAACTGCGGTTCCAGCCGCTGGCCGACAGTTCCTGGGCGGAGGTGACGCACGGGGCGTAGCCGTGGCCGTCGACCTCCATGTTTCCGTACTGGGCGTCCGGGGAGCCGGCCTGGCCGTGCCACAGCAGCATCCAGATCTGGCCGGAGGACGGGGTCGCGAGCGCGCGGAGAAGCGCCTCGTAGGCGTCGTAGCGCCCCGGCGTCACCTGGCGCAGCATGTGCTCGACCTGTCCGGTCGAGGTGGTGCCGCTCGCGCTCACCTTTTTACCGCCCCTTCGGGAAACAGCCGTTTTCGCAACCAGCTTAAGCGTTGAGAGCTCGGGACTTGATGTGGTCTGCGGGCTGCGGGTCGTTCGTGGTTGATCGCGCCCACGCGGCGGAGCCGCAGATCGATACAGCCCCGCGCCCCTGTCGGGCCGTTGCCCCTCAGGCCGCTCAGAAGTCCCGCTGGTAGAAGGGGCGAACCTTCTGGCGCATCCACTCGATCACCGGGTCCTGGGCCACGTCCAACAAGACCAGGTTCACCGGCCACTGGACCGGGACCCTGCCCAGGGCACGGCCCAGGGCCTCCGTCGGGGCGGTGCGCAGGTCGCCCTCCCACTGGGAGAGTTCCACGCCTATGAACATCACGGGGGCGGCCGTCTCGATCGCTGCCAGGCAGCGGCGGGCCGTGACGACGACGCCGGTTTCGGCGAACTCGGCCGAGGCCGCCGCGAGGAAGTCGACCGGGTCGTCCTGCCAGTCGGGTTCGTAGAGCTTGACGCGGCCCCCGGAGGTGAGGCCGTCCAGCGGGGTGCGGCCCACGCGGCAGAGCTCGGCCACCGCCACCGGCGGCAGCGGGACGCCGACCACGCCGTCCGGGTTCACGGCGATGCCCACCTGCGGGGGCAGGCCGCGGGCGAACTCCACGGCGGGGGCGACGGTGTACGACATGTGGGAGCCGACGACCTGGCGGAACTGCTCCTCGGAGCTGAAGACCGGGACGTACGCCTGCCCCTCGATCTCCATCGTGGGCAGGTCCAGCGGGCCGCTGTGCGGGCCGCCGCCGTTGGGCAGGGGGACCCAGACGAAGCTGCGGCCCAGCACCTCGATGATCCGGCCGCCCGCCGACGGCAGGCCGAGGGAGGCCGAGAGCACCTCCTCCAGCTCGTTGCCGGGCCAGCCGCCGTGCGGGTGGAGGTGTGTCTGTGCCGGGAAGTCCGCGGGGAGATCCGCTGGGAAGTCCATCTGTCTGACCGCCTGCTGTGAACCACGTCTGTGGCCCAAAAGGCTATCCGGTGTCGGGGCGGGGCAGGTCCAGGGCGGGGCAGGTCCAGGGCCGGCCAGGCCCCGGGGTCGCTCAGCCCGTGAACCCGATCCGGCGCAGGACGTCCGCCGCCGACCGGTCGATCAGTACCGCCGAGCCGCAGCCCTGGGGCAGGTCGCCCTTCTCCACGGAGCCGAGCAGGCGGGCGGCCGCCCTGCGGTGGCGCAGGAAGGCGTAGCGGGAGACGCCGCGGCCGCGCTCGCGCTGGCCTTCCAGAGCGGCGTCCGGCGTGACGTCGAGCAGCAGCAGGTGGAGGGTGCCGCCACGGCGGCGGGCCGCGCGGGCCAGCCAGCCGCGCACCCAGGCCTGGGTCCCGCAGTCGTGCACCACGACGCCCTCGCCGGAGCGCAGGGCGCGGCGCAGTCCGGCATAGTGCGCGAGGCGTACCAGGGGGCGGTAGACGCCGTAGGGAAGGAAGCCGGGCATGCGGGCGTCCCAGCGGTCCCGGGTGTCCTGGGAGTCGATGCGGATGCCCGTCACCGTCCGCTCCATCAGCGTGGACTTGCCGCTGCCGGGCAGGCCGGTGACCACGACGAGGTCCTTGGGGCCGAAGAGCAGGGCGTGCGGGCTGTGGCCGGAGCGCTCGCGCAGGTCGCGGACGACGGGTGCAGGGCACGTGCCGCGGGCTTCGCCGGCCGGGGCCGTGTGCTGCTTGGGCAGCGCGATGCCCGAGGTCGTGGCGTACGCCGTGGTGCGGTTCACCGTCATCGTCCTCCTCCGGGGTCAGGATTCCCCATCCCCACTGAGCGTAAAGAGAAGGTAATGGAGGATCTCTCGTGTTTTCGTTCGCTTCCCGCCACAAGCCGGTTACAGACGTGGCCTGCCACGGACGAGCCCGGCATGCAATGATGTCCGCGCCAACTGCATACCGGCCGCTTGAATCCGCGCGGGAGAGTCCCCAGCAGTGCAGCGCTGGGGCGCCGAAGGAGCAAGTCCCTCCCTTGAATCTCTCAGGCCCCGTTACCGCGCGGGCGAGGCACATCTGAAAAGCGGGCCGCCCCCTCTCCACCAGCAGAGAGAGGCGTGGCTCCACCCAAGGTGCAAGCCGTGATCGTCCCCGTGGCGGTCGTGGCGAACCTCTCAGGTTCCGATGACAGATGGGGAGGAACGACCTCGCCCGTCCTGCCTTGGGAGACGACCGTCCGATGAGCAGTACCGAACCCACTGGACCGCGCCACACCGCGCTCGATGCCCTGCATCGCTCGCTCGGCGCGACCATGACCGACTTCGCCGGCTGGGACATGCCCCTGCGCTACGGCTCCGAGCGCGACGAGCACAACGCCGTGCGGACCAAGGCCGGCCTGTTCGACCTCTCCCACATGGGTGAGATCACTGTCACCGGCGCGCAGGCGGCCGCCTTCCTGAACTACGCCCTGGTCGGCAACATCGCCTCCGTCGGTGTCGGCCGCGCCCGCTACACCATGATCTGCCGGGCCGACGGCGGCATCCTCGACGACCTGATCGTCTACCGGCTCGCCGAGACCGAGTACATGGTCGTCGCCAACGCCTCCAACGCCCAGGTCGTGCTGGACGCCCTGACCGAGCGGGTCGCCGGCTTCGACGCCGAGGTGCGCGACGACCGGGACGCGTACGCGCTGATCGCCGTGCAGGGTCCGCAGTCCCCCGGCATCCTCGCGTCCCTCACGGACGCCGACCTCGACGGCCTGAAGTACTACGCCGGCCTGCCCGGCACCGTCGCCGGCGTCCCCGCCCTCATCGCCCGCACCGGCTACACCGGCGAGGACGGCTTCGAACTGTTCGTGAAGCCGGAGCACGCGGTCGAGCTGTGGCAGGCGCTGACCAAGGCGGGCGAGGGCGTCGGCCTGGTCCCCTGCGGGCTGTCCTGCCGGGACACGCTGCGCCTCGAGGCGGGCATGCCGCTGTACGGGCATGAGCTGTCGACCTCCCTCACTCCCTTCGACGCCGGGCTCGGCCGGGTGGTGAAGTTCGAGAAGGAGGGCGACTTCGTCGGGCGCGAGGCGCTCGCCGAGGCAGCCGCCCGCGCCTCCGAGAACCCGCCGCGCGTCCTGGTCGGCCTGGTCGCCGAGGGGCGTCGCGTCCCGCGTGCCGGGTACCCGGTCGTCGCCGGCGCCGAGGTCATCGGCGAGGTCACCTCGGGCGCGCCCTCACCCACGCTGGGCAAGCCGATCGCCATGGCGTACGTCGACGCGGCGCACTCGGCGCCGGGAACGGCCGGGGTCGGCGTGGACATCCGCGGCAGCCATGAGCCGTACGAGGTCGTGGCGCTGCCGTTCTACAAGCGGCAGAAGTAGCACCACAAGCGGCGAAGCCGACGCCGGACGTAGAGACTGGCAGCGGTCCGTCGCGTGACCCTGCGCACATTTCCGCTGTTCACGCACGTTTCCAGCAGTCCCCCATTCATCACCACTCCCGCGCGTACAGGAGAATTCAGGCCATGAGCAACCCCCAGCAGCTGCGCTACAGCAAGGAGCACGAGTGGCTGTCGACCGCCGAGGACGGCGTCGCGACGGTCGGCATCACCGAGTTCGCGGCCAACGCGCTCGGCGATGTCGTCTACGCCCAGCTCCCCGAGGTCGGCTCGACGGTGACCGCGGGTGACACCTGCGGCGAGCTGGAGTCGACCAAGTCCGTCTCCGACCTGTACTCCCCGGTCACCGGCGAGGTCGTCGAGGTCAACGAGGACGTGACGAACGACCCGTCGCTGGTGAACTCCGCCCCCTTCGAGGGCGGCTGGCTGTTCAAGGTACGCGTCACGGAGGAGCCGGCCGACCTGCTCTCCGCCGACGAGTACGACGCCCACACCGCCGGCTGAGGAGTCGTATCCCCCTATGTCTGACAAGTCGCTTCTGAATGCGCCCCTGCACGAGCTCGACCCGGCCATCGCCGCCGCGCTCGACGCCGAGCTGGAGCGTCAGCAGTCCACCCTGGAGATGATCGCCTCCGAGAACTTCGCGCCGCTCGCGGTGATGGAGGCGCAGGGTTCGGTCCTGACCAACAAGTACGCCGAGGGCTACCCGGGCCGCCGTTACTACGGCGGCTGCGAGCACGTCGACGTCGCCGAGCAGATCGCCATCGACCGGATCAAGGAGCTGTTCGGCGCCGAGTACGCCAACGTCCAGCCCCACTCCGGCGCCTCCGCCAACCAGGCCGCCCTGTTCGCCCTCGCCCAGCCCGGCGACACCATCCTGGGCCTGGACCTCGCCCACGGCGGCCACCTCACCCACGGCATGCGCCTGAACTTCTCCGGCAAGCAGTTCAACGTGGTCGCGTACCACGTGGACGACGCCGGTCTGGTCGACATGGC
>NZ_JBVKAU010000012.1:0-244355 GCF_055657525.1 Streptomyces sp. NPDC107522 | reverse complement strand
GGCGGTGTGCTGCTGCCGTTCTTCGCCTTCATGACGTTCCTCATCGCCGTCCCCACCGGCGTGAAGTTCTTCAACTGGATCGGCACCATGTGGAACGGCTCGCTGAGCTTCGAAACACCCATGCTCTGGGCCTTCGGTTTTCTGATCACGTTCGTCTTCGGCGGCCTGACCGGCGTCATGCTCGCCTCACCGCCGCTGGACTTCCCGACGTCCGACACGTAT
This sequence comes from Streptomyces sp. NPDC107522, assembly GCF_055657525.1. Lineage (NCBI taxonomy): Bacteria > Bacillati > Actinomycetota > Actinomycetes > Kitasatosporales > Streptomycetaceae > Streptomyces > Streptomyces sp. NPDC107522. The sequence goes on along the minus strand of NZ_JBVKAU010000012.1, from coordinate 244,133 downwards.
TTCGTCGTCGCCCACTTCCACTACGTCATCTTCGGCACGGTCGTCTTCGCGATGTTCTCGGGATTTCATTTCTGGTGGCCGAAGTTCACCGGCAGGATGCTGGACGAGCGCCTCGGCAAGATGACCTTCTGGACTCTCTTCATCGGTTTTCACGGCACGTTCCTGGTCCAGCACTGGCTGGGTGTGAACGGAATGCAGCGCCGGATCCCCGACTATCTGGCGGTGGAAGGGCTGACGCCCCTCAACACGCTGTCGACGGTGTTCTCGTTCGTGCTCGGGCTGTCCCTGCTGCCGTTCTTCTACAACATCTGGAAGACGGCGAAATACGGGGAGAAGGTCGAGACCGACGACCCGTGGGGGTATGGCCGCTCCCTGGAGTGGGCGACGTCCTGCCCACCACCACGCCACAACTTCCTCGTCCTGCCGCGGATCCGTTCCGAATCCCCGGCGTTCGACCTGCATCACGCCCCTGCGCCGGAGAGGGAGTTGACCACTCTGTGAGCCTCACGGACAAGTTCGTGAACGACGTCGAGGGGCATCTGCTGCTCGCCGCGACCCGCGAGGAAGGCCGTACGGCCGCCGCGCGTTTCAGCGCGCCACTGCACTGGCTGACGGACGCACAACGGGAAGAGGTGGAGCGGCGGTTCGAGGCGGAGTACCTCGCACTCGCCCGCGCCTCCTGGCAGCACACGGCGGCGCGTGCCGGGAGTCTGCGGGACGAGTACGAGGCGACCTACCTCGGTCTGCGACGCCGTCTGCTGTCCGGCTGGCTGCTGACCTGCGCCTCGGCTTTCGGCGTCCTTGCCCTGTGCCTGGGCCCGGTCCTGCGCTAGCTCACCGTCCACTTCTGGTTGCCCTGGCCGTTGCACGTCCAGAGCACCAGCTTGGTGCCGTTGGCCGTGGCCGCGCCGTACGCGTCGAGGCAGAGTCCGGCGTTCACGTTGGTGATCGTGCCGTCGCTGTTGAGGTTCCACTTCTGGTTGGTCTGGCCGTTGCAGTCCCAGATGACGACGCGGGTGCCGTTGGTGGTGCCGCGGTTGTAGGCGTCCAGGCACTTGTTGCCGTAGACCACCAGCTCCTTGCGGGTGCTGTTGTACTGCCACACCTGGTTCTGGCCGCCGTTGCAATCCCACAGCTGGGCGTCGGTGCCGTTGACGATGGTGTTGTCGTTGATGTCCGCGCACCGGCCGGACCCGGTACCGGTGATCAGCGTGCCGTTCTTGCCGGGCAGTGGCCGGACGACGATGCCTTCGAGGGTCGGGGCGCTGGAGAAGGCGATCGTGTTGGCGTTGCCCTTGGCCAGGGAGACGTTGACGGAGATGTTGCCGGGGCCGGCGCCGGTAGGCGGGAAGGAGACCTTGGTGGGGGTCTGGCCGTTGACGGTGAGCGTGGCCGTGCGCGCCGTCGTCGTGTTGTTGGTGTAGGAGACCTCGACCGTCTTCAGACCGGCGCTTGCGGCGACCACGCCGGAGAAGGTCGACGTGCCGTTGTAGGTGCTCGCCGTCTGCTCGGTGCCGCCGGTGATGGTGAGTATCACGGAACCGCCCGCCGGGACGCTGGTGGTGTAACTCGTGCCGGTGGTGGCGACGTTCTGGCGGGCCCACAGGTCACGGACGGTCGCGGTCGCGTTCGTCAGGCCGAGGTCGGACCAGCGGACGGTCATGTTCTGGGTGGTCGACGTGCGGTTGAGGAGGACGACGGCACGGTTGCCGCTGCCGGCCAGGACCTTGCCGTACACCTGGAGACCGGTGGTGTCCTCGGCGACCTTCACGCCCTGGAGGCCGCGCGGGTCCTGGTCGACGGCGATGACCTCGGGGTTCTTGAGGATGTTCGCCGTCTCGGTGGTCAGGGTGGTGAGGTCGAGGCCGGTGAGGAGCGGGGCGCCGGAGATCGCCCACAGGTTCATGTGGCTGCGGTTCTGGGCGGCGGTCAGGCCCGTCATCCCGACGACCATCATGTCCGGGTCGTTGTAGTAGCCGGTGTGCTGGGCCGTGGGGTGGATGTTCCGGTCGAAGTTGGTCAGCACCTCGCTGTACGACGGGGTGTTGCCGTGGAAGAAGATGTCCGTGTTCGTCCGCCACATCGGGCCCATGCCCGGCGCCCAGTTCCACGGGTTCTGCCTGCCCCAGTTGCACAGGGAGAGGGCGAGCGGGCGGCCGGTGGTCGCGGTCGCCTTGGTCACGGCGTCGCTGATCGCCTGGTAGGTCGTCTTCGGGTCGAGGCTCTCGGCGTCACCGCCGCACCAGTCGACCTTCACGAAGTCGAAGCCCCACCGCGAGAACTGGAGCATGTCCTGCTCGTAGTGTCCCTCACTGCCCGAGCCGGGCGCAGCGGGGCGGCCGGTGGGGAAGTAGTAGCCGCAGCCGTCCTTTCCGGCGTCGGTGTAGATGCCGGCCTTGAGGCCCTTGCTGTGGATGTAGTCCGCGATGGCCTTCATGCCGCCCGGCCACTCCGTCTCGTCGACGGTGATGTTGCCGGCGCTGTCGCGGGTGCCCTGCCACCAGCCCTCGTCGATGTTGACGTACTCGTAGCCGGCCTCGGGCAGCCCCGCCGCCACGAACGCGTCGACCTGCCGCTTGATGACGTTGTAGTCGACCTTCGCCGCGAAGGCGTTCCAGGACGCCCAGCCCATGGGCGCGGCGGGCACCGGTATCTGACGGGTCGTCGTCGCCGCCAGAGCCGGTGCGGATCCGGCGAACAGCAGGGCGGCCGACGCGGCGAGCAGCAGGGCCAGGACACGTGCGACCGCGGATCTGCAGCGGCGTACGAGAGGCATGCGGGGCGGGGAGTACATACGGCTCCTAAGTGCGGAGGAACACTCAGCTGGTTCGTGATTTCGAACGCAATTCGGAAACCCGAACATGTGGCGCTGAAAGTAGAGCCACGAGGGGGTGAAGTCAACGGCCGGGACGGCCTTGAAGTCGCCCTTTTCCTCGAACCGTTGGAGCACGGAGCAGTCCTCGCCGCCATACTGGCCGATGTGCGTGTAGCGATCATGACGGCGGGCTCCCGGGGTGACGTGGCACCCTACACCGGTCTCGGGCACGCCCTCTCCGTGGCCGGACACGATGTCACCCTGGTCACGCACAGCCGCTTCGAGCGGCTGGTCGCGGGGTCGGGCGTACGCTTCCACTCGCTGCCCGTGGATCCACGGGCGGAGCTGGAGTCCGAGCGCGGGCAGAGTCTGCACCGGAGCACGACCGGCGTCGGCAAGCTCGTGCGCGTGGTCGCGATGGCGCGGGCCCTGGCCGGTCGGATGACGGACGACATGCTGACGGCGGCCCGGGACAGTGACGTCCTGCTCCTGGCAGCCTCCACCGCACCGCTGGGGCAGGCCATCGCCGAGGGCCTCGCCCTGCCCGGCATCGAGCTCCCTCTCCAACCGCTCGCTCCCACCCGGGAGTTCGGGCCGCCGATGCTCGGAGGCCGCTCCTGGGGAAGCCTCGGCAACCGCGTCGCCGGGCACGGCGTGAACCTGGCCATCGAACGCGTCTTCTCGGCGGCCGTACCGGAGGTGCGGACGAGGCTCGGGCTTTCGCGCCGCGCAGTGCCGGGCGCACGAAGGGGCCGCGTGCTCCACGGTTTCAGCCCCCTGGTGGTGCCCCGGCCGCGCGACTGGCGGCCGGACCTGGAGGTCGCCGGGTACTGGTGGCCGTACGACGGCGAGGCGCAACTCCCGTCCGAGCTACGGGACTTCCTGGACGCGGGCCCGCCGCCGGTCTTCGTGGGCCTCGGCAGCGCGACCGTGCCCGATCCTGCGGGGCTGAGCGCCGAGGTCGTGGGCGCCCTGCGCCGGGCCGGGATGCGCGGGGTGATCCAGCGGGGCTGGGGCGGCCTCGAGGCCACCGGGGACGACGTCCTGACCGTCGACGACGTACCGCACTCCCTGCTGTTCCCGCGGATGGCCGCCGTGGTTCACCACTGCGGTGCGGGCACGACCGCGGCCGGGCTGCGCGCCGGGGTGCCCGCCGTTCCCGTGCCGGTCCAGTTCGACGAGGGGTTCTGGGCCGCTCGCCTGGTCGCGCTCGGCGTGGCGCCCGGGGCCGTGCCACTGCGGACGTTCACCGCCGAGGCGCTGGCGGCGGCCCTGCGGCAGGCGACCGCCGACCCGTCCTACCGCCGTCGTGCCCGAGCTCTGGCCGACGGGCTGCGCGCCGAGGACGGTGTGGCTCCCGTGCTCGACGCGGTGAACCGGCTCACCTGAATCGCCGTTCAGCTTCGTTCAGCGCGTGTTCAGCCAGCGGGTCGCATCCTGGAACCGCAGGTCGGACCGCACGACAGGGCGGGCACCGCACCGCGCGGCACAGGGAGTGGACATGAAGCGCAAGGGCAAGTGGATCGTCGCAGGCGTGATCTCGGCCGCGCTCGTCGGCGGCGGCACCTCACTCGCCGTGGCCACGGCCGGTGGGGACGACTCCGAGCCGCCCATCACGGGCAGCGCGCTCCAGAGGGCGAGCGCGGCGGCGCTGGAACACACCAGTGGCGGCAGGGTCACGGACACCGAGGCCGGTGACGAGGACGCGTACTACGAGGTCGAGGTGACGCTCGACAACGGCAAGCGGACCGACGTCCACCTCGACAAGGACTTCAAGGTCGTCGGCAGCTCGGCCGACAGCGGCGAGCACGACACGAACGGCGACGACTGACCCCGGCGGTCCCCGCCCCGCCGTCAGGGGGCGAGGCGCGGGTCCGCCGGCTGGAGGATGCCGAGGAGGAGGCGGACGAGTTCGTCGACGACCTCGTCGAGGGTCGCGTCCACCCACCCCGCGCTCCAGTCGTGCAGCAGCCCGTTGACGCTGCCGATGAACGCGGTCACGGCGAGGCGGTAGTCGCGGGGTGCCGCCTCCCCGCGGGCGACGGCGGCCGCCACCTCGGCGCAGACGAGGTCGATCCACTGGGCGCGGCGGGCGAGGCGCTGCTCCTCCAGGCGCGGGCTGACGCCGACGATCTCGACGAAGGTGATGCGGATGCGGCGCGGGTCGGCGGTGACGTTGGCGGCGTAGGCGCGGAAGATCGCGGTGGCGCGTTCGGCGAGCGGGAGGTCGGCCGCGTCGGCTGCCACGGCCAGGACGGCTTCCTGCGCCCACCCGTTGACCTGGAGGTGCAGGGCGGCCAGGACGTCCTCCAGGGTCCGGAACTCCTCGTAGAACTGACGGGTCGACAGGCCTGCGGCCTCGCTCAGCGCCGCGACGGTCGTGCCCCGGTAGCCGGGGCTGTCACCGAAGAGCTGGAGTGCCGCGTCCAGGAAGCGGCGACGCCGCTCGGCCTGTCGTTCCTCGGCCGACTTGCCGCCGTAGCGACCGGTGGGCGCCTTGAGCCTGCCCGCCACGCTGTCCTCCCGCCACCTCGCCGACCCGACGGCCAATTTTGTCGTGTCCGCGGTCTTGTGGAGAAGGGCCCCCCTTCCTTACTTTGCAGTAAGTTGATTCTGAAAGCGCTTGTGTTCAGATTCGCCACTCTGCTTTTGGCATGCCCCACTCATGACGCCCACCTCAGAGGAAGGGAGCAGTCATGCCTGCCATCAGACCCAGGCACCTGTTCTCCGCAGCCGCCGCCCTCGCCCTGACGGTGACCGCCCCCGCGACGACAGCCACAGCAGCCGACTCCTCCGCCGCCGCGCTGCGCGAGGTGCTGTTCGTCGGCAACAACTGGGACGGCACCGCCGAAGTCATCAAGTCCTCCGGCGACTTCGCGAAGATCGGCCGCGTCAATGTCATCCCGGACAAGGACGAGCGGATGGCGGAGATCAACGCCGATCCGATCAAGTGGATCTACTTCATGGCGATCCGCAACAGCGTCGGCGAGGGCCACGACCAGTTCGTCGACGACATGTACTCCACACCCGACGGCACGTCGATGGTCGTCTCCCGGCCGAGCTTCGCCGACGTGGTGTCCATCGACCTGAGCACGGGTGACATCAACTGGCGCTTCCCCGTGTCCGGTTACCGCGCCGACCACATGGCGGTCTCCCCAGACGGCAAGCGGGTCGCGGTGTCGGCCTCGACGTCCAACACCGTGCATGTGCTGGACATCGTCACGGGCAAGGAACTGGGCAAGTTCGCGACCGGCGACAAGCCGCACGAGAACATCTTCACCCAGGACGGCAAGTACATCTACAACATGGCGATCGGCGACGTGAACACGCAGACCGACGCCCCCTGGCTGGACTGGACGAAGGGCGACCGGCGTATCACCGTCGTCGACGCGACGACGTACCGGCAGGTCAAGGTCATCGACATGCGCCAGCGCCTGGACGCGATCGGTCTGACGGACTACTCCGACGCGGTCCGGCCCGCCGTGTTCTCGCCGGACGAGTCGAAGCTGTACTTCCAGGTGTCGTTCTTCAACGGCTTCTTCGAGTACGACCTGGCCACCGACAAGATCACCCGCACGAAGACCCTGCCGAAGAACCCGGCGACCAGCGACGACCGCACCACCTTCGTCAACGACTCGCGCCACCACGGCCTTTCCATGAGCCCCGACGGCAGCAAGCTGTGCGTCGCGGGCACGATGGACGACTACGCCACCGTCGTCAACCGCAGCACCCTCCAGGAGGGCCCGCTCGTCACCGCCTCCAAGCCCTACTGGGCCACGGTCAGCGGTGACGGCAAGTCCTGCGTGGTCTCCGAGAGCGGCACCGACCAGGTCACGGCGATCGACTTCGCCACGGGCAAGAAGACGGTGTCGGTCCCGGTCGGCGACCACCCGCAGCGGGTCAGGCTCGCCCATGTACCGGCCAACTGGACGAGTCCCTCGGCCGGTTGATCGGACCGCCCAGTCAGCCCAGGGCCTTGAGCACGGCTCCCGCACCGTCCTCGGTCGCCATCCGCCGCACGGCGACCGAGGAGAAGCGGTAGTTACCCGGCGTTCCGGGCGGCCCAAGCAGCCAGCTCGGACTTGGCGGCGTTCAGTAGAGCGGCCGACGGGGCGCTCGCCCCGTTCGTCACCAGCGCGTAGTGCAGGACCCCGGCGTCCGAGTCGGTCAGCAGCAGGCGGCGGCTGCCCGTGCCGCCCGGTTCGGCGGCCACGCCGATCGGGGTCGTCGAGGTGTACGCCGCAGGCGCGTACGCCGTGCCCAGGTCGGAGACGACGGTCGTGGAGGCGGTCGGGAAGGACGCCGGAAGGTGCAGTTCGGTCGGTGCCGTGCCACTGTTCGAGCGCCACAGCAGCAGCCCGTACTGGCCCGATCCCACCAGCTGCGCGACGTTCGGCAGCGAGCTGGGCACCGGGTTCCAGGTCAGGGTCGTCGAGCCGTCGCGGGAGCGGTCCTCGTAGGTGAAGGCGACCGTCGTGCCGGAGGTGGCGCTCGGGTAGATCCGGTCCAGCAGCCGGGCGTCCTGCCGCAGCACCGGCGTGCCCGAGTCGTCCAGGCGTACGGCGGACAGGTCCTCGCCGTTCCAGGCGTCGCCGTCGGTCTGCACCTTGTCCGGGTTGTCGTTCATCAGCTCGTGGTGGCGGCCGTTGTAGATGTCCCACTGCCACTGGGAGCCCGACAGGACGGGACCGGAGCCCGCCGGGTTCGACCACCAACTCGCGCCCTTCACGCGGGAGTCGAGGGCCTGGTACATCGCCTTGTAGACCGTCGGAGCCTTGTCGGAGACGGCTCCGGTGAGCGGATGCCCGAACTCGCTGACGATCGCGGTCGTCCCGGTGGCCGAGGCGCGGTCGCGGACGGTCCCGAAGTCGCCGACGTACTGTCCGTCGGCCGCCTTGCCCCACATGAAGACGCCGGAGATGGCCTTCTGGTCGTAGAAGTGGGTGTTGAAGACGTAGCGCGGGCCGAGCGTACCGGCGTCCAGCAGTCCGCCCTCCTGCTTCTGGAAGTCGAGGTTGGCGTTCCAGAAGAGGTTCGGCTCGACGAAGGCCGGTTTGGCCTGCCAGCCCGCCGCGTCCATGCGGGCGCGGAACTTGACGTAGAACGGCCACAGCACGTCCTTCTCCCACGCCCGGCTGGTCTGGCCGGAGTCGTAGCTGCCCGCGTGCGGCTCGTTCCACGGGTCGAACCCGACGACGCCCGTGAACTGGGCGGCCGTGAGGTTCTGCTTGACGTACGTCATCGTCTTCTGGGCGGTATCGAGGAAGGCGTCCTGGAGGCCGTACTCGTTGTGCCAGAAGTCGTACGTCGACTGCTTGACGGCTTCGTTCGAGGTGATGTTCTGGCCCCAGAACGGGCAGATGCCGCAGTATTCGTCGGGGTAGTCACCGAGGTCGACGGCCCACTTGGGGGCGCCGTCGCCGGTGTACCAGCTGTCCGGATCGAACAGCCAGCGGGAGTAGAGGTCCTGGTGGAAGTCGGGGTACACGCGGATCCCGGCGTCCAGGAACGCGCGCATCTGGTCGGTGGCCTTCGCCAGGTAGGCGGTGTCGACCTGGCCGCGCACGGGCTCCGCGTAGGCCCAGGAGAGCAGGAAACGCACCGAGTTGCCGCCGCCCAGCGCGCGCAGCGCGGTCGCGGACTTCTTCGCGTCGGCGGTCGACGCGAAGGGCAGGCCGTTGTTCTCCTTCAGTTTCGTCTCGCCTGAGACGTTGTAGCCGCGTAGCACGACCTCGCGGCCGTCGCCGTCGACGAAGCGGCCGTTCTGCACGGTGAGCGGTGTTTCGTCGAACCAGAGGGAGTCGGGGAGGGTGGCGGCGGTGGCGGGAGTGGGGCCCGCCACCGTCAGGGATCCGAAGAGGACGACCAGGACAACCAGGAAACGCGTCCGAATGTTCGGCATTCCACTACCGTCGGGTGATATCAGGACACAGTCAACACCCCTGACTCCTGAGTAAGTTCCGTCTCGGCCGGCTCAGTTGCCCACCCTGCGCGTCAGGTTCAACAGGTACTCCTTCCGGTTCAGCGGGTTCAGGTCGGTGCGCCGGCGTTCCGGAACCGTGCCGCGCGGGGCGGGCGCGTAGTGGTCGAAGGCGCTCTCCAGCTCGCCCTCGCCGCGCGTCAGCCCCGGCAGTTGCTGCTCCAGTTCATGCACGTGGGCCGCGGGCACCGAGCCCTCCAGCGCGCAGGACGTACCGCGTGTCTCCGTGGTCTGCGGCACCGCACGCAGCCTGGACAGCACCGGCAGCAGAGCCGCCAGGGTGTCGGTCGGGGCCTCGATGCGGAAGCGGTGCAGGGGCTCGTGGACCTGGGTCCCCGCCCGGCGCAGGGCCTCGATCAGGACCAGCGGGGTCAGACCGCGGAAGTCGTAGCCGGTGCTGGACATGCTCTTGTCGAAGCCCTGGTGGGCGTGGCTCTGCCGGGGCGAGTAGCCGGAGTGGGTCATGGTGACCGTGCAGTCGGGGATCTGCCAGCCGTGCAGCCCCTGGCCGAGGGTCTCCCGGACGGTGTCCTCGACGGCCTTGAAGAAGGCGTACGGCATGGAGCCCAGCTCCACCTCCAGACGGAACTCCACGCCCGAGCCGGGCGGCGCGGCGTCGACGCGCAGGCCGACCGTGGCGAGGAACGGGTTCGCGTCCTTCTTGTTGAACTCGACCGCCGCGCCCGAGCCGACCGGCCGCTCGATGCACAGCGGTGTCGTCTCGCGGAACGTGACGTGGACGCCGAACTCGTCGGCGAGCGTGGCCTGAATGACCTCCTTCTGCACCTCGCCGTAGAGGGAGACGAAGGTCTCCTGCCGTACCTCGTCGTGGCGCAGGTCGATCAGCGGGTCCTGCTCGGCGAGCCGCGTGAGGGCACGGTGCAGGGCCCGCCGGTCCGCGCCGTCGGCCGGGACGACGACCGTTTCGAGCGTGGGCGGCGCGAAGAAGTGCCCGTACGCCTTGCGGGGTTCGCCGAGCGCGTCGCCGATCCTGATGTCGGCCAGACCCCAGAGCTTGGCGATCCGGCCCGCCGTGACCAGGTCGTCCCTGACGTCCGCGCCCTGGTCGAAGACGCTGATCGCGGTGACTCTGCCCTCGGTGCGGGTTTCACCGTCGGCGGGGGTTTCACCGTTGACGCGGGTTTCGCCGTCTGTGCGGCTGTCACCCTCTGTGCGGGCCTCGCCGAAGGGGATCCGGTCGCGGGTGCGCAGCGTGCCGGAGAACATCCGCGCGTACGCGACCTTCTCCCCCGCCGGTCCCCGCTCCACCTTGAAGACGGTGCCCGAGACCGGCCCGTCGGGGTCGCCGCCCGCGGCGGGCAGCAGCTCTCTGATGCCGTCGATCAGCGCGCCGACGCCTGCGCCCGTGATGGCGGAGCCGGCGTAGACGGGGTGGACCAGAGCCTGCCGGGTCTGGTCGGCAAGGGCGGCGCTCAGGCGGTCGTACGAGACCGTGTCCTCGATGTACGCCGCGAGCAGCTCGTCGTCGTGGTCGGCGAGGACGTCGAGGGCCGCCGGTGCGAGGCCGGGGACGAAGCGGGCGTCGCGGGTGCCGGGGGCGTCGGTCGTCCCCATCGGTACGACGGCCGCCGTGAGCCGTTCGGAGATCGCGCGCAGGACGGCGTCGTAGCGCGCCCCGCGGCGGTCGATCTTGTTGACGAAGACGAGCGTGGGGATGCGCAGCCGCTGCAGCGTGCGCATCAGGACCCGCGTCTGGGGCTGCACGCCCTCGACGGCGGAGACGACCAGCACGGCCCCGTCGAGCACGCCGAGCACCCGCTCCACCTCGGCGATGAAGTCCGGGTGGCCGGGGGTGTCGATGAGATTGACCGTCACGTCGTCCAGCGCGAAGGAGACGACGGCGGACTTGATGGTGATGCCGCGCTGCCGCTCCAGCGCGAGGGAATCGGTCTGCGTGTTCCCGGCGTCGACGCTGCCGATCTCGTCGATCACGCCGGCCGAGTGCAGCAGGCGCTCGGTCAGGCTGGTCTTACCTGCGTCGACATGGGCGAGGATCCCGAGGTTGAGCAAGTGCACGAAGCGTCATGTCCTTCGATGAGGGGGTCGTTCCTTCCTGGGGGGACATGAACGCAGTGCGCATCGCTGCTCCTCTGTGCGTGACGAGACGTGAACCCGTGCAGTGCAGCAGGACCGACCCCGCGCGGGCAATGGATTAACGCTCAACGAACCGTGCCGCAGCACTCGCCGCCTCCCCGGTGCCGCCATAGAGTGACGTACATCACGCCCGGCCGATGTTTCCCTCTCTCATCCACCCGATCGGCCTCTGGAGGGCACATGACCCACATCTCGGTGAAGGTGGACGGCACGACCTACGAGGACGACGTGGAGCCCCGTCTCCTCCTGATCCACTACCTGCGCGACCGCCTCGGTCTGACCGGCACCCCGATCGGCTGTGACACCTCGAACTGCGGGGCGTGCACGGTCGAGCTGGACGGCACCGCCGTCAAGAGCTGCACCGTCCTCGCCGTCCAGGCGGACGGCAGCGAGGTGACCACCGTCCAAGGGCTGGCCCGGGACGGGGAACTGACCGCCCTGCAGCGGGCCTTCCACGAGAAGCACGCGCTGCAGTGCGGCTACTGCACCCCGGGCATGATCATGGCGGCGCGCGATCTGCTGCGCGAGCACCCGCATCCCACGCCGGACGAGGTACGGCACGGCCTGGAGGGCAACATCTGCCGCTGCACCGGCTACCAGAACATCGTGCGGGCCGTGCTGGCCGTCTCCGAGGAGGAGGTGAGGGCATGAGCGAGACCGTCGAACGCGAGGTCGGCCGCGCCCGGCCCCGCAAGGAGGACGCGCGCCTGATCACCGGGCAGACCACCTGGACCGACAACATCAGCGTCAACGGTCTGCTGCATCTCGCGATCCTGCGCAGCCCGATGGCCCACGCCCGCATCGACCGCGTCGACGTCTCGGCGGCCCTCGAACTGCCAGGCGTGATCGCCGCGTTCAGCGGACGCGACGTCGCGCAGGAGATGGGCTCGCTGCCGTGTGCCTGGCCCGTCGCCGAGGACACCGTGGTGCCGGACCACCCGCCGATCGCCGTCGACGAGGTGCGCTACGCCGGTGACCCGGTGGCGGTCGTGGTGGCCCGCGACCGGTACACGGCCGCCGACGCGCTGGAGGCCGTCGAGGTCGAGTACAGCCCGCTGCCCCCCGTGCTGGACATCGAGGGAGCACTGACCGACGGCACCCCGCTGGTCCACTCCGACAAGGGCACTAACCGCTGCTACGACTACCACGCGACCAGCGGCGACTACGAGGCCGCCAAGGCCCAGGCCGACGTCGTCCTGTCCCGCCGCTACCACCAGCAGCGCCTCATCCCGACGGCGATGGAGCCGCGTGCCGTCGTGGTCACCCCGCTCGCCGCGTCCGGCGAGTTCACCGTCTACTCGTCCACCCAGATCCCGCACGTCCTGCGGGTGCTGCTTGCCGTCACCACCGGCATCCCCGAGCAGAAGCTCCGCGTCGTCGCCCCCGACGTGGGCGGCGGTTTCGGCTCCAAGCTCCAGGTGTACGGCGAGGAAGTGATCACCCTCGTCCTGGCCAAGCGCCTGGGCCGGCCCCTGAAGTGGACCGAGACCCGCTCCGAGGCCCACGTCGCCACCCACCACGGCCGCAGCCAGGTCCAGGACATCGAGATCGCCGCCCGCCGCGACGGCACCCTGCTGGGCCTGAAGGTGTCGCTCATGGCCGACATGGGCGCGTATCTGATGCTGCTCAGCCCGGGCATCCCGATCCTCGGCGCCTCCATGTACCCGGCGATCTACAAGATGGGCGCCTACGACTTCTCCTGCACCGGCGTCTTCACCAACCGCACCCCGATCGACGCCTACCGCGGCGCCGGCCGCCCGGAGGCGACCTTCGCGATCGAGCGGATCATGGACGATCTGGCGGCGGAGCTCGGCATGGACCCCGTCGACCTGCGGCGCCACAACTGGATCCGGCACGAGGAGTTCCCGTACACCACGATCGCCGGGCTCACCTACGACAGCGGGAACTACGAGGCCGCCACCGACAAGGCCCTCGCCCTGTTCGACTACGACAAGCTGCGCGCCGAGCAGGCGGACCGCGTCGACCACGACGACACCGTACGGCTCGGCCTCGGCGTCTCCACGTACACCGAGATGTGCGGCCTCGCGCCGAGCCGCTGGCTGGGCGAGATGCGCTATGCGGCCGGCGGCTGGGAGGCGGCGAGCATCCGGGTGCTGCCCACCGGCAAGGTCGAGGTCGTCACCGGCACCAGCCCGCACGGCCAGGGCCATGTGACGTCCTGGAGCCAGATCGCCGCCGACGTCCTGGGGGTGCCGTTCGAGGACGTCGAGGTGATGCACGGGGACACCAGGCTGGCGGTGCACGGCATGGACACCTACGGCTCACGCTCCCTCGTCATCGGCGGCGTCGCCGTCCACGAAGCGGCCCGCAAGGTGGTCGACAAGGCCCGCAAGGTCGCCGCGCACCTGCTGGAGGCCAACGAGGCGGACCTCGACTTCGCCGACGGCACGTTCTCCGTCAAGGGCTCCCCCGAGGCGCGCAAGACCATCCAGGAGGTGGCGTTCGCGACCTTCGCCTCGCACGACCTGCCCGACGGCATGGAGCCGTCGATCAACGCCGAGCACGTCCTCGACCCCGACACGTTCTCGTTCCCGCACGGCACCCACCTGTGCGCGGTCGAGGTCGACACCGAGACGGGCGCCGTGCACATCCGGTCGTACGTGTGCGTCGACGACGTCGGCAAGGTGATCAACCCGCTCATCGTCGAGGGCCAGCTGCACGGCGGCATCGCCCAGGGCATCGCGCAGGCGCTGTACGAGGAGGCCGTCTACGACGAGGAGGGCAACCTGGTCACCGGCACGCTGGCCGACTACCTGGTGCCGGGCGCCCCTGACCTGCCCGAGTTCGTCTCCGACCGCACCGAGACACCGGCCACCTCCAACCCGCTGGGCGTCAAGGGGGTCGGTGAGGCGGGCACGATCGCCTCGACGCCGGCCGTGGTCAACGCGGTCGTGGACGCCCTGCGGCCCTTCGGTGTGCAGGACATGCGGATGCCGTGCACACCCGAGCGGGTCTGGCAGGCCCTTCGGTCCGCTCCGTCCGGGAAGGAGGCGTCGGCATGATTCCCCCCGCATTCGACTACGCCCGCCCCAGCAGCGTCGACGAGGCGGTGCGCACGCTCGCCGACGGGGGCGAGGACGCGAAGGTGCTGGCCGGCGGGCAGAGCCTGCTGCCGCTGATGAGGCTGCGGCTGGCCTTCCCGGAGCTGGTCGTGGACGTCAACCGGATCCCCGAGCTGCGCGGCGTCCGCGAGGACGGCGACACACTGGTCATCGGCGCGATGACCACGCACCACGACGTCATCGTCGATCCGCTGGTCCGGCGGCACGCGGGACTGCTGGCGGCCGCCACCTCCACGGTCGCGGACCCGGCGGTACGGCATCGCGGCACCCTCGGCGGGTCGCTCGCGCACGCCGACCCGGCCGGGGACCTGCCCGCGGTGGTGCTGGTGCTGGACGGTGAGCTGGTGGCCCAGGGGCCCCGGGGGCGGCGCACGATCCCGGCGCGGGAGTTCTTCGTCGACTATCTCCAGTCCGCGCTGGCCACCGACGAGCTGCTGGTCGAGGTCCGCATCCCGAAGGCGGACGGCTGGGGCTTCCGCTACGAGAAGTTCCACCGGATCGCGCAGGCCTGGCCGATCGTCGGCGTGGCCGCGCTGGTGCGGCGCGACGACGGGCACATCGCCGAGGCCAGGGTCGGGCTGACCAACATGGGCACCACACCCTTGCGGGCTCCGGCCACCGAGGCGGCGCTGTCCGGGGCCGGGGATCCGGTCGCCGTCGCGCAGGCCGCTCAGGACGCGGCACAGGACGCCCGGCCGGCGCAGGACGCCTCGGCCTCGCCCGAGTACCGGGCGCATCTGGCGCGGGTCCTCACCAAGCGGGCGGTACTGGCCGCCGCCGGAATGGGGTGAGCGCCGATCACGTCGATGAACGGCCCGGAGGAGGTGCGGGCCCGCCTGGCGGAGACGGGGTACCTCGTCGACGACGGGTTGGCCGTCGCCTGCTTCCTGGCCCTGAGGCTGCACCGGCCGCTGTTCTGCGAGGGCGACGCGGGCGTCGGCAAGACCGCGCTCGCGTCGGCCCTCGCAGAAGCCCTCGGCGCCCCGCTGATCCGGCTCCAGTGCCACGAGGGCATCGACGCCTCGCAGGCCCTGTACGACTGGGACTTCCCGCGCCAGCTGCTGCATCTGCGGGCCGCCGAGGCGGCCGGGGTGACCGATGCCGCCCGGCTGGAGGACGAGTTGTACGACCGGCGCTTCCTCGTCGCCCGGCCGCTGCTCAGGGCGCTGGAGACGCATCCCTCGGTGCTGCTGGTCGACGAGATCGACCGGGCCGACGACGAGTTCGAGGCGTTCCTGCTGGAGCTGCTGTCGGAGTTCTCGGTGACGATCCCGGAGCTGGGCACGCTGCGGGCCGAGGTGCCTCCGGTGGTCGTGCTGACGTCCAACCGCACACGCGAGGTGCACGACGCGCTGAAGCGCCGCTGCCTCTACCACTGGTTCGACCATCCGGACTTCGCCCGCGAACTGGCCATCGTCCGGCGGCGGTTGCCGGAGGTGTCGGCGCGGCTGGCGGAGCAGGTGACGGCACTGGTGCAGGCGCTGCGCGCGCAGGATCTGCTGAAGCCGCCGGGCGTCGCCGAGACGATCGACTGGGCCGAGGCCCTGGACACGCTGGGCGCGACCGAGGTGGACGCCGAGCTGGCGGTGGCGACGCTGGGCTCGGTGCTGAAGTACCGGGAGGACGCGGAGCGGGCCCGGGGTCTGGACTTCGCGGCGGTGCTCGCGGCCCGGGGTGCGTGAGCGGCATGGGCGGTGCGGGACGTGAGGTACGGGACGGGCGGCGAGCCCCGCTGGACGCGAGCGACCCGCCGGGCGCGGACATCCGCACCCCCGCCTCGCCCGCCGCGGACGCCGTGCTCCTCGGCTTCGCGCGGGCCCTGCGCGCGGCGGGCGTCGGTGCGAGTGCCGAGCGGGTGCACGCGTTCCTGTCCGCGGTGGACGTACTGCGGCCGGGCATACGGGCGGACGTGTACTGGGCGGGCCGGCTGACGCTGTGCGGGGAGCGGGATGATCTCGAGCGGTACGACCGGGTGTTCGCGGCGTACTTCGGGGGTGCCGGTGAATCCGCCCGGCGGCCGGTGACCGCCCCTCCCCCGCCCCGACTGCGGCTGGTCGTACAGGACACGCTCAGTGGGCCCCGTACCCGGACAGGGGACGAACCGGAAGCCCCGCCCGCACCGTCCCTCGCCAGTTCCTCCGAAGTGCTGCGGCACCGCGATTTCGCCGGGCTGAGCGGCGCCGAGCGGGCGCAGGTGCGCCGGCTGCTGGCCGCGTTCGCGCTGCGCGGCGAGACCCGGCGGTCCGCACGGCGGCGGCCGGCCCGGCGCGGGGAGGTCGATCCGCACCGGACCGTGCGCGAGCTCCTGCGGCGCGGCGGGGAGCCCGCGCGGCTGCGCCGGCACGCGCGGGCCGAGCGGCCACGGAGGGTCGTGCTGCTGGTGGACGTGAGCGGCTCCATGGCGCCTTACGCGGACGCGCTGCTGCGCTTCGCGCACGCGGCCGCCCGCGCCGGGCACACGGAGGTGTTCACGATCGGCACGCGGCTGACCCGGGTGACGCGGGAACTGTCGCACCGCGACCCGGACCTGGCGATGGCGGCGGTCGCCTCGGCGGTGCCGGACTGGCGCGGGGGTACCCGGCTCGGTGAGCTGCTGCGCGCCTTCCTGGACCGCTGGGGACAGCGGGGCATGACGCGCGGTGCCCTCGTGGTCGTGCTGTCCGACGGCTGGGAGCGGGGCGATCCGGAGCTGCTCGCGGCCCAGATGCGCCGCCTGCACCGCCTGGCACACCGGGTCATCTGGTCCAACCCGCGCAAGGCACGCCCCGGATACGCGCCGCTCGCGGCCGGGATGGCGGCGGCGCTGCCGAGCGTGGACGCGTTCGTCGAGGGACACAGCCTGGCCGCGCTGGAGCGGCTGGCGGCGGCGGTGAGAGGAGCGGACGATGCGTGACGTTCTGCCGGTGCTGAACGGCTGGTACACGGCCGGGGTGCCGTTCGGGCTCGCCACGGTGGTCGCCACGAGCCGCAGCGCCCCGCGCGACCCCGGCGCCGCGATGGCCGTCGGCCCGGACGACGAGGTCGTGGGCAGTGTGTCGGGCGGCTGTGTAGAGGGGGCGGTGTTCGAGCTCGCCCAGGAGGTGGTGGCGAGCGGGGAGGCACGCCTTGAGACCTTCGGGTACAGCGACGAGGACGCGTTCGCGGTGGGGCTCACCTGCGGCGGCGAGATCACCCTGCTGGTGCGGCCGGTGACGCCGGAGAGCGATCCGGCGTTCGGGGAGGTCGCGGAGTCGGTCGCCGCGGGCCGCCCGGTCACGGTGGCGACGGTGACCGACGGGCCCGCTCCGCGCGGGGCGACCCTCGCCGTGTGGCCGGACCGGGTCGCCGGCACGCTCGGCGCGCCCGGCCTGGACGTGGCGGTCACCGCCGACGCACGCGGCGAACTCGCCCTCGGCGCCACGGGCCTCAGACACTACGGCCCGCACGGTGAGCGCCGCGAGGACGCGGTCACCGTCTTCCTGCACTCGTTCGCACCACCGCCCCGCATGCTGGTGTTCGGCGCGATCGACTACGCGGCCGCGGTCGCCCGTATCGGCGACTTCCTCGGCTACCGGGTCACGGTGTGCGACGCCCGCCCCGTCTTCGCCACGCCGAAACGCTTCCCCGAGGGCGTGGAGGTGGTCGTGGACTGGCCGCACCGCTACCTGAACGGCACCGACACCGACGAGCGCACCGTGATCTGCGTGCTCACCCACGACCCGAAGTTCGATTTGCCCTTGCTCGAGGAGGCACTGCGGCGCCCGGCGGCGTACATCGGGGCGATGGGCAGCCGCCGTACGCACGACGACCGGATGAAGCGGCTGGTCGAAGCCGGGCTGGGCGAGGGCGAGTTGGCCCGGCTGCGCTCTCCGGTCGGGCTGGACCTCGGGGCGCGGACGCCCGAGGAGGTCGCCGTGTCCGTCGCCGCGGAGATCGTCGCGCTGCGGTGGGGTGGCACGGGCGCCCCGTTGACGGCCACGGCGGGCGCGATCCATTCATCGTCGTAGCAGCCGGTTGGAGGAAGTCATGGAGCTGCACCACGAGTTCACCGTCCCGGTCCCGGTCGACGAGGCCTGGCGCGCGCTCCTCGACATCGAGCGCGTCGCGCCCTGCATGCCCGGGGCGACCGTCGAGGAGTACGACGGCAAGACCGTGACCGGCGCGGTGAAGGTCAAGGTGGGCCCGATCACCGTGACGTACAAGGGCACCGCGGTCTTCGAGGAGCAGGACGAGACGGCGCACCGCATGGTGCTGATCGCGAGCGGCCGGGAGACGCGCGGGCAGGGCACCGCACGGGCCACGGTGACCGGCACGCTCGGCGAGGGCGACGGCGGTACGGCGGTGTCGGTGCACACCGATCTGACCGTGACCGGGCGCCCGGCGCAGTTCGGGCGCGGGGTGATGGCCGAGGTGGGCGACCGGCTGGTCGGGCAGTTCGCCACGTGTCTGTCGGAGCGGCTGGCCGAGCCCGCCGGCACTGCGACCGCTGCCGAAGGGCAGCCGCAGGAGCCGCTCGACCTGTTCCGCACGGCCGGGGTGCCGGTGGCGAAGCGCGCCGCGGTGGCGGGGGCGGTGGTGGGCCTGGTGCTGGTGATGGTGCGCATACGGCGGTGGCGGCGTGCCCTCCGTGCGTGATCAAGGCGACGATCGCCCAGGAACCACCACCAAGGGCTTGATCCCGGAGGAATGGCTCGAATCCGGGGTGTAGGCCGCGCACGAAGGGGTAGTCGCGCCACAACGGAGGCCTACGTGGCCCCCAACCTCACGTCGAAGTGGGAAGGAGGTCCGTGTCAGCGCATCACTCGCAGCGCCCGGGCCGCTTCCCTGCGTATGGAGCGGCCCGGACTTTGTTGCGGCGCATCCCCTGAACCGGTGCCTGGCGCGGCGGCAGCCGGTGAAGATCCACGTCCGTGAGACGGCCCTCGTCCACGGTGGCGGTCATGTAGGTGCAGTGGGGCTGGCGGCGGCGGTCGGTCGGCGAGCCGGGGTTGAGCAGGCGCAGACCTGAGGACGCGGTGGTGTCCCAGGGGATGTGGCTGTGGCCGAAAACCAGGACGTCCAGATCCGGGAAGCGGGCGGCGCAGCGCGCCTCACGGCCCTGGGCGGGGCCGGTCTCATGGACCACGCCGAAACGCAGGCCGCCGAGTTCGACGTAGGCCACCTCGGGGAGCCGGGCGCGCAGATCCGGTCCGTCGTTGTTGCCGTACACGCCGACGAGCCGGGCGCAGCGGCGCTCCAGCAGGTCGAGCGTGGCCGCGTCGACCCAGTCCCCGGCGTGGAACACGACGTCGGCGCGCGGGAGTTCGGCGAGGAGCCGGGCGGGCAGTTCCTTGGCGCGTTTGGGCAGGTGGGTGTCGCTCATTAACAGCAGGCGCACCTTGTCAGGCTACCCGCGTGAGAGGACTTCGTCCGAGGTCGGCCGGGTGTGGGTGACAGTGTCGGCCGGGCGCGGGGTCCGTGGTTGAGCGGTGGACAAAACCGGTGACGTGGTTAGGATTTGGCCACGAGCGCCGTAATCTGACGCAAACGCACAGCGACCCCTAGGGGGCTCGGACCCGGATGCCGGTCAAGGTCAGCGTCGTCGTCCCCGTGTACAACCCCGGGGTCTATATCGAGGACTGCATCGAGTCACTGCTCGGACAGTCGCTGCCCCCGGACGAGTACGAAGTGATCTTCGTCGACGACGGTTCCACCGACGACACGCCGGCCCGGCTCGACGCGCTCGCCGCCACGGATTCCCGGGTGACCGTCGTCCACCAGGAGAACTCCGGCTGGTCCGGCAAGCCCCGCAATGTCGGCATCGCCGCCTCCCGCGGCGAGTACGTGATGTTCGTGGACAACGACGACCATCTCGGCGACGAGGCCCTCGAGCGGATGTACGACTACGGTGTGGCCAACGCCGCCGACGTCGTGGTCGGCAAGATGGCCGGCAAGGGCCGTGCGGTGCCGGTGGAGCTGTTCCGCCGCAACCACCCGCGGGCCACCGTCGAGAACGCTCCGCTGATCGACAGTCTCACCCCGCACAAGATGTTCCGCCGTGCCTTCCTCGACGACATCGGCCTGCGCTTCCCCGAGGGCAGACGCCGGCTGGAGGACCACGTCTTCGTCACGGAGGCGTATCTGCGCGCGGACAACGTCTCCGTACTCAGCGACTACGTCTGCTACTACCACGTCCGGCGGGACGACTCCTCGAACGCCGGCTTCCAGCGCTTCGACCCGGGCGGCTACTTCAAGAACCTCCGCGAGGCCCTGGACGTCGTCGAGCGGTACACCGAGCCGGGCCCGCTGCGTGACCGGCTCTTCCGGCGGTGGCTGCGGGTCGAGATGGTCGAGCGGATGCGCGGGCGGCGTTTCCTCGCGATGCCGGCGGACTGGCGCCGGGGACTGTTCGAGGAGATCCACCAGGTAGTCGTGGAGCGCTTCGGACCCGGCGTCGCGGCCGGCCTCCAGCCGACACAGCAGGTCGTCGCCGCCCTGATCAGGGCGGGCCGGTACGACGACGTCGAGGCCTTCGCCGAGTGGGAGGCCGGCATCGCCCTCACGGCCGTCCCCGAGCGCGTGGCCTGGGAGGACGGCAGGCTGCGGGTCGGTTTCTCCACCGAGTACACGTCCGCCGGTGAACCGATGACCTTCGCCGCCGACCCGGCCCGCACCCCGCCGGCCGGCCCGCCCGAGGACCTGACCGCGGCCCTCGCCTGGGTCGGCGCCGACACCGTCGCCCGGTTCGGCCAGGCCACCGCGGACCTGCTGCTGCGCGAGCGCGCCAGCGGCGCCCAGTACTTCCAGCAGGTGGAATTCACCCGGGAGGAGATCCCGGAACCCGGCGACGACGGCCGCGTCCGCCTGCTCCTGCGCGCGACCGCCGCCGTGGACCCCGCCACCCTCACCGGCGACGGCCTGTGGGACGCCTACGTCCGCGTCAAGCTGGGCGGCTGGACCAAGGAATGCCGCCTCGGCCCCGCACCGCGAGAGAACCGCCCCGCGCCGTACGCCGGTGTGGTCGCCGGCCACGTGGTCCTGCCGTACTGGACCGCACCGCACGCGAGCCTCGCCCTGGACGTCGACCGAGCGACCCACCGCGTCGGCCTGGGCACCCTCGCTCTGGACGACGTCTCGGTCTCGGACGACCGTCTGCGCGCACCGCTCCCCCTCCACGTCCCCGACGCCGGCGCCGAACTGCCCCTCCGCCTCACCTCCTCCGGCACCACCCACGAGGTGCCGGCCAGGCTGTCCCCGCACGGGTCCGGGGCACTGCTGGAGTCGGTGCTCCCCCTCGGTGAGCTGAGAAGAGCGACCTGGCGGGCAGCACTCGGCACGTCCGGGCCGCGCTTCCTCACGCTGCCGTTCGCCCTGCGGGCCGGGGCCGGCGGAATGCGAGTCATACGGGCTCCCCGCGCCGGTGCCCTACGACGGTTCGTCCGCAGGGCAAGGCGGCGGCTCGGCACGACCCTGGGCCGAACGGCGACCCGGCTCCGGACCCGGGCCGCCCGGGCCCGCAGGAGGTGACGGCGTGCGATCCCTCGGCATCGAAGGCGCCTGGGCGCTGGAGCCCAAGGTCTTCCCGGACGACCGGGGCACCTTCCACGAGTGGTACCGCGCCGCGGAGTTCCGCGAGACCACCGGCTACGACCTGACCCTGGCACAGGCCAACTGCTCGGTCTCCCGCCGGGGCGTACTCCGCGGCGTCCACTTCTCCGACGTGCCGCCCGGCCAGGCCAAGTACGTCACGTGCGTGCGCGGCGCCGTCCTCGACGTCGTGATCGACATCCGCGTCGGCTCCCCCACGTTCGGCCAATGGGAGGCGCTGCGCCTGGACGACACCGACCACCACGCCGTGTTCCTCGCGGAGGGCCTCGGCCACGCCTTCATGGCGCTCACCGACGACGCGACGGTGGTCTACCTGTGTTCGACGGGCTACGCACCGGAGCGCGAACACGGGGTGCACGCTCTGGATCCCGACCTGGCCATCGCCTGGCCGGCGCACATCACGCCCGTACTGTCACCCAAGGACGCGCAGGCACCGTCACTGGCACAGGCGCGAGAGGCGGGCCTGCTCCCGTCGTACGAGACCTGCACGGCCCATTACGACCAGTTGCGCACGGGACGTCTGAAGCACGACTGACGACAACTTCCTGGGGGCGCCGGGAACTGCGCGACCAGCCACGATGGCGCGGCAGACACACGACGGCAGATCCCGGCACTACGGATGGCCACCCACCACCCCCTCAACCGCCTTCCGCAGCGGCTCCCACCCCCGAGACCGCCCGACCCCCAACCTGCGAGCTCGCGCCAACGGCCGCCAGAAACCCGCCGCGAGCAACACCTCCGGCGCCACCGCCCCCGCCCGGTCCAGAATCATCTCCGGCACCTTCTGCGGATCGGGCACCTCATACTCGGCCACGATCTCGTCGTACCGATCACGCAGCACCGTACTGCGAGGATCCGCGCCGAACACCACGAGCTGCCCGGTCGGCTGCGTGTCGACGAGCACGGTCACCAGGTCAGGGCGATAACGCCCCAGGATCTCGGCGATCTTGTACACGTCCCCGGTCCACGCCCCGGTATGCCGGTCCCGCGCCGCCTCGTCGACGTTCCGCGGCAGCATGTCGTCGAAGACGATCACGCTGGTCCAGTCGGAGTGCCGCTCGATGTTCATGAAGTCCCGCAACGCGTACTCGAACAGATGCATCCCGTCGATGAACGACAGGTCGAGGACGGTACGCCGCCAGTACCCGAGCGGACTGCGCCCCCGTCGCAGATTCCGCAACGGATGACGTCCGCCCTTGAGATGGATCAGCGGATTGTCACGGGCGAAGAAGTCGTCGCTGGTGGCCTTGACGAGATGGACGTCGCAGCGGATCTCCGTGACGACCTTGAAGGCGGGGTCGACGGCGATGGTGGGGACGCGGGAGAGTCTGAGGCTGCGGCCGTCGTTGACGCCGATCTCCAGGTAGTTGCGGTTGCCGCTGACCTTGTGCAGCTCCTTGAGGAACTCATGGCGTTTCACGAAGGGTCTCCTTGCGGATCCGGGGCAGTGCTTCGTGCAGGGCGGTGCGCCAGTCGCGCGGTGGCGCGAGGCCGAGCCGCTGCAGGCGGCCGTACGCGAGGACGCTGTACGCGGGGCGGGGTGCGGGCCGGGGGAAGGCCTCGCTGGTGACGGGGCGCACCCGGTCGGGGTCGGCGCCGAGCAGGCGGAACACCTCGCGGGCCAGGTCGTACCAGGTGGCCTCGCCGGAGTTGGTGGCGTGCAGGACGCCGGTCGCGTGGGCGCCGACGCGCGGGCCGAGGTCGGCGATCGTCGCGGCGACGTCGGCGGTCCAGGTGGGGCGGCCGCGCTGGTCGTCGACTACGTCGACGGTGTCGCGGCTCGCCTCCAGGCCGATCATCGTGCGGACGAAGCTGCGGCCGTGGACGCCGTAGAGCCAGGCGGTGCGCACGACGGTGCTCGCGGCCGGGAGTTCGTCCAGCACTCCCCGTTCGCCCGCCAGTTTGGTGCGTCCGTAGGCGGTGCGGGGGGCGGGGGGATCGTCCTCGGCGTACGGGGTGCCGGCGTCCCCGGCGAAGACGTAGTCGGTGGAGACATGGACCAGGCGCGCACCGTACGCGTCGCACGCCCGGGCAAGCAGGCGCGGACCGTCTCCGTTGACGCGCAGGGCCTGTTCCTCGTCCTGCTCCGCGTCGTCCACGTTCGTGTACGCGGCGCAGTTGACGACCACGTCCGGATGGTGTGCGGCGAGGGCGCGGTCGACGGCCCCGGGGCCGGTGATGTCGAGGGCGGCGTGGTCGAGGCCGGTCACCTGCTCGCCGCGGGCGAGGAGTTCCTCGACCGTGTCGCGGCCGAGCATGCCGCCCGCGCCGGTGACCAGCCACCTCATGCGTGCTCCTCGTCGACGCGCCGCTTGAGGGGTTCCCACCAGGCGCGGTGGTCGCGGTACCAGGCGACGGTGGCGGCGAGGCCCGACGCGAAGTCGTGGCGGGGGCGGTAGCCGAGTTCGGTGCGGGCCTTGCTCCAGTCGACGGAGTAGCGCAGGTCGTGCCCTTTACGGTCCTCGACGTGCCGCACCCGGTCCCAGCCCGCTCCGCAGGCCTCGAGCAGCAGCGCGGTGAGGTCCCGGTTGCTCAACTCGGTGCCGCCGCCGATGTTGTAGATCTCGCCGGGCCGGCCCTTGGTGCGGACGAGTTCGACGCCGTGGCAGTGGTCGTCGGCGTGCAGCCAGTCGCGGACGTTGAGGCCTTCGCCGTAGAGGGGCACCTGCTCGCCGTCGAGGACGTTGGTGATGAAGAGGGGGATGACCTTCTCGGGGAACTGGTGCGGGCCGTAGTTGTTGGAGCAGCGGGTGACACGGACGTCGAGGCCGTGAGTGCGGTGGTAGGCGAGGGCGAGCAGGTCGGAGGAGGCCTTGGAGGCGGAGTACGGCGAGCTGGGCCGCAGGGTGTCCTCCTCGGTCGCCGAGCCGGTCGCGACGGAGCCGTAGACCTCGTCCGTCGATATGTGCACGAAGGGTTCGACGCCGTGGCGCAGGGCCGCGTCCAGCAGGGTCTGGGTGCCGACCACGTTGGTGAGGACGAAGTCGTCCGCGCCCGCGATCGAGCGGTCCACATGGGATTCGGCGGCGAAGTGCACGACCTGGTCGGCCTCGGCCATCAGCTTGTCGACGAGCTCGGCGTCACGGATGTCGCCACGCACGAACTGCAGCCGGGGGTGGGCGAGTTCGAGGTTGTCCAGGGTGCCGGCGTAGGTGAGCTTGTCGAGCACCGTGATCCGCGGCGCCTCGGGCGCATCCGGTGCGTCGCGGGCGAGCAGACGGCGGACGTAGGTCGAGCCGATGAAGCCGGCGGCGCCGGTGACGAGAAGGTTCACGGGTGGATCTGCACCTTGACCGTTCATGTGTGGATCTGCACCTTGCTGTGGTCTCCGAGGACGAGTCGGTGGGCGCTGGGGACGCTTGGCGCGGGGGTTACCTGGACGTGCCGGCCGATGAGGGAGGACTCGATGCGGCCGACGCCGTCGATGGAGGAGTCCCGCAGCACGATGGAGAACTCCAACTCGCTGTCGGTGATACGGCAGTTCTCCGCGATGGAGGTGAAGGGGCCGACGTAGGAGTCCTCGACGATCGTGCCGGCGCCGACGACGGCGGGGCCGACTATGCGCGAGTTGACGATGCGTGCGCCCTCCTCGACGACCACCCGGCCGATGGTCTCCGAGGCTTCGTCGACGTCGCCGTCGATGCGGCGGGCGAGGCTCTCCAGGACGGTCCGGTTGACCTCCAGCATGTCGGTGACGTTTCCGGTGTCCTTCCAGTAGCCCTTGATGACCGTGCAGCGCACGTCGGCTCGGGAGTCGATCAGGTGCTGGATGGCGTGGGTGATCTCCAACTCGCCGCGCCAGGAGGGGGTGATGGCGCGGACCGCGGCGTGGATCGCGGGTGTGAAGAGGTAGACGCCGACCAGGGCGAGGTCGCTCTTGGGGTGCTCGGGTTTCTCCTCCAGGCCGATGACCTGGCCGCTTTCGTCGAGTTCCGCGACGCCGAAGGAGCGCGGGTCCTGGACGCGGGTGAGCAGGATCTGGGCGTCGGGGCGGTTGGTGCGGAATTCGTCGACGAGGTCGGTGATTCCGCCGACGATGAAGTTGTCGCCGAGGTACATCACGAAGTCGTCGTCGCCGAGGAAGTCGCGGGCGATGAGGACGGCATGGGCGAGTCCCAGCGGCCGTTCCTGCGGGATGTAGGTGATGTCCAGGCCGAATCTGGTTCCGTCGCCGACCGCGTCCTGGATCTCCGCGGCGGTGTCGCCGACGATGACGCCGACCTCGGTGATGCCGGCCTCGGCGATGGATTCCAGGCCGTAGAAGAGCACGGCCTTGTTGGCGACCGGTACGAGCTGTTTGGCCGAAGTGTGCGTGATCGGCCGCAGGCGTGTACCGGCGCCGCCGGACAGCACAAGAGCCTTCATCTGCTTCACCTTAGCCCGGATCCGGCCGATTTGAGGATGGCGGGAATGGCTTGTTCGTCACCGCCGTGCCGTCGGGCGTTCACCGGAATGCGGCCTCAGTCGCCCAATGCGATCTCGCTCCACACCTGTTTTCCGCCACTGACCGGCACCGTTCCCCAGGCCGCGGACATGGCCTCGACCAGGAGAATGCCGCGGCCGCCGGTGGCCTCCCAGTTGATGCTGGTGGGCTTGACCGGCGTGCGCGGTGAGGCGTCGGCGACGGCGACGCGCAGCCGGCCGTGGACGAGGGTGAGGTCGAGGCGGACCCGGCCGTCGGTGTGCACGAGGGCGTTGGTGACGAGTTCGCACACGACGAGCAGCACGGTGTCCATGTCCTCGCGCGCAACCCCCCAGGCGCGCAGGGTGCGCCTGGTGAAGCGGCGGGCGTGGCCGACGGCTTCCGGGACGCGCCAGACCGTCCAGCTCTCGCGCAGCGGGCGTACCGCCATGCCGTCGTAGCGCATCAGGAGCAGGGCGATGTCGTCGCTGCGGCGCGCGCCCACGAGCAGGGCGTCGGCGACCAGGCCGAGGTGGGCGGGGTCGGAGCGGGTGAGCTCGTGGGCGAGCCGCTCCAGGCCGGTGTCGATGTCGGCGTCGGCGGACTCCACGAGGCCGTCGGTGGTGAGGGCGACGAGGGTGCCGGGCTGGAGCCGCAGCGGGCTCATCGGGAAGTCGGCCTGCCGCATCACACCGAGCGGTGGTCCGCCCTCCGCCTCGGCGATCTCCGTGCTGCCGTCGGGGTGGCGCAGCACCGGCGGGAGGTGGCCGGCGCGCACGCACCAGGCGGAGCCCTCCTCCAGGTCGACGTCGACGTAGGCGCAGGTGGCGAAGAGGTCGGTCTCCATGTCCATGAGGAGGCGGTTGGCGTGGTGGACGACCACGTCCGGCGGGTGTCCTTCGGCGGCGTAGGCGCGCAGGGCGGTGCGCATCTGGCCCATGAGGGTGGCGGCGGCCGCGCTGTGGCCCTGGACGTCGCCGATGACGAGGGCCACGTGGTTGTCGGGCAGCGGGATCACGTCGTACCAGTCGCCGCCGACCTCCAGCCCTGCCGTGGTCGGCAGATAGCGGGCGACGGCCTCCGCGCCGGGCAGCCGGGGCAGGCGGCGCGGCAGCAGCTGGCGCTGGAGCATGCCGACGAGTTCGTGTTCGGCGTCGAAGGCGTGGGCGCGCAGCAGGGCCTGTCCCGCGAGGCCGGCGGAGGCGGTGAGCAGGGCGCGTTCGTCGGGGCCGAAGTCGTGCGGGGCGTCCCAGCCGATCAGGCAGGCGCCGGCCATCCTGCCCCCGGCGGGCAGGGGCAGGACGGCCAGGCCGCCGGGGCCGACGTCGGCGAGGGCGGGTTCCAGCGGGGTGCCGGCCGGCCAGATCTGGGCGCGGCCCTCGCGCAGGGCGGAGGCGAGGGTCGGCATGGCGCGCACGGGTGCGTCGGGCCACTCGGTACGCCACTCCAGGCGCCACAGCTCCGGCCAGGACTCCGGTTCGGGCGGGTCGAGGACGGTGACGACGAGGCGGTCGTTCTCCAGCTCGGCGAGCGCGATGCGGTCGGCGCGCAGCGGCTTGCGCAGGGCGGTGACCACGGCGTGGCTGACGTCGCGGACGGTGCCGGCGGTGGCGAGGGCGGCGGCGAGGCGCTGGACGCGGGCCACGTCGGTGATCTCGGCGCGCAAGGTGGAGGCGTCGGCGACGGTGCCGACGAGGCGGGCCGGGAGGCCCTCGCCGCCGGGCAGGAGGCGGCCGCGCAACCTGAGCCATCTGGGCGGGCCGGCGGGCTGCAGGACCCGGAACTCCAGCTCGCGGTCGCCGATGGACATGTGGCCTGCCTCGACGACGGACATCAGCGACGGCAGGTCCTCCGGGACGGTCAGTCCCAGCAGGGTCTCGACCTTGCCGTCGAAGCCGGCCGGGCCGAGGCCGAACAGCGCCAGGATGTCGTCGCCGACCTCGACGCGGCCGGTGTCCATGGCGAGGCTGAACGCGTTCGCCGGCAGCTCGGCGCCCTCCGCGACCGCGGGGAGGCCGGGGAAGGCCACGGCTTCGGCGACCAGCTCCAGGCATGCCCGGTCGTCGGTGTCGAAGCCGCCGGGGTTCTCGGTCACGGCCAGCAGACAGCCGCCGCCGTCGCCGTGGGCGGGAAGGGCGGCCAGGTGGAACTCCCGCGACGGCGCCCGTCGCGACTCCGCCGAGCCGGCGAGTTCCTCCGGGGTGAGCCAGACGGGACGGCCGGTGCGGTGTGCTTCGGCGGCCGGGGAGCGTCCGGTCAGGGCGTAGCCGTCGCGCAGCCCGTACAGGGCGCGCGGCACGCCGGCGGACTCGATCAGGCACAGCAGGTCGGCGTCCTCGCTCGGTGTGTACACAGCGGCGAAGGAGGCTCGGCCGAAGACGAGGGCCTGCTCCAGGACCCGGCGCGGCCGATCGGGTGAGTCCGGCTCGACGGAAAGCGCCTTCAGGGCGCCCTCGGCACGCGGACGCCTCGTCCTGCGTCCCGCAGCGCCCTCAGTGACCACGTCCGCCATTACAGCGCTTGTGGGCCACCTGCGCAGCCCCTGTGACCGTTCGATGGAGTGTTGACGTGGGCAGTGCTCGAAACCCTCCGAACATTTCTTGACGCATGCGTTCCGCACGGCGATCTCGTGACAGCCATGACTGTCCGTGCCCGTCGGCCCGCTGGAAGTCTCGGCATCGGGCCAAGGAGGGGGAGGCATGGACAAGCGGTACGAGGTGTACGCGCTCGCCGACCGGCATTTCTACGAGTCGCCCGAACGCATCGCTTCGGGGACGCGAGACGGCGAACAGCTCTACGAGACGGCGCGGCGCGCGGTGCCGGAGGGCTGGGACGCGGCGCGGATCGGTGACTGGCTGGCGCTCACGCCGCTCGGCGCGGACGGGTCGCCCGTACCCGGTCCGGCCCAGGGCTGGAAGATCCATGCCTCGGCCACCCGGGCGAACGCGGAGCGGATCGCGGCGATCGTGTGGGACTACTGCGTGCCCCGCCGCATTCCGTTCAAGTTCGTGCCGGGCCCGCATCTGCTGCATCTGCGCAACACCAAGTACGCCGCCCGGGACAGCAGCGGCAAGTTCGTCACGGTCTACCCGGCCGACGAGGAGCAGCTGCACGTCGTGCTGCGTGAGCTCGGCCGGCTCCTGGAGGGCTTCGAGGGGCCGTACATCCTCACCGATCTGCGGTGGGGCGACGGGCCGCTGTACGTCCGCTACGGCGCTTTCGCGCGCACCTTCGTCGTCGACGAGCGGGGCTCTCTCGTGCCGGCGGTGCTGGACGGCGAGGGCAAGCGGGTGCCGGACCGGCGGGCGCCGTCGTTCCAGGTGCCGGAGTGGGTGACGCTGCCGGCCTTCCTGGAGCCGCATCTGGCGGCGCGGAACACCACCACGGTGGGCGACCTGCCGTACCGCATCGAGAAGGCGCTGCACTTCTCCAACGGCGGCGGGGTGTACTCGGGCACCGACACCCGGGACGGACGCCGGGTCGTGCTGAAGGAGGGGCGGCCGCATGCGGGGCTGGCCGCCGACGGGGCGGACGCGATCACTCGTCTGGAGCGGGAGAAGGCCGCGCTGGAGCAGGTGGCGGGGACGGGGGTGGTGCCGGAGGTGCGGGACTGGTTCACGCTCGGCGACCACCGGTTCCTCGTCATGGGCTTCCTCGAAGGGCGCCCGCTGAACTCGTTCTTCGCCGAGCGGCATCCGCTGCTCAGCCCGGACCCCGATCCGAAGGCGGTCGCCGAGTACACGGCGTGGGCGGTGCGCATCCACGGGGCGGTGGAGCGGGCGGTCGAGGCGGTGCACGCGCGCGGGTTCGCCTTCAACGACCTGCACGTCTTCAACATCATGGTCGCCCCCGACGAGGAGTCGGTTTCCCTGCTCGACTTCGAGGCGGCGGCGCCGATCTCCGAGCAGGGCCGGCAGGTGGTCGCCCACCCCGGCTTCTTCGCCCCGCCGGACCGCACCGGTGCCGACGTCGACCGCTACGCGCTGGCCTGTCTGAGGCTCGCCCTGTTCCTGCCGGTCACCACGTTGTTCGTGGTCGACCGGGGCAAGGCGGCCCACCTCGCCGAGGTGATCACCGAGCAGTTCCCGGACGTGCCGCGGGAGTTCCTGGACGAGGCGGTCGCGGAGATCACGCGGGGCGCCCCGGTGCCCGCACCGTCGTTCGTGGTGCCCGGGGACTGGCCGTACAGCCGCGACTCGATGGTCAAGGCGCTGCTCGCCTCGGCGACGCCGGAGCGCGACGACCGGCTCTTCCCCGGTGACATCACGCAGTTCTCCGACGGCGGCGGCCTCGGCCTCGCGCACGGTGCGGCGGGGGTGCTGTACGCGCTGGACGCGGTCGGTGCCGAGCGGTACGAGGAGGGCGAGCGCTGGCTGCTGGCCCGGACCGCGCCGCCGCCGACGGGCACGCCGCTGGGACTGTACGACGGTCTCGCGGGCGTCGCCCACGTCCTGGACCGGCTCGGCCACCGGCAGCGCGCCCTGGACCTGGTCGAGGGGATCCTCGCGGAACGGTGGCAGAACCTCTCCTCCGACCTGCACGGCGGGCTGGCCGGACTCGGTCTGGTCCTGGCCGAGCTGGCTCACACGACCGGCGAGACGGAGCTACGGGACCGTGCCGCCGAGGTCGCCGACATCCTCGTACGACGACTCGCGCAGCCGCCCGCGGACACCCCTCGGCGACGCCGGGCCGGTCTGCTGCGTGGTGCGAGCGGCCCCGCGCTGTTCCTGCTGCGGCAGTACGAACGCACCGGTGAGCTCCGGCTGTTGGACGCGGCCGGCGTGGCGTTGCGGCGGGACCTGGAGGGCTGCATGACGCACCCGAGCGGCTCGCTGGAGGTCGACGAGGGCTGGCGCACGCTGCCGTACCTCGGCGACGGCAGCGCGGGCATCGGGATGGTCCTGGACGACTACCTCGCTCAAGTCGCCAAGCAGGAGGCGGAGTTCGAGCGGGCCCGCGCCGGAATTCTGATCGCCGCCACCAGCCGCTTCTACGTACAGCCGGGCCTCTTCCAGGGCCGCGCGGGGATGATCCTGCACCTCGCCCGCACCACCGCTCCCGGCGCGACCGGTGAACGGCTCGCCGAGCAGATCGGCGGGCTCGGCTGGTTCGCCATGGACTACCAGGGCCAACTGGCCTTCCCAGGGCACCAGATGATGCGGCTGTCGATGGACCTGGGCACCGGAACGGCAGGGTGCCTGCTCGCGCTCGGCGCGGCCCACGCGGCCCCCGGCGATCCCGCCGCCCCTCACCTGCCGTTCCTGCCGCCGCTCGGGCGGCCCCCACAGCGCGGTTCCGCGAGCTGACGGAGCCGTGACCCAATCCCGTCCCCACGGGTGGACGACACCGATAAGGAAGGAATGCGACATGGCACTTCTCGACCTGCAGACGATGGAGTCCGAGGACCGCACCGAGGGCGGCGGCGCCAGCACGCTCAGCCTGCTGTCCTGCATCAGCGCCGCGAGCCTCACGCTCTGTCTCTGACGAGCACCGTGTGGCCATGGCTCCGGGCGGTCCGCTCCCGCGAGGGAGGGGCCGCCCGGGGTCCTGCACACGGTCCCGCGCGCGCTCCCGCACACACCGAGGGGTGAGGGGCGCGGTGACGGGTGAAGGGACGCCGAGGGGCGAGGGGTGAGGGGCGCAGCCGTATGACACAAGCCGTCAGGACACTCCCCGGGCCGCTCGGTCCCGCCCCCGCCCGCTGGCTGGCCCTGTGCGTGGTGAGCACGGCCGCGACCGGCGCCGGCCTGCTGCTGCCCGCGGCGTTGGGCCACACTCTGGATCTGCTGCTGACGCGGACCCCGGCGACCCGCTGGGTGCTGTACTGCGCGGCGATCATCGTGCTGCTCGCCCTGCTCGACGCGTGCGAGACCGTGCTCGGCGGCACGGTCGACGCCCGCACCACCGCTTGGCTGCGCCGACGTCTGACCGGGCATGTCCTGGCCGTCGGCCCGCGCGCGGCCGCCCGTTTCGGGCCCGGTGACCTGGTCGCCCGGCTCGTCGGCAACGCCGCCCAGGCCGGCACGGCGCCGACCGCCCGCGCCGCGCTGTTCGCCGCCCTCGCCGGACCGGTCGGCGGCATCGTCGCCCTGGCTCTGATCGACCCTTGGCTGGCGGCCGTGCTGCTGGCCGGAGCACCGGTACTGGCCCTCCTCCTGAGGGCCTTCGCCCGCGACACCCGGGACTGCGTGTCCCGCTACCAGAAGGCACAGGGACGGATCGCACAGGCGCTCTCCGAAGCCGTCCGCGGACACCGCACCATCGAGGCGGCGGGTACCGCCGACCGGGAGACGGAACGGATCCTGCGGCCGTTGCCCGAACTGTCCGAGGCCGGGCACCGCATGTGGCGGGTGCAGGGCCGGGCCGCGGGCCAGTCCGTGGCCGTGGCTCCGCTGCTCCAGCTCGGCGTCGTCGCCGTGGCCGGAATGCTGCTGGCCCGGCACCGGCTGACGGTGGGCGAGGTGCTCGCGGCCTCCCGGTACGCCGTCCTGGCCACCGGGGTCGGCGTCCTGGTCGGCCAGCTCGCCGGACTGGCCCGGGCCCGTGCCGCCACGGGACGCCTCCACGAAGTCCTGGCGGAACCGGCCCCCGACTACGGCGAGCACGGCCTGCCACCCGGTCCGGGCCGACTGGAG
This sequence comes from Streptomyces sp. NPDC107522, assembly GCF_055657525.1. NCBI lineage: Bacteria > Bacillati > Actinomycetota > Actinomycetes > Kitasatosporales > Streptomycetaceae > Streptomyces > Streptomyces sp. NPDC107522. The sequence goes on along the minus strand of NZ_JBVKAU010000012.1, from coordinate 211,537 downwards.
CTGCGCGGGGTGACCGCCCGGCGCGGTGGCCGTGCCGTGCTCGACGGAGTCGACCTCGTGGTGCCCGGCGGGACGACGCTGGCTGTCGTGGGCCGGTCGGGGGCGGGCAAGTCCCTGCTCGCCGCGATCGCGGGACGGCTGGCCGAGCCGGACGCGGGAGAAGTACTCCTCGACGGGATCCCGCTGCGTGACCTCACCCACGACACCCTGCGCCGGGCCATCGGCTACGCCTTCGAGCGCCCCGCCCTGCTGGGCGGCACGGTCGAGGAGGAGATCGCCCTCGCCCTTGCGGCCCCCTCCCCCGCCCGCGTCCGCAAGGCGGCCCGTACGGCCCACGCGGACGACTTCGTGCGCCGCCTGCCCCAGGGATACGCCACCGCAGTCGCCGATGCCCCACGCTCCGGCGGCGAGTCCCAACGCCTCGGTCTCGCCCGGGCGTTCGCCCACGGCGGCCGACTGCTCATCCTCGACGACGCCCTCTCCAGCCTCGACACGGTGACCGAGTCCCGCATCACAGCAGCCCTCGTCGACGACACCGAACACAGCAGCACCCGGCTCCTTATCGCCCACCGCGCCGCCACGGCCGCACGCGCCGATGCGGTGGCCTGGCTGGACGGGGGGCGGGTGAGGGCGGTGGGGCGGCATGCGGAGCTGTGGGAGATCCCGGAGTACCGGGCGGTGTTCGCGGACGGGGAGCAACCATGACCGAAGGCATCCACCGGCACGGGCTCCGCCTCCTGACGGACCGGCGGCGCGTGCGAGCGGTACGTCGGCACGCGGAACTTTGGGAACTCCCGGACCACCGGGCTCCGTTCGCGGACGGGGAGCAACCATGACCGAGGGCATCCACCGGCACGGACTCCGCTTCCTGACGGACCAGGGACGCGTGCGGGCCGTGCGGCGGCACACGGAACTGGGAGAACACCCGGACCACCGGGCTGTGTTCGTGAACGGGGAGCAACCATGACCGAGGGCATCCACCAGCGCGGGCTCCGCTTCCTGCAGGACCGGTGGCGGGTTCTGGTGCGGCTCGGTGGCTGGTCCGTGCTGGAGACCGGGCAGACCTTTCTCACCGGGTTCGCGCTCGCCCGCGCCCTGGACGAGGGTTTTCTGGCGGGGCGCCCCGAGGTCGGGCTCGCCTGGCTCGGAGTGGCCGGACTCGGTGTGCTCGTCGGGGCGTACGGCACCGCGCGGGTGTACGGCGCGGTCGCCGCGCTGGCCGAACCGCTGCGGGACCGGCTGGTCGCGCGGGTCGTCTCGCGCGGGGTGCGGGAGGCGGACGCCGGGGCGCTGTCCGGGCTGACCCAGCAGGTCGAGATCGCGCGTGACACCTTCGCCGGGCTGGTGATGGTGTCGCGCTCGTTCGTGTTCACCGCTGTCGGCGCCGTCGCGGGCCTGGTGTCGCTCGACCCGCTGCTCCTGCTGGTCGTCGTGCCTCCGCTCGCCGCGGGCCTGGGCCTGTTCGCGGCGACGCTGCGCCCGCTGGCCCGTCGACAGGAGGCGTTCCTCGTCGCCGACGAAGCGCTGGCCGACGATCTGGGCACCGTCTGCCCGGGGCTGCGGGACATCACGGCGGCCGGTGCGGAGGAACGGGTCGCCGACTTCACGCGGATCCGGGTCGACGCCGAGCTGCGGGCCGCCTGCTCCCTCGCCCGCTGGGGTGTCCTGCGCGTGGCCTCGCTCGCCCTCGGCGGCCACCTCCCGATCCTGCTGCTCCTGACCTGCGCCCCCTGGCTCCTCGGCCAGGGCGTCACCCCCGGAGCCCTGGTGGGCGCCCTCGCCTACGTCACCCAGTCCCTGCTCCCCGCCCTGCACAACCTGGTCCACGGCCTGGGCACGAGCGGCTCACGGCTGGCGGTGGTGCTGCGACGGCTGACCCGTGAAGCGTCCTCCGAAGCCGGGATCGGACAGGGAGCTGAGGCCGGGACCGAGGGCGGAACCGGGACCAGGGTCGGAGGTGAAGCCGGAGCTGAGACCAGGCCCGAGACTGAAGCCGGCGCCAAACCGGATTCGGCTCCCGGCACAGGCCTCACCGACGGAACGTCCGCGCTCCGACACCGGCCCGCCAACGCAAAACATGCAGCCCCGCCCCACGCCGCAAGCGCAGAACTCCCACCCTCAGCCCCCACCGCCAACGCAACACACCCACCCGTACCCCACGCCACCGACCAACCACCCACACCCGCACCGCACGCCGCCGGCCAGCTCCCCGCACCCCACCCCTCCGGCGCTCATTCCGACCCGCCCGCCCTCTCCCTCACCTCCGTCACCTTCGCGTACGGCCCCACCGCGACCCCCGTCATAGACGACCTGGACCTCACGCTCCGGTCCGGCGCCCACCTGGCCGTCGTGGGACCGAGCGGCATCGGGAAGTCGACGCTCACCGCGCTGGTGGCCGGACTGCTGGAACCGGTCCATGGCACCGTCCGGCTCTGCGGGCACCCGGTGCCCGGGCCGGAGGCCGCCGCGCTTCGGGTGCTGATCCCGCAGGAGGCGTACGTGTTCACCGGCACGCTCGCCGAGAACCTCGGGCACCTGCGGCCGGACCCGGTACCCGAGGAGGAGCTGCTCACCGCCGCCGAGGCGGTGGGGCTCCTGCCGCTGCTCGAGGCGCTCGGCGGGCCGGCCGCGACGGTGGATCCAGCGGCGCTGTCGGCGGGCGAGCGGCAGCTCGTCGCACTGACGCGCGCCTACCTGTCGCGCGCCCCGCTCGCCCTGCTCGACGAGGCGACCTGCCACCTGGACCCCCGGGCCGAGGAGCGCGCGGAGCGGGCCTTCGCCGACCGGCCGGGCAGCACCCTGGTCGTCGTCGCGCACCGCATCAGCTCGGCCCGCCGCGCCGACCGCGTGCTGGTCATGGACGGTCGGCACACGGCGTACGGCACCCACGACGACCTCATGCGCAGCTCGCCCTCGTACCGCGCTCTCGTGGGCGACTGGACCCCCGCGCCGTCAAGGACACCCGTCCAGTCGGACACACCCGTCCCGTCATAGACCCGCGCCGGTCAGTCCCGCCCGTCCCGTCATGGCCCCCCGCCCGTCAAACCCTCACGCCCCGTCATAGGACCCCGCCCGTCAGACCAGCCCACCCCGTCACACAACCCCACCCATCAGCCCACCCACCTCGTCATAGACCCCCGCCCCTCAGCCTCCCAACCCCGTCAGAGCCACCCCTCCCCCTGAGAGATCCGGATCGCGTCGATGCGATTGCGGGCGCCGGTCTTACGGGTGATGGCCGCCATGTAGTTGCGCACGGTCCCGTGGGACAGGTGCAGGCTCCCCGCGATCTCCGCCACCGAGGCTCCCTCGGCGGCGAGGGATAACACGCTCAGCTCCCGCCGGGTCAGCGGCATCTCGGCAGCTTTGAGGAAGCCGAACCCCAGCGAGTCGTCGACGAAACGTTCCCCCTCGGCGACGCGCCGGATCCCGTGCACGAGGTTCTCCGGCGAGCCCTCCTTGTCCACATAGCCGAGCGCCCCGGCCTCGGCGGCCCGCTTCAGCAGGCCCGGTCTGTTCGCGCTGGCCAGTACGAGCAGCCGCGGCGGTGTCCGGCCCGCCTCGCGTGCGCACAGGTCGCCGAGTGGCGGGATGCCGTAGGCGTCCGAGCAGTCGAGGTCGGCCGCGCAGACGTCCGGACGCACGGATCGCAGACGGCCGGACGCACCGCGCCACGAGGCGTCGAACACCCCGAGGTCCGGTTCCCGGCGCAGCCACTCCGCCATGACCGACCTGACCAGACACGCGTCGTGCACCAGAAGCACCCGGATCACTGTCCGTCCTCTCAGCTCGTCGTACGTCGTACACCGGTTCCTTGGTGAGGAGCGCGTGCCCCATTCTTGGCGTCCGGCACCGCCACCGGGCGCGAAGAATCGGCCATCAGGGTGCGCGGGGGCGCACGCGTGGCGCCCGTACGCTGCCGCACGCTTCGACTGCGGGGGCATGCTCCGGGGCCAAGGGGGTACGCGGCGGCTCTCGCCGTGTCGCGGGCACCCCGTGCGCCCATGCACGGGCCCGCGCCGGTACCAAGGAGCGCTCGCCGTGCGCGAAGGGGCGTGAGGGGGGAGATTTGAGCCCTGGGGCCCGGCGCGCGCGAGCGGCGCGGGTCGCCTCGGGGCGCGCCCGTGCGAGGAGGTGGTCGGCGTGTCCGACGAGCAGACGTCCGCCCAGGCACCGGCGGCCGCACGGACGCGGGTCGGCCGGCCTCTGCTGTCGCTGGCGCTGGCCTCGATGATGGACGAGGTGAACGCGCACTCCGGTGCCGTGTATCTGCTGGCGGCCGACGAGCCCGTGCTGGAGATGGCGGTGATGGCGGGGCTGCCCCGGGCGTTCGCCGCGCCGTGGGAGCGGGTCGGGCTGAGCGCCCCCATCCCGGTCGCGGAGGCGGTGCGGGAGCGGCGGCTCGTCTGGGTCGCGGGCGAGGAGGACATGGCGGCCCGGTATCCGCGGATCGCCGTCGTGCTGCCCTATCCGTTCGCGCTGGCCGCGCTTCCCGTGGCCACCGACTCCACCGCCTACGGTGCGATCTTCGTGACCTGGCCCGGTTCGCATCCCCCGGAGCTGTCGGACCGGGACCGGGAGCACCTCACGGCCGCCTGCCGACGGCTCGCGGTGCGGCTGGAGCGCGCCATGGAGGACAGCCGCCCGCCGCTTCCGGAGCCCGATCTGCTCGCCGGCCCGGCGTTCAGCGGCGCGGCCGGCACGCTCGGCACGGTGGAGGCGGCGCGGATGGTGTCGCGGCTGCCGTACGGGCTGTGCTCGCTCGATCTGCACGGCCGGATCAGCTTCGCCAACCCGGCGGCGGCCGAGCTGATCGGCGTCCCGGCCAGCCGGCTGCTCGGCAACCAGCTGTGGGCGTGCGTGCCGTGGCTGAACGACCCGGTGTACGAGGACCGTTACCGGGCCGCGCTGATGAGCCAGCAGACGACGTCGTTCGTGGCGCTGCGTCCGCCCGGCGACTGGCTGTCGTTCCGTATGTATCCGAGTACGACCGGTCTGAGCGTGCGCATCAGCAGGGCGCGCGCGGTGGCCGAGATGGCCCGCGGCGGGTCGCGCCCGAGCGACGCGCCGGCCCGGCTGGTGACCATCTCCCAGGTGCTGAGCCTGGCCGGTGCGCTCACCGAGGCGGCCGGCGTGCAGGACGTGGTGCAGCTGGTCGCGGACGAGATCGTCCCGGCCGTCGGCAGCCAGGCGCTGGTGGTGCTGGGGTCGCGGGCAGGGCGGCTGCATGTGCTCGGGCACCGCGGCTATCCGGATCCGCAGTTCGTGGAGCGGTTCGACGGCATGCCGCTGACCGAGCAGACGCCGGGCACTCATGCCCTGTCCACCGGGGTGCCCGCGTTCTTCGATTCCCGGCAGGAGCTGGAGCGCCTGTATCCGGTACGGGGGGCCACCCCGGACGGCTTCTCGGCCTGGGCGTATCTGCCGCTGATCGCCTCCGGCCGGCCGGTCGGCACCTGTGTGCTCGCCTACGCCGAGCCGCATCCCTTCCCGGCGGACGAACGCGCGGTCCTGACCAGCCTCGGCGGGCTGATCGCGCAGGCGCTGGAGCGGGCTCAGCTCTACGACGCCAAGCACCAGTTGGCACACGGTCTGCAGGCCGCCCTGCTCCCCCACTCGCTGCCGACGCTGCCCGGGATCGACGCGGCCGCGCGCTATCTCCCGGCCATGCAGGGCATGGAGATCGGCGGCGACTTCTACGACCTGGTGCCGACGGAGCAGGGTCTGACGGCTGCGGTGATCGGGGACGTGCAGGGCCACAACGTCACCGCGGCCGGCCTGATGGGCCAGATCCGCACCGCCGTACGGGCGTACACGACCGTCGGTCAGGCGCCCGAGGAAGTCATGCGCAGCACCAACCGGCTGCTGCTCGACCTCGGCTCCGACCTGTTCGCCAGTTGCCTGTACCTGCGGCTCGATCCGGAGCACCGGCGGGCGGTGATGGCCCGCGCCGGGCATCCTCCGCCGCTGCTGAGACGACCGGACGGACGGGTACGGGTGCTCGACCTCGCGGGTGGGCCGCTGCTGGGTATCGACGGCTCGCCCACCTATCCGACGACGGAGGTCGACCTCGCGCCCGGCTGTGTCCTCGTCCTCTACACCGACGGGCTGATCGAGTCGCCCGGTGTCGACATCGAGGACGCGCTCGCCGACCTCGGCCAGGTGCTCACCGAGGCCGGGGAGCGGCCGTTGGACGAGCTGGCCGACCTGCTGGTCCAGCACAGCGCGTCGGTTCGGGAACGGGTGGACGACGTGGCGCTGTTGCTGCTGCGGGCGCGGGGGTGAGGGCTCCGGCGCGCTGCCGGGCCGGCGGATGGGCCGCCGGCGGCACACACCGGCCGTCGCCGGGGGTCGAGCAACTCCGCGGGGACGGCGGCCACGTCGTCACGCGGAATGTGGCCGCGGCCGGTGTGTCCCCGGCTCGACGTCGGCGTCGTCGCGGCGCTCACCGAGCTGTCCCGCCGGGACCGCCGGCTGAGGGCTGCGTCTCCTGGTTGGGCGAGCGCCCCGCGTGCACCTGTTCGAAGAGCCCGGCGCGGTCGACGAGGCCGCCTCGGTCCTGTCCGCCCGCCTCTTCCACGGCAGCCCCGCCGAGTCCGGCCCGGACCGGTCCGGACGCGCGAGTGGTCCGGTCCCCGCCGGAGGACCGGACCACGTTCGTGCGGATCACCGGGATCCGTGCGTCGGGGTAGGTGCGTCAGTTGTTCCCGACGCCGTTGCCGACGATCTCGCCGAGGCCGTTGCCCGTGCCGTCGGCGTTGCCGTTGCCGACCTCCTCACCGGCTCCGGCATCCTGACCGGCACCGGCTTCCTCACCGGCTCCGGCCCCTTCACCGGCACCGGCTTCCTCCCCGGCACCCGCCTCGTCACCCGCGCCCGCCTCGTCACCGGCACCGGCACCGGCCTCGTCACCCGCGCCCGCGCCGCCCGCGGCGTCGCCGCCGAGGGTCGCGCCGACCGCCTCCAGGGCGGTGGTCACCGGCTGGAAGAACGTCTCGCCACCGACCGTGCAGTCGCCGCTGCCGCCGGAAGTGAGGCCGATCGCCAGCCCGTCCTGGGTGAACAGGGAGCCGCCGCTGTCGCCGGGCTCGGCGCAGACGTCGGTCTGGATGAGCCCGGTGACGGTGCCCTCCGGGTAGTTGACGGTGGCGTCGAGACCCGTGACCTGACCGTCGTTCAGCCCGGTGGTGCTGCCCATCCGGAAGACCTGCAGACCGACCTCCGCGTCCGCGGCCTGGCTGATCGCGACGGTCTGGTCGCCGGTGTTGACCTCGCTCGGCGCCTCGGTCGCCGGGTCGTCGTACTTGACCAGCGCGAAGTCGCCGGCGCCGGGGAACGTGGCCTGGTCGACGGTGGCGATCGGCTGGCCGCCCTCGGTGTCGGACCACTGCTCGGCCGCGACGCCACAGTGACCCGCGGTCAGGAAGGCGGGGGTGCCGTCGCCCGCGGTGACGTTGAAGCCCGCGGAGCAGCGTGAGCCGCCGGCGAAGATGGCGTCGCCGCCGGAGAGGAACGTCTTGAAGGTGCCGGCCGACTTCTTGATGGTCGCCATGCCGGAGCCGAGGCTCTGGACGGTCGACTCCAGCTGGTCCCAGTTGTCGCCGGTGACCGTGCTGTCGGCGGTGACGAGGATCTTGTTCGTTCTGGGGTCGACGGCCCACGCGGTGCCCGGGATGGTCGCCTCGGACTTCAGGGTCTGCGCGCCGGACTCCAGCTCCGCCAGGCTGTTCTCGACCTCGCGGACCTTCGCGCCCGCCTTCTTGGCCTGGACGATGACGTTGTTGTCGTCGCCGTTCACCACGTTGACGACGAGCTGCCGGCTCTCGGCGTCGTAGTACGAACCGGCGAAGGCGTCGCCGAGCAGTCCCTCGAGCTGCGAGGCGAGATCCGAGGCGTCCGCCGCCTTCAGGGTCTTGGGGGCAGCGGCGGCGCCGTCCGACGCGCCGTCCTGGGACGCGTTGGCGTTCGGCAAAAGGATTGCGGCCGCTCCGAGCGCCACCACGCTGCCCGCGGCTATCGCGGCCTTGCGCTTCGGAATTCGCTTGTGACTCAAACTTCTCGACCTCCTGGGGGACGGGGTCTGTGCCGCCTTTGTTCGGCAGCTGTTCGGGGCGCCTGGTTGGCAGTTGGTACGCACGGGTCCGGTGGGGCGTTCAATTCCGTTTGCGGGCACCCGATTCGCAACACCGAATCGGCCAAGCACCGCGCCCCGAGCTCCGGTGGCGGGAAGAATCCCCCATATGACGATGACCACCGCCGAAGCCGACAAGATCCTCTCCGCCAACTTCGCCCCCTGGGTACTCCGACTCGGCCTGTCCGTCGCGACGGTGGAGGACCGGCGCGCCGTCCTGCGAATGCCCTGGTCGGACGCGCTGGCCCGGGAGGGCGGCGCCCTGTCGGGCCAGGCGCTGATGGCCGCCGCCGACACCGCGACCGTGATCGCCGTGTCGGCGGCACGCGGGGCGTACGGGCCGATGACGACGGTGCAGCAGTCGACGTCCTTTCAGCGTGCGGTGATCGGTTCGGATGTCCTGATCGAAGCGGTCGTGACGAAGCTGGGCCGCCGTATGGCGTTCGCCGACATCACGATGACCGACGAGGCGTCGGGAGACATCGCGGCCCGCGCGAGCACGGTGTACGCACTTCTGGGCTGACACGATCTGCTACCAGTCGGTAGCAGTCAGTTGTGAACACCGATCGGAATCCTGGCTTCAGCGAATCTACACATTCAATACTCAACGAAGTCACCGTGGGCCGGGGTTCTCCACAGGGGGCTACCGACGGTCACCCCCTTGGGGCCGGAGTGTCGGATTCGCCGCCGCATCGGCCCGGGCTCCCGGGAGCGGATGCAACAGCTCGCCTGAGCCGATGCTGTGACGCATGTGAAGAAGTCGCCGACAAGACGTGCCCGCATCTGCACGGATCGATGCTTCTAGGAGTCAAGTGCCCTGGTGAGGGCGTTGGTTGATTGGAAGCCCATACCCGCAGCGTGCTTTGATCCATCGCACCGCGGGGGCCGCGAACGGCTTCCGGGAACGGGCGCCGGGCGCCCGCGGTCGCGGCCGTCATCTGTCCCCCAGAGGGGGCCGCTCCCCCTTATGAGATATCCATTAGGAAGGGAAGTTCCATCATGAACTCCACCCCCCAGGTTGAGACCGTCGAGATCTCCGACGCCGAGCTCGACAGCGTCTCCGGCGGCCTGCAGGTCAACGCCGTGAACGGCGCCCTTGACGCGGTGAACGGCATCGCCCCGGTTTCCGCCCTGGTGGACACCGTCGTCGGCACCGTCGAGGGCACCACCGGCCTGAACACCGCCCCGGTCCAGGGCCTGGTTGCCGGTCTCTGATCGCGCCTTTGCGTCACTGAGTCCCGGAGCCGCAGCCGGCGGTTCCGGGATTCTCCCGTGCTGTAACAACCTCCTCTACGGGTGAGGGAAGTTCCGTGCAGTTCCGCCAACAGGCCCTCGCCAAGCTCCAGTCACCGGAGGAGCTCGACCTTCCGGTGCGCTTCGCCCGCCCGCAGGGCTGGCTGGTGCTCTCCGTGACGGTGGTCGTCATGGCCGCCGCGTCCGTGTGGGCGGTGACCGGCTCGGTCGCCTCCACGGTCGGCGCGCCCGCCATCCTCACGCACGGCCAGGGCAGTTACATCCTGCAGAGCCCGGTCGCCGGGCAGGTCACCGCGGTCCTCGCCGAGCAGGGCGAGCGGCTCCCGGCGAACTCCCCCGTGCTGAAGGTCCGTACGACGAAGGGTGAGACGGTCGTCCGTACGGTCGCCGCGGGCCGGGTCACCGCGCTCGCCGCCACCATCGGGCAGATCATCTCCACCGGCGCGAACGTCGCCGCCGTCGAGAAGGTCGCCCACGCCAAGGACCCGCTGTACGCCACGGTGTACGTCCCCGCCGAGAACGCGGCCTCCATCCCCGACAAGGCCGCCGTGGACCTCACCGTCTCCTCCGTGCCCACCCAGGAGTACGGCGTCCTGCGCGGCCATGTGAAGTCGGTGGACCGCTCCGCGCAGTCGGCGCAGCAGATCGCCGCCTTCCTCGGGGACCAGCAGCTCGGCGAGCAGTTCACCAAGGACGGCAGGCCGGTCGCCGTGACGGTGAGGCTGGACCGTGAGTCGAGCACCAAGAGCGGCTACAAGTGGTCGTCCGCGGACGGGCCGCCGTTCTCCCTCACCTCCATGACCATGGCCAACGCCTCGATCCGGCTGGCCGACCAGCGTCCCGTCGATTGGCTGCTGCCGTGAGCGCCGCACCGGAGACCCGCGGCCGGCGCCGCGCCGCCCCGCCGAAGCGCCCCGTGCCCAAGGGCAGGGCGAAGACCGTGCGCACGCCCACGGTGCTCCAGATGGAGGCCGTGGAGTGCGGCGCCGCGTCCCTCGCGATGGTGCTCGGCCACTACGGCCGCCATGTCCCGCTGGAGGAGCTGCGCATCGCGTGCGGTGTCTCCCGGGACGGCTCGCGCGCCAGCAACCTGCTGAAGGCGGCCCGCTCTTACGGCCTGACGGCCAAGGGCATGCAGATGGACACGGCCGCCCTCGCCGAGGTGAAGACGCCGGCCGTCCTGTTCTGGGAGTTCAACCACTACGTCGTCTACGACGGCATGGGCCGCCGCTTCGGCCGCCGCGGGGTGTACATCAACGACCCCGCCAAGGGCCGCCGCTTCGTGCCCATGGAGGACTTCGACGGCAGCTTCACCGGCGTCGTCCTGGTCATGGAGCCCGGCGAGGGCTTCAGCAAGGGCGGCCGCAAGCCGGGCGTGCTCGGTGCGATGCCGGCCCGGCTGCGGGGCACCGCGGGCACGATGCCCGCCGCGGTGCTGGCGAGCCTGCTCCTGGTCGTGGTCGGCGCGGCGGTGCCCGCGCTGAGCCGTACCTACATCGACATGTTCCTGATCGGCGGGCAGACGTCCCTGCTCAGCGTGCTGTTCGCGTCGATGGGCACCTGTGTCCTGCTCACGGTCCTGCTGACCTGGCTGCAGCAGGCGAACCTGCTGCGCGGCCGCATCATCTCCTCGACCCTCTCCAGCGCCCGCTTCCTGCGGCATCTGCTGCGGCTGCCGGTGACGTTCTTCTCCCAGCGCAGCCCGGCCGACCTGGTCCAGCGCCTCCAGTCGAACGACGCCGTGGCCGAGACCCTGGCCCGCGACCTCGCGGCGGCGGGCGTGGACGCCGTGGTCGTCGTCCTCTACGCGCTCCTCCTCTACACGTACGACCCCCAGCTCACCTTCGTCGGCATCGGCGTCGCTCTGCTGAACGTCGTCGCCATGCGGGTCGTCATCCGGCTGCGGGCCACCCGTACGGCGAAACTGCGCGCGGACAGCGCCCGGCTCACCAACACCGCCTACACCGGCCTGCAGCTGATCGAGACGATGAAGGCGACCGGCGGCGAGGACGGCTACTTCCGCAAGTGGGCCGGACAGCACGCCACCACGCTGGAGGAGCAGCAGCGCCTCGGCGTGCCGAGCGCCTGGCTGGGCGTGGTCGCACCCACGCTCGCCACGCTCAACAGCGCGCTCATCCTCTGGATCGGCGGCATGCGCGCGGTCGAGGGCGGCATATCCGTCGGCCTGCTGGTCGCCTTCCAGGCACTGGTCACCCGCTTCACCGCCCCGATCACCCGCCTGAACGGCGTCGCGGGCCGCATCCAGGACTTCGCCGCCGACGTGGCCCGCCTCAAGGACGTCGAGAACTTCCAGGCCGACCCGCTCTACGGCCGTCCCGGTGCCGGAGACTCGACGCGCCGCCTGCACGGCCATGTCGAGCTGCAGAACATCACCTTCGGCTACAACCCGCTCGACAAGCCGCTGCTGACGGGCTTCGACCTGACCGTCGGCCCCGGCCGGCAGGTGGCGCTCGTCGGCGGCTCGGGCAGCGGCAAGTCGACCGTCTCCCGGCTGATCTCGGGCCTGTACGCCCCCTGGGAGGGCGTCATCCGCATCGACGACCAGCGCATCGAGGACATCCCGCGCGGCGCGCTCGCGGCGTCCGTGTCCTTCGTGGACCAGGAGGTGTTCCTCTTCGAGGGCACGGTCCGCGACAACGTGGCGCTGTGGGACCCGTCGATCCCTGACGAAGCGGTGGTGGACGCGCTGCGCGACGCGGCGCTGTACGACGTGGTCATGCGCCGCCCCGGCGGCATCCACAGCAAGGTCGAGCAGGACGGCCGCAACTTCTCCGGCGGGCAGCGCCAGCGCCTGGAGATCGCCCGGGCGCTGGTGCGCCGCCCCAGCATCCTGGTGCTGGACGAGGTGACGAGCGCGCTGGACGCCGAGACCGAGCTGATCGTGATGGACAACCTGCGCAAGCGCGGCTGCGCCTGTGTGGTGATCGCGCACCGGCTCAGCACCGTGCGCGACAGCGACGAGATCGTCGTACTCCAGCACGGCACGATCGTGGAACGCGGCCGGCACGAGGAGCTGGTGGCGCGCGGCGGCGCGTACGCGGCACTGGTCAGGGAGCGGTGAGATGACCTCCGTCCATGAGGGTGACCTCGTCCTCAACGCACTCGGGCAGATGGGCACGCCCATCGACTGCACGGGGTTCAACCGCCTCGACCTCGAAGGGCCGCAGGTGCTGTGGCTGGTCGCGTCCGGCGCGGTGGACCTGTTCGCGGTGGACGCCGGGCAGCAGGGCCACTGGCATCACCTCGGCCGCCTGGAGGCGGGCTCCCTGCTGCTCGGTCCGGTCGCCGGACCGCAGCACACGCTGGTCGCCCGCCCGCTCAGGGACTGCGTCGTGCACCGCATCGGCCTGCGCGAGCTGTACCAGCCCGCGAATACGCAGACCTGGTCCTACGACGAGTACGGCAACCCGCAGTACGTCCCTCCGACGACGAGCCCGCTGGAGTACGCCCTCGCGCTCGGCGTCGGCCGCAGCCTCTCCATCCTCTTCCAGGCGCCGATGGCGACCGAGGGGTCGGCCGCCGAGGTGACGGACGACGACGTCTTCTGGATGCAGGTGCCGCCGGGGAGTGTGCAGTACGGCTCGCTGTACGGCGCGGAGGCGGCCGCCGACCTGCTGATGGACCCGGCGGTCTGGCAGTCCATGGTCGACCAGCAGTACCGCCTGCTGACGGCGCTGGACCGCTGGATCGAGCAGCTGGAACGCACGCACGAGACGCGCACGGCCGAGGGCATCAAGGCAGGCGAGGCGGTGCGCGCCCAGGCCGACCGGACGCTGCTGGCGTCCATCGGCAGGCGCAGCGACAAGCGGACGACGGCCGCCGACGCGGACGCCAGTTACGCGGCCTGCAAGCTGGTCGCCGAGGCGGCAGGGATCACGCTGGCCGAGCCCGCGCAGAGCGGTACCGAGAGCGACCGGCTCGACCCGGTGGAGCGGGTGGCCATCGCGTCGCGCGTGCGCACCCGGGCCGTACGGCTGGACGGGCGGTGGTGGCGGGACAACGTGGGGCCGCTCGTGGGCCATCGGGCGCTGTCCGGTGCGCCGGTCGCGCTGCTGTGGCGGCGCGGAGGCTATGTCGCCGTCCATCCGTCGACCGGCCGTGAGACGCCGATCGAGAAGGCCAACGCGGAGGAGTTCGAGCCGCGTGCGGTGATGTTCTACCGTCCGCTGCCCGACCGCACGTTGAGCCCGCTGCGGCTGCTGCGGTTCAGCATGCGCGGGACGGGCGGCGATCTGACGAACCTCATGATCAGCGGTCTGGTGACGGTCGCGATCGGTGCGCTGGTGCCGGTCGCGACCGGCAAGGTGCTCGGTGAGTTCGTGCCGAAGGCCCAGACCGGGCTGATCGTGCAGTTCTGTCTGGCCGTGATGATCAGCAGTGTCGTGGCCGCGGCGTTCATGCTGCTGCAGAACCTGACGATCCTGCGGCTGGAGGGCCGTATCGAGGCGACGCTCCAACCGGCTCTGTGGGACCGGCTGCTGCGGTTGCCCACGAAGTTCTTCACCGAGCGCTCGACCGGCGAGCTGGCGAGCCAGGCCATGGGCATCAGCGCGATCCGCCGTCTGATGGCCGGAGTGGGCCCCGTCGTCGCGCAGTCGGTGACGGTGGGCGCGATGAACCTGTCACTGCTGTTCTGGTACAGCGTGCCGATGGCGATGGCGGCGATCGGCATGCTCGTCGTGATCGCGGCCGTGTTCCTGGGGGTGGGGCTGTGGCAGGTGCGCTGGCAGCGGCGGCTGGTGGTGCTGAGCAACAAGCTGAACAACCAGGCGTTCCAGACGCTGCGCGGGCTGCCGAAGCTGCGCGTCGCGGCGGCCGAGAACTACGCGTACGCGGCCTGGGCGGACCGGTTCGCGCGCAGCCGAGAGCTCCAGCAGAAGGTGGGGCGGATCAAGAACCTCACCACGGTGCTGGGCGCGGTGTATCTGCCGCTGTGCACGCTGCTGATGTTCATGCTGCTGGCGGGTCCCGCGCGGGGGTCGATGTCGGCGGCGGCGTTCCTCACCTTCAACACGTCGGTGACCATGCTGCTCACCTCGGTGACCCAGCTGACCGGCGCGTTCGTCTCGGTGGTGGCCGCGCTGCCGCTGTTCGAGGAGATCAAGCCGGTGCTGGAAGCGACACCGGAGGTGCGCACGGCGAGCACCCGGCCGGGCCCGCTGACGGGATCGATCGAGGCGCGCCGCCTGTCCTTCCGGTACTCCGACGACGGTCCGCTCGTCCTCGACGACGTGTCCTTCGACGTCCGGCCGGGCGAGTTCGTGGCGATCGTCGGCCCGAGCGGCTGCGGCAAGTCGACGCTGCTGAGGCTGCTGATCGGCTTCGACAAGCCGGTATCCGGCAGTGTGCTGTACGACGGCCAGGACCTGGCCGCGCTCGACCAGTCGGCCGTACGCCGCCAGTGCGGGGTCGTGCTCCAGCACGCCCAGCCGTTCACCGGCTCCATCCTGGACGTCATCTGCGGCACCGAGCCGTACACGCCGGAAGAGGCGATGGCGGCGGCCGAGATGGCGGGGCTCGCCGAGGACATCAAGCGGATGCCGATGGGACTGCACACCATCGTCTCGGGCAGCGGCGCGATCTCCGGCGGCCAGCGGCAACGCCTGATGATCGCCCAGGCGTTGATCCGCCGCCCGCGCATCCTGTTCTTCGACGAGGCGACCAGCGCCCTCGACAACGAGACCCAGCGCACGGTCATCGAGTCCACCAAGGCCCTCAACGCCACCCGCATCGTCATCGCGCACCGGCTGTCCACGGTGCTGGACGCCGATCGCGTGATCGTGATGGAGGACGGCAAGGTCGCCCAGCAGGGCCCGCCCGCGCAGCTCCTCGGGGACACGAACGGACGGCTGCACGAGCTGGTGCGGCGCCAGATGGCCTGAGTGCGACCGGACGGCGTGCGTGCCTCGCCGTATCAAGTCCAGGGTCGGCTCAGGGTTTCGGATGGCAACCCCTGAGGCGTGGCCCTGAGACCGGCCCTGACCGCCACCCGGTGCGTAACCCGTTCGCGTGGGCGGTGAACGTCCATCGGCAGACCCGCGGGACGACCGTCCTGCTGCCGTACGCGGGCGCGGGACACAGCGTCTACGGACGCAATGACTGCACGCGAGACGCCGTGGACGACTACCTCACGGAGCTGAGAGTCCCGAGCGCCGGGAGCAGGTGCGCCCCCGCCGGGACGAACCGACCGCGCTCAGGCGTCGAGGCCCGGGACCGGGGCGCCGGCGGGGACGCCGGCGGCCACATAGCCGTCGTAGAGCTCCTTCCAGGGCGCTCCGGCCCCGGCGTGCGGCCCCTCGAAACGCTCCCCGCGCGCGTGCGCGTCGAGGGCGGCCAGGCAGACCTCCCAGCCGGCGCTGTTGCGGGCGGCGGTGTTCTCGGCGACGAGGACGTTGGTGAGCGTGAAGCGGGTGTGCCCCTCGTCCAAGGCCTCCAGGTCGAAGTGCAGCTCGTCGCCGCCCCACTCGAACGACAGGTGGCGCGGCTCGTCGACAGCGATCACCCGACCCGTGGAGTCCTCCATGTTCGGGTCGCCGCCGAACTTGATCGTGCCGCCGGGGCGCAGCTCGATCTCGGCGCGGGAGGGGAACCAGTGGGCCAGTTCGTCGGGGTCGGTCACGAACCGCCAGACGCGCTCGACGGGATGGGCGTAGGTGCGGCTGAAGCGGACGGCCGGGCGGCCGTCGTCGAGGGTCAGGTAGGTGCCGGTGAGGTCGGCGGTCATGGGGATCAGTCCTTAGCGGTGGGTTCCTCAGCGGTGGATTCCTCGGGACGGTCCGACGCCTCGTCGAGCCGGCGGCCCAGTTTGTCCAGACTGGCGTTCCACAGCCTGCGGTACGGGGCCAGCCAGGCGTCGAGTTCGGCGATGGGTGCGGGGTCGAGGGCGTAGACGCGGCGCTGCGCGTCCTGCCTGACCCTCACCAGGCCGGCCTCCCTCAGCACTTTCAGATGCTTGGAGGTGCTCGGCTGGCTCAGCCCGCAGGCCTCCACGATCTCCCCGACGGGGCGGGGTCGCTCCAGGAGCAGCGCGACGATAGCCCGTCGGTGCGGATCGGCGAGGGCGGTCCAGAGCGAGGCGTCGGCCATACAGCTAATATGCCTCGACAGTTATATGCTGGTCAAGGAATGTACAGCCTCCACCCCATCGAAACGTTGCCGTTTCGCTCGCCAGGGTCTAGCCTCTTCTAAGTGAACGAAACAGTTTCGTTTACTTCCACATTACCTTCGGCCGGCTTTCCCTGGAGTTGAATCCCGATGCCCGAGAAGACCCTGACCGGCAGCGCCCGCGTGGGCGCGGTCGAGGCCCCGGCGGCGGCCTCGTCGAAGCGATGGTGGATCCTCGCGATCATCGCCGTCGCCCAGCTCATGGTGGTGCTCGACGCCACCATCGTGAACATCGCCCTGCCCTCGGCCCAGGCGGACCTCGGCTTCTCCGACGGCAACCGGCAGTGGATCGTCACCGCCTACGCGCTGGCCTTCGCGTCCCTGCTGCTGCTCGGCGGCCGCATAGCCGACCTGTTCGGCCGCAAGCCCGCCTTCCTCATCGGCGTCGCCGGCTTCGCGGGCGCGTCCGTGCTGGGCGGTGCCGCGACGGGCTTCGAGATGCTGGTCGTCGCGCGCGCCCTGCAGGGTGCCTTCGGCGCGCTGCTCGCGCCTGCCGCGCTCTCGCTGCTCAACACCACGTTCACCGACGCCCGTGAGCGGGCCAGGGCGTTCAGTGTGTACGGCGCCATCGCCGGCGCCGGTGGCGCGGTGGGTCTGCTGCTCGGCGGCATCCTGACCGACGCCCTCGACTGGCGCTGGACGCTGTTCGTCAACGTGCCGATCGCCGCGCTCGCCCTGGTCGGCGGCTGGATGCTGCTGAGCAACCACCGCGACGCCGCGAACTCCAAGCTGGACGTGCCGGGCACGCTCCTGGTCGCCGGCGGTCTGTTCGGTCTGGTCTACGGCTTCTCCAACGCCGAGACGCACGACTGGGGTTCGCCGCAGACCTGGGGCTACCTGCTCGCGGGCGGCGTTCTGCTGGCGGCCTTCGCCTGGTGGCAGACCCGGGCCGCACACCCGCTGCTGCCGCTGCGGATCCTGCTCGACCGCAACAGGGGCGCCTCGTTCCTGGCCGTCCTGGTCTCCGGTGCGGGCATGTTCGGCGTGTTCCTCTTCCTCACCTACTACCTGCAGCTGAACCTGGGCTTCAGCCCGACGAAGACCGGTGTGGCATTCCTGCCGATGGTCGGCGCGCTGATGGTGGCGGCCCAGCTCGGCACCACGGCCCTGCTGCCGCGAATCGGCCCGAAGGCCCTGATCCCGCTGGGCTTCGGGATCGCGACGGCCGGCATGGCCTGGCTGACCGGGATCGGGGTCGGCTCGTCTTACACGAGCGCGGTGCTCCCGCAGCTGATCGTCATCGGCCTCGGCCTCGGCCTGGTGATGCCTACGACGATGCAGCTGGCCACCGGCGGAGTGGCCGCAGAGGACGCGGGCGTCGCCTCAGCGACCGTCAACGCCATGCAGCAGGTGGGTGGTTCGATCGGTACGGCACTGCTGAACACGCTCGCCGCGAGCGCCGCAACCGACTATCTCGCCGGCAAGGACGCCACCAGCAAACTGGTGCAGGCCCAGGCGACGATCGAGAGCTACACCACCGCCTTCTGGTGGTCGGCGGGTCTCTTCGCCGCGGGCGCGGTGATCGCCTTCCTGCTCTTCCGTCGCGGGGTCCCCGAAGAGGACACCTCCGCCGCACCGGTCATCCACATGTGACCGACCCGGTCCGCAGATGACCGATCCGGTCCGTCGAGGCCCGAGGGGCCGCCGTCCGCAGGGAGACGGCGACCCCTCTGCGCTGCCATGGGGACCGTATGCGCCGTACGAGCCCCATCGGCGTGCGGTGCCGGGCCGGTTGCCTCGGCACGCACCAGAGCGCGGCGCGTGATCCTGTTGGCCGGGTCCGAAAACGGGTACTCACGGGCCCATGCGAATCAGCG
Organism: Streptomyces sp. NPDC107522; assembly: GCF_055657525.1. NCBI lineage: Bacteria > Bacillati > Actinomycetota > Actinomycetes > Kitasatosporales > Streptomycetaceae > Streptomyces > Streptomyces sp. NPDC107522. Next base: position 193,153 of record NZ_JBVKAU010000012.1, on the reverse strand, counting down.
TGGTGGATGTGGGGTCGAACACGGTCCGACTGGTGGTGGCCGATGCGGAGGACGGTGCACCGCTACCGGTCCACACCGCGAAATGGCGGCTGAGGCTGTCGGAGCAGGTGAAGCCGGGGGGCAGAATCCCGGAGGAGGCCGTCGAGCGGCTCGTCGGCGCGGTCGCCGAGGCCAGCCGCACCGCCGCCCGATGGGGAGCAGCCGAACCGATGGCGTTCGCGACGGCCGTGGTGCGAGCCGCCCCGAACCGTACGGAGGTGCTGCGCGCCGTCCGGGACCGGACGGGGGTGGAGCTGTGCACCATGCCGGGTGAACTCGAGGCCGAGCTGACGTTTCTGGGGGCGCGGCAGTGGATGGGATGGAGGTCGGGACCGCTCGCGCTCCTGGACATCGGAGGCGGCTCACTCGAAGTGGCCTTCGGGCGCGGCCGGTTGCCGGGCTTCGTGGCCTCGCTGCCGCTCGGCGCGGGACGGCTCACCCATGAGTTCTTCGACGGGGAGGACCCGCCACCGCCTGAGCGGGTACGGGCGCTGCGCCGCAAGGTCCGCCATCAACTGCGGGACGTGGCGGCCCGGATCCGCTGGGAGGGGCCTCGCACCGCGGTGGCCACCTCGCGTACGTTCCAGCAGCTGGGCCGGCTGTGCGGGGCGCCGCCCGGGCGCCACGGTCCGTTCGTGGAACGGCGGTTGGCCCGCTCGGACCTGCGCGAGGCGGTGACCCGGCTGGCCGCGCTGTCCGCCGCCGAACGCTCCCGCCTCCCCGGCATCTCCGCACCACGGGCCGCGCAGAGCCTGGCCGGCGCGGTCGTCGGGCACACGGCGATGAAGCTGACCGGTCTGCGGACGGTCACCATCTGCCCCTGGGCGATCCGCGAGGGAGTCCTGCTGCGGCAGATACAGGACGGCCCCTCCTGGTGGGCGGAACTGACCCGGCCGGCCGAGGAGCCCGCTCCCCCTGAGCCGGTGCCGCTGCGCATCGCGGCGGCGGCCGGCGCGACCGAGGCGGCGACGAGCCGGCGGAGGGCGGGCGATCGCGACCGTGCCCGCTGAACGACGGAAGGAGACAGCCATGACCGACCACGAGAAGCGTCACCGGCAAGAGCCCGAGACCGCCGTCGAAGAAGTCCTGCGCGAGTTCACCGACGCCGAGCACCGCATCCGGGACTCCGCCGAGCAGCGCGAGCGCAGGGGCGAGGCCGGCGAGGCCATCACCCCCAACACGCGTGCCCAGGAGGAGTCCGAGGGCGAGTGACCGGGCGGGCGCTCCGGCCGAGCGTGCCAGGTGAACCGCCCTGACCGGGCGGCGCCGCCACAGGCCGCTCGGCCAGAGCGCGGGATGCGCCCGCGCGGGCTTGGGGAGGCGCGTGCCCGCTACGGGCCCCGGAGCCTGTACGGCGGGCGGGGCTGTCCACTGCGGGGCGCCGCTCTCCTTGGACGTGCGTCGCCCCCATGGCACGCCTGCCCGCAGCTACGTCCGCACCGGCGGGTTGCCTGCCATGGCTCGGTCAGCCCGGTGCGACCGACCGATCCCGGCCGCGCTCGTCGTCGAGGCAGTCGGGCGGTCGGGGTAGCCGGGCGGTCGGACAGTCGGCCGGTCAGGACGGTCGGGGCCGGCAGTGCTCGAGGTACCGGCAGGAGGTCCACGCCCCGGCCGGAAGCTGCGCCCGAGGCCGGCCGGCGCTCCCGAGGTCCCGCTGATCACCTGCTGCGCGCCGCCCTCGTTGCCGGTGACGGCCCCGGCGGCGGGGCGTCACCCCCGCTCACGGGTTCGCTGACCACGCCGGGATCGACGGTCCGCCCTCCCGACCGAGTCCGCACGGGCGGGTGGCCAAGGACACCACGGGTACTCGGCCGCCATGACACACGACGTCCGCATCGCACGCAGCGGCGAAGGACCCCGGCTGCCGTCCGCCCGGGGCCGCCTCTCCGCCGCCGTCGAGGAGTATCTGCGGGGTACGGGCCCGCCGCTCAGGCACGAGGACGTCGCCGGTGCTCCCGTCTATGGCGACGACCTCCAGCTGGCGCTCTACCTCTGCTACGAACTGCACTACCGCGGTTTCGCCGGGGTCTCCGAGGCCCTCGAATGGGACCCGGACCTGCTGCGCGGCCGCGCGGCGCTGGAGCACCGTTTCCTGACCGCCCTGCGCGCGGACGCCCCCGTCCACGACAGCGTCGACGATGCGCTGGCCGGCCTCCTGGTCGAACCCGTCGACGGCACCGGCGTCAGCCACTACCTGTCCGCCGAGGGCGAGTTGTGGCAGCTGCGCGAGTACGCGGCCCAGCGCTCCCTGTACCACCTCAAGGAAGCGGACCCGCACGCCTGGGTGCTGCCGCGACTGTGGGGCCGGGCCAAGTCCGGCATGGCGGCGGTGGAGTTCGACGAGTTCGGCGGCGGCCGCCCCGACCGCGTCCACGCGCGCCTCTTCGCCGACCTGATGACGGACCTCGGACTGGACACGGCATACGGGCACTATCTCGACGAGGCGACCGCGGAGGCCCTCGCCACGGTCAACCTGATGTCCCTGCTCGGCCTGCACCGGGAGCTGCGCGGCGCGCTCGTCGGCCATTTCGCGGCGGTCGAGATCACCTCGTCACCGGCCTCCCGGCGGCTGGCGGAGGCGATGCGCCGCACGGGCGCCGGGCCCGCCGCCGAGCACTTCTACGACGAGCATGTCGAGGCGGACGCGGTGCACGAACAGGTAGTGCGCCATGACGTCATCGGCGGTCTCCTCGCAGAGGAGCCGCATCTCGCCTCCGACGTCGCGTTCGGCATCGACGTCACCGGGTATCTGGAGGGCCGCTTCGCCGACCGGCTGCTCGGCGCCTGGCGCGCGGGACGGTCGTCGCTGCGCACCCCCCTCAGGCCCGGAATCTCCGTTAATTCCTGAATGCCGGGGTACCCGAGCGCTGTGAAACCACTGGTGCCACCGGGTGTCTACAGTCCTCAGGAGGACACCGAGCTGCTGGTCGGTGCCCTGCTCGACGAGCCGCTGCCGGACGGCGCGCGCGTCCTCGACGTGGGGACCGGCTCCGGCGCACTGGCGCTCGAGGCCGCGCGGCGCGGCACGCATGTGACCGCGGTGGACGTGTCCTGGCGGGCGGTGTGCACGGCACGGCTGAACGCCTGGCTGGCCCGGCTGCCCGTCCGCATTCGGCACGGCAACCTCTTCGCCCCGGTGCGGGGGCAGTCGTTCGATCTCATCCTCGTCAATCCGCCGTATGTGCCCGCGCCCGACACCGGCCGCGCGCCGCACGGCGCCGCCCGGTCCTGGGACGCGGGCGGGGACGGACGGCTCGTCCTCGACCGGATCTGCCGGGAGGCTCCCGCCCTGCTGCGCCCCGGCGGTGTTCTGCTGGTCGTGCACTCGGGGCTCAGCCGGCCCGGCCGGACACTGGCGCACCTGCGCGACGCAGGGCTGAAGGCATCCGTGACCCGGCGTCGTGTGATCGCGTTCGGCCCCGTGCTGCGCTCGCGCGAGGCCTGGCTGCGGGAGCGCGGGCTGCTGTCCGCTTCGGATCAGTCGGTTCAGAGGGAAGAGCTGGTGGTCGTCCGTGCCGAACTCCCCGTCTGACGAGCCGCGCCGCGTCAAGGTCCAGCGCCAGGGCCCCCTACTGGTCGAGGGGCCGGTCGAGGTGGAACTGGAGGACGGCACGCTCGTCTCCTCCGACCGCTTCCGCGTCGCCCTGTGCACCTGCCGCCGCAGCCGCCGCTACCCGTGGTGCGACACCAGCCATCGCGAGCGCGCGAAGGATCGGTGAGACGGTCGGTCGACCGCGACATGACGGCCGGACGGCAGCGCGGCAGGACGGTAGCCCGGGCCGGACGGCACAGCGGGGCGTCAATCCCTCGCGGGTGAAATTCATCAGGTCGAGTGAACCAGATCTTGTGCGCGGCGTGGCAGGGATGCTCACGCCCGCCCCCGGGTAACTACCCGGATCAAATGCGCCCTTGCCGAGGTGGAGCGGACATGACGCCGGACGCCGACGACCGCGCCCCCCATCCGACCGAGGACCTGGCCGCGAGCACCTCCCGGTCCGCGCCACCCCCGGCGAACGCCCATGCCCGCACCCGCAGATGCGGCCCGTTCACCGTGGTCGAGGTCATGGGGGAGATCGATCTGGCCACGGAGGCGCTGCTCGCCGAGCATCTGAACGCGGCGACCGCGAGGGCGGAGGCGGATGTGCTGGTCGATCTGCGGCGGGCCGACTTCTTCGACTGCTCGGGACTGCGTGTCCTGTGCCGGGCCGAGACCCGGGCCAGGGGCCACGGCGGCCGGCTGAGGATCGTGTCGGACGCTCCGCGGATCCGGCGACTGCTGCGCGGCGCCGGCCTGCTGGGGCGCTTTCCCCTCCTGCCCGGCATCCCCGGGGAGGGCACTTCATCCCTTGGCGGCGCGTGATCCCTTAGCACCGCGTGATCCCGTAGCAGTGCGAGGTGTCGGCCGGGCGGCCCCACTCCGCCCGGCCGACCCCCGGTGCGAGATCGCGGGGCCCCTCGGCAGGACACACACTCCCCAATCTGCGTGCCTCTGCCGAACTGCACGGGGCCGTACGATCCCGGTCCTTAGAACGCGAAGAGGCTCGACACGTAGGAGCTCTTCACGCACTCGTTGGAGAAGGCGCGCTCATAAGAGACGCGCTTGCCCTGCCAGACGCCGTCGACGGTGACCAGCACGGGGTCGTACTGCTTGGTGCACAGCATGCCGTCCGTCGCCTTCAGCTCCTCGAAGTTCCCGCTCACACCGCGCAGTTCGGCACAGGCCGAAGCGGCGTCCGGGTGCGTGCCGGAGGGCGTCGGGGCACAGCTCAGAGTGACCGCACGGACCGGGGTGGCCGTGGCGACGTCGTCGCCGTAGGCCACGGTGAGCACCAGGGCCGAGGGGGCGTAGAGCGAGGCGGGGGCGGCGTCCTGGGCGGCCAGGGCGGATCCGGTGAGGGGTCCGCAGACGGCGGTGGCCGTGAGGCCGAGGGTCGCTGCCCAGCGCGCGGTGTTCCGCATTGTGTGCATCCTTCCGCTCGAGTTGAGGGTGTGCCGGCTCCGGCGCGATCGGTGCCGGAGCGACGAGCGGGAGTCTGCCGAGTCCGCCGCCGAAACTCACATCGACACCACGGGTTTCAGTAACCTTGCGTGTTGAATCAGTGGCGTGAAGTAACGGACTTCGAACGTTCCAACGCCGGAACTTGGCGGCTCTTGATCGTTCCAAGTCGGCAAGTGGCCGGATTTCGCACACTGATTAATCGGCCTGAAACATTCCGGTTGGGCCCTCCGGTTGAGCTCTCAGCTGACTCGCTCCACGCCTCTTGCACCCTCAGTACAGCGGAGTAATGGTAATTACATGATTACCAACGAGCAACGAGAGAAGCTGCGCGGCTGGTTCGCCGGCCGCCTGCCCGACGACCTCTTCGAGGAACTGACCGAGGTGACGGTCGACCGCGAGGAGATCACCGTGATCGGCCGCATCCCCGCACCTCATCTGGCCGAGGACGTCTCGGCGGCCGAGCGCGAGGCGGCCGTGGAGGGCCGGATCCAGGAGTTCCGGGAGCGCACGCGGGAGACCCGGATCGGGGTGGCCCGCGAGGCGGAGCACCGGTTCCGCCGCAAGGTCTCCTGGGGCGTGGAGTGCGGTGGTGAGCGCGCCCTGTTCACGCACATCGCCGCCCCGGTGATGACCCGGCTGCGCCAGCCCGAGCGACAGGTCCTCGACACCCTGATCGCCGGCGGGGTCGCCCGCAGCCGCAGCGACGCCCTCGCCTGGTGCGTACGGCTGGTCCAGCGACACACGGACGACTGGCTCACCGAACTGCGCGAGTCCCTCGAGAACGTGCAGCGAGTGCGTGCACAGGGGCCCGACGCGGAGCCGCCGGAACCGGAAGACGCACCCACGGACAACGACTGATGGAGGTTTCGTCCACTCACGGCACCGAAGATGGATGAACCGTCCTCTGGTGCGGATCTTGCACGCCGCCGTACCGTCTGCAGATCCCCGAGAGGACGGCATCCGCGCTGCCCGCACACCCCAGCGGCAGGCCCCGGCCGTCACCGCCGCCGCGCCACAACGCGCTCCACCGCCCCGCCCACGCTGGAGCCCCCTTGTCCCCGCAGCCCGCGCAGCCTCCGCAGCCCTCCCAGTCCTCACCGCTTTCGCCGCCCTCGCAGCCCGAACTCCCCTCCCCCGCCCCCTCCTTGACCGAGGTCGAGACCCACGGCGTCGACCGCATCCCCGACGCCGAGCGCACGGCGACCCCGCTCGATCTGTTCCGCCTCGCCTTCGGCGGCGCCAACACCTTCTCCACCTGCGTCCTGGGCGCCTTCCCGATCCTGTTCGGTCTCTCCTTCTGGCAGGGCCTCGCCGCCACGCTGCTCGGGGTCGTCGCCGGCGCGCTGATCCTGTGCCCGATGGCGGTGTTCGGGCCGGTCAACGGCACCAACAACGCCGTCTCGTCCTCCGCGCACCTGGGCGTGCACGGCCGCGTGGTCGGCTCGTTCCTCTCCCTGCTGACGGCCGTCGCGTTCTTCTCGATCTCGGTGTGGAGCTCCGGCGATGCCCTGGTCGGCGGCGCACACCGGCTCTTCGGCCTGACGCGCGGCAATCTGTCGTACGTCGTCGCCTACGCCCTGTTCGCCGGACTGGTCCTCGCGGTGTGCGTGTACGGCTTCCGCTTCATGCTGTTCGTGAACAAGATCGCCGTACTGTCGGCGAGCGTGCTGTTCCTGCTCGGCGCGATCGCCTTCGCCGGCGACTTCGACCCGTCGTACGCGGGCGTGTTCACGGACTCCGCGGACGCGCCCACCCGCTCGCTGTTCTGGCCGTCGTTCATCGGCGCGGCCCTGATCGTGCTGTCCAACCCCGTCTCGTTCGGGGCGTTCCTCGGCGACTGGTCACGCTACATCCCGGCGAGCACCCCGCGCCGCAAGGTGATCGGCGCCGCGTTCCTGTCGCAGATCGCGACGCTGCTGCCGTTCGTCTTCGGCCTGGCGACCGCGAGCATCATCGCCACGAAGGTTCCCGAGTACGTCGACCCGGCGGCGCCCGACTTCGTGGGCGGGCTGCTGGCGGTCTCGCCGGGCTGGTACTTCCTGCCGGTGTGTCTGCTGGCGCTGATCGGCGGCATGGCGACGGGGACGACCGCGCTGTACGGGACCGGGCTGGACTTCTCCTCGGTGTTCCCGCGGCTCTCGCGCGTGCAGGCCACGCTGCTGGTCGGTGCCTTGTCGATCGCGTTCATCTTCGTCGGACGGTTCGGACTCGACCTGGTGCAGTCGATCTCGACCTTCGCGACCATGATCATCACCTGCACCACGCCGTGGATGGTCGTGATGATGCTGGGCTACTGGACCCGGCGCGGCTGGTACGACCCCGACGCCCTGCAGGTCTTCAACCGCCGTCAGCGCGGCGGCCGTTACTGGTTCGCGCACGGCTGGAACTGGCGGGGCATGACCGCGTGGTGGGTGGCGGCGCTGACCGGCGTGCTGTTCACCAACATCCCCGGGCAGTTCGTGGGACCGCTGGGCGATCTCGCGGGCGGCGTGGACATCAGCCTGCCGTTGTCGCTGGTCGTGGCGGCCGTCCTGTTCCTGGCGATGCTGTGGCTGTTTCCCGAGCCGCGGGCGGTGTACGGGCCGGAGGGGGCGCGGCTGGCACGGACCGTGGAGGTGCCGATGCCGCCGATCAGCGGGCCGGGGGCGCTGTCAGTGCCTTCGACTACCTTGCCCTCATGACCAATTACGTTCTGGTGGCGGGCGCGAAGCTGGGTGCGTGGGCGTGGGACGAGGTGGTGCCCGAGTTGCGAGCGGCCGGGCACGAGGCCCATGCGCTGACCCTGTCCGGGCTGGCCGAGAAGCGGGGAACACCGGCAGGGCAGCAGACCCATGTGCGGGACGTCGTCGAGGAGGTGGAGCGCCTCGACCTGCGGGACGTGGTGCTGGTCGGACACAGCTACTCGGGCGTACCGGTCGGGCAGGCCGCCGAGCGGATCGGGGACCGTTTGGCACGGGTGGTGTACGTCGACGCGAGCGTCCCGACCGACGGGAAGTCGTTCCTGTGGGGCTGGCCGAGCGACGGGGTGCGGGCGGCGATCGAGGCGAACGGCGGCTTCTGGGCACCCTTCTCGCCCGAGGATCTGGCGGACCAGGGCCTCACGGACGAGCAGATCGCCCGGATCGTGCGGGGCGCGACGCCCCACCCCGGCGCCACACTCACCGAACCGGCCGTCCTGACCGGCTCGCTCGCCGAGGTGCCGACGACCTACGTCAAGTGTCTGCTGGACTGGCCGGAGCCGAGCGACGACGTCGCCGAACTCCTCAAGAGCGACCGCTGGAACCTGGTGACCATGGACACCGGCCACTGGCCGATGTTCTCCCAGCCCCGCGAACTGGCCCGCATCCTGCACGAGTCGGTGACCGCCCCCTGACCCACTCCCCCGCCTACCGGTCGGTATGGTCGGCGTACAGCGCGTTCTCAGTGACGAGAGGCGGGGCGTACGCATGGGCAAGCACTGGGCGGACTTCCAGTACGAGATCTATCTGAACGGGATGACGGGAGCCGTACCCCGGCTCCCCACCGATCTGACCCGGCTGGAGGAGCTGATGGAGCAGCGCCTCGGTCCGGGTCCCGTCGGCTATGTGGCGGGCAGCGCGGGCGACGGCAGTACCGCCCGCGCCAACCGGGCGGCGCTGCGGCGGCACCGGATCGTGCCGCGCATGCTGCGGGACGTGCACGAACGGGATCTGTCCGTCGAGGTGTTGGGCCGCTCCCTGCCCTCTCCGCTGGCACTGGCCCCGGTCGGGGTGCTGTCGATCATGCACCCGGACGCCGAGTGCGCGGCCGCCCGGGCCGCGGCGGCACAGGGCGTGCCGTTCACCCTCTCCTCGGCGTCCAGCACCCCGATGGAGCAGGTCGCGGAGGCGATGGGGGACGCCGAGCGCTGGTTCCAGCTGTACTGGCCGAAGGACCTGGAGGTGGCCCGGAGCTTCCTGAACCGGGCGAAGGCTGCCGGGTTCACCGCGCTCGTCGTCACCCTGGACACGCCCATGCTGGCCTGGCGGCCCCGCGACCTCGACCAGGCCTACTTGCCGTTCCTGCACGGTGTGGGCACCGCCAACTACTTCTCCGACCCGGCCTTCCGGGCGGGCCTGGCCAAGCCGGTGCAGGAGGATCCGGACGCGGCCGTCATGCACTTCGTCGGCATGTTCGCGGACCCCGCCAAGACCTGGCCGGACCTTGCGTTCCTGCGGGAGAACTGGGACGGCCCGATCGTCCTGAAGGGCATCCTGCACCCGGACGACGCCCGTGCGGCCGCCGATGCCGGGATGGACGGGGTCGTCGTCTCCAATCACGGCGGCCGCCAGGTGGCCGGGTCCATCGGGGCGGCTGACGCCCTGCCCCGGGTCGTGGAGGCGGTCGGTGACCGGCTGACGGTGCTGTTCGACAGCGGCATCCGCACCGGCGACGACGTCTTCAAGGCACTCGCCCTCGGCGCGCAGGCGGTGCTCGTGGGTCGGCCGTACGTGTACGGGCTCGGCCTCGACGGACAGGCGGGCGTCGAGCACGTCATCCGCTGTCTGCTCGCCGAACTCGATCTCACCCTCGCCCTGTCCGGGCACGCCACCCCCGCCACGCTCGGACCCGCCGACCTCGTCGAGGAATCCGCATGACCGCCACCAAGAACGTCCTCGCCGTCCTCTCGCCGCACGTGGGCGGCCGTGACATCGGTGCCGGCCTCGCCACGCTCTTCCCCCGGGGCACGAAGGTCACCGTCGTCGAGGCGGCCGACGAGGACCCGGCCGCCCTGCGCTCCGCGCACGTCGTCGTCACCGCGCTCGCCCCGGTGACCGCAGAACACCTCGCCGCCGCACCGGAGTTGGAGCTGGTGCAGTGCGCCAGCCACGGCTTCGACTACGTCGACGTGGACGCGGCACGCGAGCGCGGAGTGCGTGTGTGCAACATAGGCTCCAGCGGGGCCGAGGCGCAGAACGTGGCCGAGCAGACCTTCGCCCTCATGCTCGCCATGGCCAAGCAGCTGATCCCCGCCCACACCGCACTCGTCGAAGCCGACTGGGCACTCCCCCGCCTGCAGCACTCGCTGACCGAACTGTGCGGCAAGACGCTCGGCATAGTGGGCCTGGGGCAGATCGGGCGGCAAGTCGCCCGCCGCGCGGTCGCGTTCGACATGAACGTCGTCTACGCCGGGCGGCGCCGGCTGCCGCCGGAGACGGAGGCCGAGTTCGGTGGTGCCCGCCATCTCCCGCTGGACGAGCTGCTGCGCACCGCCGACTACGTCTCCCTGCACACTCCGCTGACCGGCGAGACCCGGCACCTGCTGAACGCCGAGCGGCTGGCTCTCCTCAAGCCCACGGCGTTCGTGGTCAACACGGCGCGGGGCGCCCTGATCGACCAGGACGCCCTCGCGGACGCGCTGGAGAAGGGCGCCCTGGCCGGGGCGGGCATCGACGTCTTCGACCCCGAACCGCCCACCCCGGCCCTGCGCCTGCTCCGCGCCCCGAACGTGGTGCTCTCACCCCACGTCGGCGGCGTCACCCGCGAAACCCTCGTCCGCATCGCCCTCGCCGCGGTCCAGAACGTGACCGCTTTCCTGTCCGGCGAGACGCCCCGGGACGTCGTGAATTAAGGCCGGCCCGGCGGAACGCGCGGACGTCACGAGGGGGGCGGCACGCCCACCGCGTCCGCGGCCCCGCCACACGACTACGCCCTCGCCTCCCCCCACCGCACCGCCCGGGCCCCCGGCGTCCCCGTCTCCCCGCTGGACAGTGACCCGGGGCTCGCCGAGGTCACCGGATCGGCGGGCCAGCGTTGTGCGTCGGAGCCGTCGCGGACCTTGACGACGATGTCGGCCCCTGCGTCGGAGGTGGTGGCGGCCAGGGCGAGTCGCTCGTCCCAGCGGGGCAGCAACTCGCCCTGCACGGTGAGGTCGTAGCGCACGTCGTCGGCCCGCTTCGAGTCGTCGGCGGCGCACTTGCCGAGGATCACCACACCGGCGTCGACGTGCGAGTCCAGGCACAGGTCGGGGTCCGCCACGCTGCGCAGCAGGCCGTCCTTCTCGTACGACCACAGCTGCGTTTCGTCGGCAGAGCACTCGGCCAGCTCGGTAGCTGCGCCGGCCCTCGGCTCGCCCCGGATGTCGAGGCACAGGTCGGCGGCGGCGTTGCGCAGCCTGGACCGCAGTGGTGCGGTGGGGAGCTGGGCCGTGCCGGGCGGTGAGGAGGACACGGCGGGAGGCACCTGTGGCCCGGTGCCGCCGCCGGTGGCGGAGGCGGCCGGGTCGACCCCGTCGTCGTCCGACAGCAGGCCGGCGGCGAGCATGGCCGCGATCAGCCCGGCGGAGACCAGGCCCACTCCCGTGAGCAGGGTCCGGGGGGACCGGGGTCCGCCGGGCATCCGTCTGCCCTGCGCGGGAATGCGCGGCAGGAGACGGCGACGTCCTCGGCCGTGTCTGGCCGGGCCGCGCGTGCCCGGCCCACCGCTGCGGGTACGGCCCGGACGGGTCTCCAGGTAGCGGCGCGCGCCCCAGCCGAGTACCGCTTCGGCGATGAGGACTCCCAACCCGCCCTCGAAATGACTCAGTTGTTCGGCGGCGTTACGGCAGTAGCGGCACTCGGTCAGATGCTGCTGGACATCAGGCAGCAGCGCCCCTCCCCGGCGAATCGGGACGTCGAGGAGACGGTTGTAGAACCGGCAATCCTTCGTCGGCGCGAGTTCCCGATGGGCATGTACACAACCTTCGCGGAATTTATCACGCGCCTGTTCGAGAGCGGCCGATGCGGCAACGGCATCCATGCCCAACAGCCCGGCGGGGACGCTTACCGGCTCGGCCTCGACCTCGGTATGCCAGAGCAGGCATCGGGCAAGTCCCGGAAGCGCCTGGAATGACCGATCGGCGAGCTTTCGATTTTCGGGCGTCATCGACTTCGCCGTACGCATACCGCGACCACCGGCGGGTTTCGCCAGCTCCGGCAGAACGCCCGCTATTCGGTCCTCGGCCGACCACTGCCGGACCGTGTCCCGGACGGCGACGAGAAGCCGGGGCCGCAGCGCGGCAGCCGGTTCGCCCAGCGCCAGACGGTCGAGGACCTGATGGAAGGCGGCGGCGGTCACCATGTCGGCGACGCTCTCGGGGGAGGCGAGACAGATCACCGCGTATTCATGGACCGGTTGCCAGTGCCGCGCCATCAGCAGCGCGACGGACGGAGCGGCCTCGCCGTCCGGACGGCCCTGCAGCCGGGCGGCGAGGCCTTCGTCGGATTCCTCGGGGACCCCGCCGGGCGGCGGGTAGGGAGGGCGAGGGGGGTGGGGGGTGGGCACTGAACGGATTCCTTCCCACGCGCATGGCACAGAAGTTCTGATCGCCGAAAAGGACCGAGCGGCTTGGTGTGTACCTCTTCGACGCGAGCGCGGGGAGCACGAATTCACCAACGGCCATCCGCCCCGGTTCCCCACGGAACGAATGAACGCCGGCCTTTTCCGCCCCCCACGGGTGGTTCACCCTTGCACAGCGCGCTCATGACCAACAAGGCACTTGGGCAACATCCGCCCCTTTGAAAGAAAGTCAGATACGGCGGCAACTCGCCGCACCTGCGCGAGCTTTCGTCATTCCATGCGCCCCGTGTGAAACGCACGCACGCGCCGGAGCACCACGCACGCTCCCCGGCGTACGCTCCGGCGTAGTCCACTGGAACCGGCCCCTCGGGAGGCCCCGCGCAGGACGGCGGCTCTCCTGCGCGTCCGGCCGCCGACCCCGTTCCTCCCGCCCTCGGTCGGCGGCCCCGAGGGCCCGCGGAACGGGGTCCGCCTGTCCGGCGGGTGTCTGAGCCGGCCGGGGGCGTCAGATCTGCCAGGAGCGCAGCCGGTCGGCGGCGCCGTACACGTCGGTCTTGCCGGAGATCAGGTCACGGGCGAGGTCGACGAGGGCGCCGTAGGGCGGGTCGATGCCGACGCCGCTGACGAACATGTAGGCGACCGCGGAGGCGCAGGCGAAGCGGGCGTTGGCCGAGGGAAGCGGCTTGAGCAGGGCGAGGGTGTGCAGCAGCGCGGCGGCCCGCCAGGCCGGGTCGGAGTCGACGCCCAGGCGGGGCGGATCCACGCGATGGCGGGCGACGGCGGCGACCAACGCGGAGAAGTCGTTGATCGTGGGCTGGTCCGGCAGGACCTCTTCGTGACGCTGGAGCAGCCAGGGCACGTCGATATGGATGACGGGTGCCATGGGTCAGGCGGCCCGTCCCTCGCCCTTGGCGGGCGGTTCGTCGTCGGGGAAGGCGGCCGCGAACTCGTCCGCGTGTGTCGCGAAGAAACGGCGGAACGCCTCGGCGCCCTCCTGCAGCGCCCGGTGCCGAGCTATGTCGGCCGCGGCGGCCTCGCGCACGAGCGCCTTCATCGACGTACCGCGTTCCTTGGCGATCTGCCGCAGGTCCTCTAGCTCGCGGTCGCTGAACTCCACGTTGAGAGCTGGCATGCCCTCACGGTACCGCTCGGGTACTTACGCGTAAATACCTGCAGGTCAAGTGGGATGCACGACGGTACCGAGGGGTGCGGAACGCACCGCCGACGGAAGGCCGCTCGCCGGCTCCCCGAGACGTAGGTCACATTCGACCCCGGGATGTCACATTCCGGCCCCCTCCGGGCCTCGCAGTAGTGAGCGCGCACTGGGAGGCCCCCGTATGTCCGACATCCCCGTACCCGTCACCGACGACGCGACCTGCGTCTTCGTCGAGCACCGTGAGCTGATGTTCGGCGTCGTCTACAACATGCTCGGCAGCGTCGCCGACACGGAGGACGTCCTCCAGGAGACCTGGCTGTCGTGGACGGCGCGGGGCGGGGGCGCGCCGCTCGAGGGGATCGCGAACCCGCGGGCGTACCTCGTGCGGATCGCGGTGAACCACGCGCTGGCGCGCCGGGCCGCGATCAGCCGCCGGCAGGAGACGTACGTCGGCCCGTGGCTGCCCGAGCCGCTGGTCGCGGACGGCGAGGGGGCCGGCGCCGACGACCCGGCGCTGCGCACGGAGTCAGTGTCGCTGGCGATGCTGGTCGTCCTGGAGTCGCTGACGCCACTGGAACGCGCGGTGTTCGTACTGCACGAGGTGTTCGGGTATCCCCACAAGGAGATCGCGGAGATCATCGACCGCAGCCCGGCGGCCGTACGGCAGCTGGCGCATCGGGCCCGGGAGCATGTGCATGCGCGACGGCCGCTGTACGAGGCGCATCCGCGGGTGCGGCGGGAGGCCACGGAGCGGTTCGTGCGGGCCGCGCTGGGCGGGGACATCGCCGCGCTGCTGGAGATCCTCGCGCCGGACGTGACCGTGTGGACGGACGCCGGCGGCAAGCGGAAGCGGGCCGGGGGACTGCGTCCCGTGCACGGCCGGGACAAGGTGCTCCGGCTCCTCGGCTCGTACGCGAACCGGGGCCGTGGGGGCCACCTGGACCTGCGCTACCGGCGCGTCAACGGCGACGACGCGGCGGTGCTGTTCGAGGGCGACGAGCCGTACGCCGTCATGGTCCTGGACCTGACGCCGGACGGCGACCGGGTGTCCGGTGTCTACGTCGTGACCAACCCCGACAAGCTCACGCACGTGCACAGGGAGGAAGCATGAGCACCCGTGAACTGCCCGGCAGAGGCGAGCGGGTAGCGGACTGGTTCGACGGCCGGCTCGGCGTCCACTCCCTGGGCCGGAAGTACCTGCGCAAGGTCTTCCCGGACCACTGGTCCTTCCTGCTGGGCGAGATCTGCCTGTACAGCTTCGTCGTCCTGATCCTGACGGGTGTGTACCTGACCTTCTTCTTCCATCCCTCGATGAACGAGGTGACGTACCACGGCAGTTACCTCCCGCTCAACGGCGTGCGCATGTCCGAGGCGTACGCGTCCACGCTGGACATCAGCTTCGACGTGCGGGGCGGGCTGCTGATCCGGCAGCTGCACCACTGGGCGGCGCTCGTGTTCGTCGCCGGGATGCTCACGCACATGATGCGGCACTTCTTCACGGGGTCGTTCCGCAAGCCGCGCGAGATCAACTGGCTGTTCGGCTGGACGCTGCTGTTCCTCGGCCTGTTCGAGGGCTTGTTCGGCTACTCGCTGCCGGACGACCTGCTGTCGGGGACGGGCCTGAGGTTCGTGAACGGGGCACTGCTCTCCGTCCCGATCGTCGGGACGTATCTGTCGATGTTCCTGTTCGGCGGGGAGTTCCCGGGCCATGACATCGTGGCCCGCTTCTACTCCCTGCACATCCTGGTGATCCCGGGCATCATGGCGGCGCTGGTCGTCGCGCACGTCCTGCTGGTCGTGTACCACAAGCACACCCAGTTCGCGGGCCCCGGACGCACCGAACGCAATGTCGTCGGCGCCCCCTTCATGCCGGTGTACATGGCGAAGGCGGGCGGCTTCTTCTTCCTGGTCTTCGGAGCCCTGTCCCTCCTCGCGGCGGTGGCGTCGGTCAACCCGGTCTGGTCGTACGGCCCCTACCGCGCCGACCAGGTCTCCACCGGTGCCCAGCCCGACTGGTACCTGGGCTTCGCCGAGGGCCTGGTGCGCATCATGCCGGGCTGGGAGATCACTCTGTGGGGCCACACGCTCGTCCTCGGAGTGCTGATCCCGGTCGTGGTCTTCCCGCTCCTGCTGGTCTTCATCGGCGTGTACCCCTTCCTGGAGGCCTGGATCACCGGCGACAAGCGCGAACACCACCTCCTCGACCGCCCCCGCAACCGTCCGGTCCGCACGGGCATCGGCGCGGCCTGGATCAGCCTGTACCTGATCCTCCTGGCAGGCGGCGGCAACGACATCGTGGCGACACGGCTGCATCTGTCGATCAACACTGTGACGTGGGCGGTGCGTGTCGCGGCGCTGGTCGTCCCGGCGGCGGTGTTCGTCGTCACCCGCCGGATCTGCCTGGGACTCCAGCTCCGCGACCGTGAACTCGTGTTGCACGGCCGGGAGACCGGAGTCATCAAGCGGCTCCCACAGGGCGGGTACGTCGAGCTGCACCAACCGCTCGACCAGGCCCGGTTGCACACCCTCACCGCGCACGAGCGACCGGGGCCACCCGTGGAGCACGAGCGCCCGGCCGAACTCCTGGAGCGCGAGCGCTAGGCCTGGCGGCCGCTACCAAGCGGGACGAGTGTCACGGAGGTGGGGTGGCGTCTGCTCCGGCAGCCAGTCTCCGGCCCTGTCCGTGCGCAGCAGCAGGCCCGGGCTCGGTGCGAACTCGTCCGTCGGCGGGGCCGGCTGGTGGAAGCGCTCGGTGCGCGGCAGCTCGATCTCCACCAGCCTGCCGTCGTGGATCATCCACAGCCCGAAGCATTCGTCCTCCTCGTCGTGGATGAGCACCTGCACGCTCTCCGGGCGGGGCCACGGCAACGACTCGAGGTGTTTCAGCAGCCCCGTCCGTGACCCCACCCGCACGAACTCCGACGCCCAGCCGTTCCCCAGCCAGCCACCCAGGGG
Source organism: Streptomyces sp. NPDC107522 (assembly GCF_055657525.1). Lineage (NCBI taxonomy): Bacteria > Bacillati > Actinomycetota > Actinomycetes > Kitasatosporales > Streptomycetaceae > Streptomyces > Streptomyces sp. NPDC107522. The sequence goes on along the minus strand of NZ_JBVKAU010000012.1, from coordinate 176,708 downwards.
GCTGGAGATCTCCTCGAACCGGCCCCGCCAACTGCGCTCCGGATCGTCCTGGGTGAGGGGCTCCATCACCTCGGCCGCGTCCATCGCCAGCACGATGACCTCCGCGATTCTGCTCATGGGCGGAATATCATCACGGGCCCGGAGCCCCGGTCACCCCCTATATGTCCTTTGACCTCCTATCCCTGGTCCGCCACGAACGACGCCATCCGGGTCAGGGCGGAGTTCCAGTTGATGGTGTGCTCGTTCGTCGACCAGGACTGGATGTCGTCGATGTAGCAGAACTGGCCGACGCAGCCCTTGAGTTTGCTCTGTGCGTAGGGGTCCTGGATGCTCGAGTTCGGCCCGCCGGCGAGCGTGCCGGCCGGGGGGTTCGGCTGACTCGGGTCGAGCTGGTGGGCGTACCAGCGGGCGTGCTGGTTGTGGGAGTTGACCTCGCCGTAGCCCGTCACGTACGAGATGTTCAGCGCGTTGCGGCCGAGGAGGTAGTCCATGCTCTGCAGCGCGCCGTCACGGTACTTGGAGGCGCCCGTGATGTCGTACGCGGTGGCGATGACGACGGCGTTGTGCAGGATCTGGTGGTTGGAGCCCCAGTCGTAGAGGTTGCCCTCGGGGGCGTACGGCATCCCGTACGGCTGTGACTTCAGCGTGGCCAGGTAGCGCTCAGCGCCCTTGATGACCGACTGGCGCACCTTGTCCCGGCCGGGCAGCCTGCTCGGCACGGTCGCCAGGTCCAGCCGCGCCGCTGCCGCCGTCCTCGCCCAGTCGTAGCCGACGGGAACGAAGACATCGGCCGTGTGGACCGGGGAACCCAGGACGTAGTCCGCGAACTCCTTCTCGCCGGTGCTGAGATACAGCTCCGCCGCGGCCCAGTAGAACTCGTCGGTGACGTTGTTGTCGGCGTACGTGCCGCCGCCGATGCCGTCGCTCTCCGAGGCGTACCGGTCGGGGTGCGCGAGCGCCGCGGACCACGCCTTGCGTGCGGCCGCCAGGGTCTTCGCCGCGAACTCCTTGTCGTACAGCCTGTACAGACGCGCTGCCTGCGCTGCCGTCGCCGCCAGGTTCAGGGTCGCCGCGGTGGACGGCGGATGCAGTTCGCGCTTTTGTGGGTCGTCGCTCGGCAGCAGCGGCAGCCCCGTCCACTGCTCGTCATGGATCTTGTGGTGGGCCATGCCGGCCAGCGGCTGTCCCGCGGGCACCTGCATCTTCAGCAGGAACTCCAGCTCCCAGCGGACCTCGTCCAGGATGTCCGGCACCTTGTTGCCGCTCTCCGGGATGGCGAGCGTGCCGTCGCCCAGCTTCTCCGCCTCGCCGGTGCGGGCCAGCCGTTCGCGCTCGTAGGTGCTCAGCAGCTCCCACACGGAGATGCCGCCGTTGACGACGTACTTGCCGTGGTCGCCGGCGTCGTACCAGCCGCCCGTGACGTCGAGCTTGTAGTCGCACACGCCCGGCTGGCAGGGCACGGCGCCGTCGCCCTGGTTCGGCGCAACGTCGACGTGTCCGGCGGGGCGGGCGTAGCCCGGGCGCAGGTCGTCGCGGATCGCGATGCCGCTGCGCTGCGTGTAGTAGTACTTCACGGCGTCCAGGCGCAGCCGCTCGTAGGCGGCCGTGCCGATGTCGAACGGGCGGCTCGCCTCGCCGTCGGCGACCAGCATGAGGTCCTTGCCCTGCTTGCGGTAGGCGCCGAAGTCGATGGAGTGGACGTTCTGCGCGGAGGAGACGTCGGTGCCGCGCGGCACGGTCCAGCCCTGGGCGACCACGGCCCCGGACGCGTTCTTCAGCTGCCAGGGCAGCTTCTCGGTGGCGTCGGTGACCAGCGTGGCGTTCTTCGGCCCGGCGGGCAGATAGGCGACCTGGTTCACCCGCACCCGCGGTCCGGTGTCCGGCTCGTACACCTCGGGCGGGACACCGCCCAGCAGCGAGGCGTTGTCCATGCAGAAGCGCCATGCGTCCGCGCTGCCGCCGAGTTGGAAGGCGACCTGGCCCTGCGGCGTGTCGACCGGCGAGGTGAAGGTGTACGAGTACGAGTTGCCGGAGACGCTCAGCTGAGGCGTCACCTCGAAGTAGGTGTCGTACGGCGCCGCCGACAGGCCGACGATCGCCCGCACGACATGCCCCTCGGGCGAGCCGTTCGCGGTGAAGGAGAACCGGTACGACTGCCCCTTCACCAGGGTGATGTCGTTCTGGCCGACGCCGGCGTCCCAGCGGTTGGTGGTGCCGCCGGGGACGTCGGCGCACAGCTTGCCGTCGGACAGGCCCGCGGTGACGTTGCTGGTCGACCACCACGGGGCGGTGGTGGTGTCGAAGGTGCCGTTCTTGAGCTGCTCGACCTCGTCGGCGCCGGCCGGTGCGGCGGCCAGGCCTGCGGCCAGCAGGGCCGTGAGGGTCAGCAGGATGGTTCTGCGTCGTTTCACGTCTGGGCTCCTCGGGTGAGGGGCGGGTTACGCTCGAGGTGGGAGCGCTCCCAGAGGCGGACCCGGCCATGTTTGTTGGCGACATGACGGTCCGTCAACGGTCCGGACGGGCAGTTTTCGGCTGCGGCACCGTCGTGGCTGGTCGCGCCCACGCGGCGGAGCCGCATATCGATACAGCCCCGCGCCCCTTGCGGGGCGCCGCCGAACCGGCCGTCCAAGACCGTGACGTGGGTCAGGTGGCCGGGACCTCCAGCTTGCTGATGCGTATTGCCCCTCGGGGCTCTCCCGGGTGGGCGCTGGTCAGGGTCAGTCGCAGCCGTGAGCCTCGTACCGCGTCGAAGGTGATGACGGTCGGTGCGTCCGAGGCGGTGGCCCAGTCCACGGAGGCGCCCTTGACCGGCGTGTACCGTCGGCCGTCCCAGACCTCGGCCCTGACCGACGAGGGCAGCGTGTGTGTGGCGTCCACAGTGAACGACACCTCCACCCGGTCGAAGGCTCGCGCCCGCCCGAAGTCCACGGAAACCCAGTCCTCCGCCCTGGCCCCGTCGAAGGCCGGCAGCAGCGCCGTGGCCGCCTTGAGGAAGCCGTTGGACCAGCCGGTGGCCGGGTTGCCGTCGAGCATCGCGGCCGGGAGGGTGTCCGGGCGGCCGGAGTAACTGGCATCCGCATAGGGGTAGTTCGGGGGCGCGGGATAGTCCGGTTCGAACTCGGCGGCAGGGGTGAGCGCGGCCGACCGCGCCGGAGTCGTCCGCACGGTCACGCTTCCCGCCCGCAGCCCCTCGGCCCGTGCGGTCACCTTCAGGGTGCCCGCCTTCGTGCCGGACCGTACGATCGCCAGCGCCTTGCCGTGGAAGGCCGTGCGGGTGCTTGCCTGGTAGCGCTCGGCGCTCTCCTGCTGTCCGTTGTCCAGCCCGGCGAGCGAGCCGCCCGTCACCTCGAAGGAGATCAGGTCCTCGGCGTCGGGCACCACCACACCGCGGGCGTCGACCACCTCGGCGGTCACGAAGACCAGCGAACGGCCGTCGGCGGCAAGGGACTTGCGGTCGGCGGTCAGGCGCACCGCCTTCGACTCCCCGGCGGTGCGCAGCACGTCGGTGGCGACCACCTTGCCGTCCCTGCGGGCCACCGCCTTCAACTCCCCCGGCTTGTAAGGCACCTTCCAGGTGAGGTGGAGCGTGCCCGCGCTACCGTTCGGGCTGGTGTAGCTGCCGGGGTAGGGACCGTCGGTGAAGGTCTTGTCGTCGCCGGTCGCCTCGGTGGTCTCCAGGTAGACCCGGCCGTCGACGGTCTTCTTGGTGTCGAAGGTCCGCGTGCCGAGGGACTTGCCGTTGAGGAACAGTTCCACGGTGTCGACGTTCGAGTACGCCCACACCTCGACCGTGTCGCCCTCCGCGTGGTTCCAGGTCATCGGCAGCAGGTGGACCATCGGTTCGCTGACCCACTGGCTCTGGAACAGGTAGTACATGTCCTTCGGGAAGCCGGCCGTGTCGACCGCGCCGAAGAAGGACGCCTTGACCGGGAAGACGTCGTACGGCGTGGGCTCGCCGATGTAGTCGATGCCGGACCACAGGAACTGCCCGGCGAACCACTTCCGGTCCCGGTCCTTCTTGTGGCCGTACTCGCCGCTCATGGTCCAGGACGCGAGGTTGTTGTCGTACGAGGAGGTCGCCCGCTTGCCGGGCGTGTGGTTCTCGCCGGTGTTGAGGTGCTCGGGCTCCTGGTACGTCCCGCGCGTCGAGGTCTCCGACGACGACTCGGACTCGAAGAGGAACAGGTGCGGGTACGCCGCGTGCAGCTGGTCCACCGACTTGGCGGTGTTGTAGTTGAGCCCGAGGCCGTCCAGCTTGGCCAGCATCAGGTCGGCGGCGGAGCCCTTGGCGGGCAGACGGCGGTACTTGTCGGAGCCGATGACCAGGGGGCGGGTGTCGTCGGCGGCCCTGATGGCGTCGATGATCCGGTCGGCCATGGCGAGCCCGGCGGTGGAGGTGGAGTCGGGGACCTCGTTGCCGATGGACCACATCAGCACGGCGGGCGAGTTGCGGGCCGCGAGCACCATCTCGGTGGCGTCCTTCTCGGCCCACTCGTCGAAGAACCGGCCGTAGTCGTAGCGTGTCTTGCCGGTCTTCCAGCAGTCGAACGCCTCCACCAGCATCACAATGCCCAGCTCCTCGCAGACCTGGATCATCTCCGTGGAGGGCGGGTTGTGGGAGGTGCGGAAGGCGTTGACGCCCATCGACTGCATGATGGTCATCTGCCGCCGGATCGCGTCGATGCTGACGGCGGCGCCCAGGGCGCCCAGGTCGTGGTGGAGGTCGACGCCCTTGATCTTGTGGTACTCGCCGTTGAGGTGGAAGCCCTCCTCGGGGTCGAAGCGGAAGGTGCGGAAGCCGAAGGTGGTGCGGTAGGTGTCGGTGGTCCGGCCGCCGACGCGCAGTTCGGTCTTCAGGGTGTAGCGGTGGTGCGGGGTCTTGAAGTCCCACACCTTCGGTTCGGGGACCGTGAGTTCATGGGTCTCGGTGGCCTTGTCGGTGACGGCGACCGTGGAGGACGTACGGGCGACGGTACGGCCCCTGGGGTCGACGATCCGCGAGACGATCTCGACGTCCGTACCACCGCCGGAGGCGTTCACCACCGAGGTCCGCACCCGTACGACGCCCCGCTCCTCGGTGATCTCGGGCGTGGTGACGTACGTACCCCAGCGCTCCACATGCACCGGCTCGGTGACGACGAGGCGGGCCTCGCGGTAGATGCCGCTGCCCGAGTACCAGCGGCTGCTGGGGAGCCGGTTCTGCACCTTGACCGCGAGCACGTTCTCGGTGCTGCCGTCGGTGTGCACCAGATCGGTGAGGTCGAAGGCGAAGCCGGTGTAGCCGTAGGGGTGGCGGCCGGTCTCCTTGCCGTTGCAGTAGACGTACGAGTCCATGTAGACGCCGTCGAACTCCACCGATATCCGCTTGCCCGCGAGAGGGGGCGGCAGGGTGAAGGCGAGGCGGTACCAGCCGAGGCCGCCGGGGAAGAAGCCGGTGCCGCTGGTGGTGCCGTGCTCGGTGGTCGGGGCGGACTCGATGCTCCAGTCGTGCGGCACCGCGACCTCGCGCCAGCCCGAGTCGTCGTAGCCGGGCTCGGCGGCGCCGGCGTAGGCGCCGGTCGGGTCGGTGATGCCGCCGGGGTTCACCAGGGCGAAGCGCCAGCCGTCGCGCAGCGGGACCGTGCGGCGTCCGGACGCGGCACCGGCGGCGTCGGCGAGTTCCGCGGCCCGCGCCGTCGGTGTGCTCAGCAGCGCTCCGGCCGCCGGGGCGGCCGTGGAGGCGAGCAGTAACGATCTTCGAGTGACTGTCATGACAGCTCTCCCTCATCAGGGCGCAGAAGTACTCACAACTGATCGTGAACAAACAGATTCTGACGGGGTGGCACGCGGGACAGTCAAGGGTGCGCCCGAGGGTTCCGATACGCGGGGGTCCCCGAAGCACTAGTCTGGAGCGCAGCTGACACGCTTGTTCACCGTGAGTGTGCGCGTTGGAGTGGCGACCATGAGCCCGGAGTATCCGTTCGACGAGGCCGCGACGGCCCGGGCGGTCATCGACGCCGACGGCATGCTCGTCGAGTGGAACGCCGGGGCCGAGCGGCTGCTGGGCCATCCGGCCGCCGAGGTCCTGGGGCGCCCCGCCGTGGAACTGCTGGCCGACGAGGGAGCCGGCCGGTCCGCCGCCCCGGCGGGCAACCGCTGGGACGGCTTTCTCACCCTGCGCCGTCGCGACGGCGGCTCGGTGTCCGTGTGGCTGCTCGCCCACCGGGTACGGCCGCAGGACGACGGCCCCGACCACTGGCTCGTGGTCACGCCGCTGGAGAGCGACGGCCCCCGGGCGCCCGGCGATCCGCTGGACAACATCGGGCTCCTCGAGTCGCCCTGTGCCATCGCGATCTACGACGAGCGGCTCCGGCTGCGCAGGATCAACGGCGTCATGGCGGAGGTCCTCCAGCTCTCCGAGGAGCATGTGCGCGGGCTGCGCGCGCCCGAGCTGACCGGCAGACGGCAGAGCGTCGACATCGAACGGCAGCTTCTGCGCGTGCTCACCACGGGCCGGGGCACCGACGTGCGGACGTACGTTCCGGTCGGCGGTGACCGGACGTACGCCTGGCTGGCCCGCATGGCCCCGGTCACCGACGCGAAGGGGCGGGTGCGCGGTGTGTCCGTCGCCGCGCACGACTTCACCGAGCAGTACCTGGCCCGGGAGCGGCTGCAGCTGGTGAACGAGGCCAGCGTGCGCATCGGCACCACCCTCGACGTCTCCCGCACGGCCCAGGAACTGGCGGACATCTGTGTCCCCGCCCTGGCCGACTTCGTGAGCGTCGACCTGCTGGACCCTCCGGAGGACGGCGGTGACCTGCCCACCGGCCGGCTGACCGCCCCCGTCGGCCTGCGTCGGACCGCCGTGCGATCCGTCAACGCGGGCAGCCCCGAAGCCGTGGTCAAGCCGGGACAGGTGGACCTGTATCCCGCGCCGTCACCCCAGGCCGACGCGCTGCTGGCGGGCCACACCATCGTGGCCTCGACGTCCACCGGCGATCTCGCTCCGTGGCTCTCCTGGGATCCGGTACGCGCCGAGCGGATCAAGGAGTGCGGCATCCACACCACCATGTCGGTACCGATCCAGGCGCGTGGCACCACCCTCGGCGTCGCCGTGCTCACCCGGTTCAAGAACCCCGAGCCGTTCACGCCCGACGACGCGCTGCTGGCCGAGGAGATCACGGCCCGCGCGGCCGTCTGCATCGACAACGCCCGCCGCTACTCCCGGGAACGCGAGACCGCCCTGGCCCTGCAGCGCAGCCTGCTCCCCCGGTCCCTGCCGCGCACCGCCGCGCTCGAAGCGGCCTCCCGCTACCTTCCGGCGGCACGGTCCGGGGTGGGCGGCGACTGGTTCGACGTGATCCCGCTGTCCGGCCTGCGGGTCGCGATGGTCGTCGGGGACGTCGTCGGCCACGGCATCCAGGCCTCGGCCACCATGGGCCGGCTGCGCACCGCCGTACGCACCTTGGCCGACATCGACCTCGCCCCCGACGAACTGCTCACCCACCTCGACGACCTGGTCGTGCGGCTGTCCGAGGAGACGGGCCACGAGGGCAGCCCCGGCGAGGTCGGCGCCACCTGTCTGTACGCGGTGTACGACCCGGTCTCCCGGCGCTGCACGCTGGCCCGGGCCGGGCACCCCTCCCCGGTCATGGTCCCGCCGGGCGGGGAGCCGCAGGAGATCGAGTTGCCCGCCGGGCCGCCGCTGGGCCTGGGCGGCCTGCCCTTCGAGTCCGCCGAGTTCGAACTCCGCGAGGGCACCGTCCTCTCCTTCTACACAGACGGCCTGATCGAGACCCGTGAGCGCGATGTCGACGCCAGCCACGCGATGCTGTGCGATGCGCTCGCGGCCGGCTCCGACTCGCTGGACGAAACCTGCGACCACGTCCTGCGCGCCCTCCTCCCGCCGGGCGGCGCGGCGGACGACGTGGCGCTGCTGCTGGCCCGCACCCAAGGGCTGCCCGCCGCCCAGGTCGCGACCTGGGACATCCCGGCGGACCCGGCGCTCGTCGCGCCCATCCGCAAGCAGGTCGTGGAGCAGCTCGGCACCTGGAGTCTCACCGAGGCGTCGTTCACCGTCGAGCTGGTGGTGAGCGAGCTGGTGACGAACGCCATCCGCTACGGCATCCACCCCATCCGGCTCCGGCTGATCCATGACGCGGCCACGCTGATCTGCGAGGTATCCGACACCAGCCACACGGCACCGCATCTGCGCCGCGCCAAGATCTTCGACGAGGGGGGCCGCGGGCTGCTGCTCGTCGCCCAGCTGACCCAGCGGTGGGGCAGCCGGCACACGGCGGACGGCAAGACGATCTGGGCGGAGATCGGGCTCATCGACGAGCGGGACGAGGGGTGAGTATTCCGCCGGAAAACGGGGATTCGTGACAGACATGGGACGTGCACGGACACTCCATGCCTTACACCGAGCGACTCCCGTCGTGAGTGCCGTCGCGCTGCTGAGCCTGCTGACCGCATGCGACAACAGCGCCGATTCCACGGGCGCCGTACAGACACCGGCCGACACGAGCAGCCGTCCGACCGCGTCGGTCACCGCCGGTACCGAGAGCCCCACGACCGCGCCGGGCACGACCGGACCGGCCCCTTCCGGCACTAACAGCCGTACTACCGGACCGGCCGCCTCCACCACCCGCTGTCACACCTCCGAGCTGCGCGCGTCCATCGGCCGCCCCAGTCCGGGGGCCGGCCAGCGCAACTTCCCGATCGTGCTGACCAACACGGCCGACCGCACCTGCACGGTCCGCGGCTACCCCGGTGCCGCCTTCGTGGACGCGTCCGGCAAGCAGCTCGGCCCGGACCCGAAGCGCTCTCCCGACACGCGTACGACCGTCTCGCTGGCTCCGGGCCGGAGCGCCTGGGCGGGGCTGAGCTTCGCCAGCCCCGAGATCAGCGGGGCCCGTACGGCCGAGCCGGAGGCGCTGCTCGTGACGCCGCCGGACGAGCGGGATGCGCTGAAGGTGGCGTGGACGAACGGCGAGGTGCCGGTGGCCGGGAACGAGTCGTCGGTGCGCCTGACGGTGTTCCAGCCCGGCACCGGCGGCTGACACGGCGGTCAGCGGTAGCCGCCACCGCCGTATCCGTAGCCGCCGTAGCCCCCGGAACCGCCGTAGCCTCCGGAGCCCCCGTACCCGCCGCCGGACCAGCCGTTCTGGCCGTCCCCCGAGCAGTAGTACGGGTAGGCGGAGCAGGCGTCGGTCGGGTACGGGCTCGTAGGTGTCGGCTGCGCGGTCGACGGAGTCGCGGACGGCGTCGCAGTGGGGGTCTTCGACGGCTCGGGGGTGGGGGTCGGGGTCGGCGTGGGTGTCCTCGGTGTGTCGGACTCGTCGACCTCCGCGCCCCAGTTGACCACCTCCATCTGGAGCTCCGTCCTCGACGTGTCGAACACCCACTGCTGGGCGTCACCCTCGTCGTCACGGGTCTTGAGGACCAGGGCGCCCGAGCCGTCCGTGGCGGCGGGGCTGAGGGCCAGATCCTGGTTGAAGCGCGGCACGAGCGTGCCCTGGAGGGTGAAGTCGTAGCGGACGTTCTTGGAGTCGGAATCGGAGGCACCCGTGCACGGGGCCAGCCGGACCGAGTAGCCGAGATGGGAGTCGAGGCAGAGATCGGGGTTCGCGGCACTGCGCAACAGTCCGTCCGTCTCGTACGACCACTGCTGGCCGTCCGCCTCGGAGCACTTGGTGAGTTCGGTCTCCGCGTTCTTGACGGCCTTCCCGCCGACGATGCCGACGCACAGCCCGGACCCGATGTTGTGCAGCCGGCCCCGCAGATCGCCCTTCGCTGCCTCGGCCGCGCCCGCCCAGGAGGGGTTGGCGGGGGTGGAGCCCGCTTCCGAGCCGGGCGTTTCGGTGGGGCGGTCTTTGGCGGCCGGGGCGGGACTGTCTCCGGAGCCGAGGACCGACCAGACGACGAGCGGGAGGACGACGAGGGCGCTGACGGTCGCGACGGCCGCGGTGAGGTTACGGCGCCGAGCGGCACGGCGGGCGGCCTTGAGGGCCGAGCGGCCGGAGCAGGTGCGGGTGTCGCCGGGGCGGGCGGCGGGGTCGCCGGGGCGCGGGGCGGTGGCGGGGCCGGTGCGCGGGGCGGCACGGCGGGCAGCCCGGCGTGCGCTGCGGGGGCCCGGCACAGCGGGCGAGGAGACCGCGTCCGCAGTGGGAAAGGGCTCGCCTGCGGGGGCAGTGGGGAAGGGCCCGCCCGCGGCGGCAGTCAGGAAGCGCCCACCTGCGGCGGCAGCCGTCCCTCCCGTGGCGGCGAGCGCCTCGCCTCCGGGCGAGAAGGACTCGGCGGCAGAGGTGAGTCCTTCGCCCGCAGGAGCCACTCCCGCAGGAGACCCTCCCGTAGGAGCCCCTCCCCCAGGAACAGACACCACGCCGTCGGCGAAGAAGGACTCGCCCGCGATAGCCGCCGCCGGGGCCGGCGCCATCTCCTCAGGCTCCTCGGCCCGGTGCGCTCTCGACTCCACATAGGCGCCCGCGCCCCAGCCGAGCACCGCCTCGGCCAGGGCGACGCCGAGCCCGGCATTGAAGAAGTTCAGCTGCTCGGCGGCGTCGCTGCAGTGCCCGCAGCGGTTCAGGTGCGCACGCAGGTCGGGGTCGATGTCGACGCCGCCGCGCCGGTAGGTGACGTCCAGCATCCGCAGGTAGCGCCGGCACTCCTGCTCGGGGGCGAGTTCGCGGTGGACCTGGAGGCACTCCTCGCGCAACCGCTCGTGGGCCCGGCCCAGTTCGATGCGGGCGGACTCCTCGTCCAGGCCCAGGAGTCCGGCCGGCACGGCCGGCGGTTCCGCCTCGACCTCGGTGTGCCACAGCAGGCAGCGGGCCGACTGGGGAAGCCGCTGGAACGCCCCGGTCAGCAGCCGGCGGTTCACCGGCGGCAGCAGTCGGGCGGCGGCGCGCTCGGCACCGTCCGCCTCGGACCGCAGCTCGGGGTGGAGCAGCTCCCGTCTGCGGTCGGCGTCCCACTCGGCCGCGATACGCCGCACGGTGACGAGCAGCTGGGGGCGCCATGCGGCCGTCGGTCCGGTCTGCCGCAGTGTTTCACCGAAAAGCCGGGTGAATGCCGCGGTGGTGAGCATTCCCGCGGAGCGGGTGTCCACGGTGCACAGTCGCGCGTAGGCGAAGCCCGCTTCCCAGTGCCGGTCGAGGAGTTCACCCACGGGATGGAGCGCTGGTGTCGCCCCGGTCCACCTCTTGAGTTCGGCGCTCAGTTGAGCGTCGGTCGATTCGAAGAGGCGGGCGTCGTGAGGGGAATTCGACTGGCCAGCGTCATGCACGGTGGCATTCCTCCGGAGGGCATGCGGCATTGAAGGTCCATACCAAGGGGTATGCTCCGCGCGCAGCTCTTGTGAAGCGTGGGGCGCGTGGGGGCGAGGCACACCTTTGCACAGGTCAGGGACAGGGAACAAGGGATTCCGGGTTTCTGTGCATTGCATGCTCGGCGATCGGCAATTGACGAACGGTCAATAAGCGGTCGCGGTCATTGCGGTGTATCCACGAGGGAAATTGGAAATGGGATTCAGTCAGGACCCTGCACGGTCTCACCGAAACCATTGAGGAGTAGCACTCCCGTCTTTTTGCCTGGTCATACGGGCGCGCTCGCCTTCACTGCGCCTTCACAGGTCACGCGCCAACCATTGAACCGCCTGCCCGGTACGCCCCGGGCGGCATCCCGTACCGTTCGCGGAACACCCGGTTGAAGTGAAACGGGCTGGCGAATCCCGAGGCGGCGGCCACGCGTTCCACGGACAGGTCGGTGGTCTCCAGCAGCCGGGCCGCGTGCAGCAGACGCGCCTCACGCAGCGCGCGCATCGGCGACTGTCCGATCTGCCGGGTGAAGAGGTGGGCGAACCGGGAGGGCGAGAGCGCGACGTGCCCGGCGAGCGACCGGACAGTGTGCGGGGCCGCCGGGTCGGCGGTGATGAGGGCCTGCGCCCGGCGTACCCGCGCGTCGACCCCTGGGCGGGGCCCGTGTGTCCGCGCGGTGCCGGCGGTGAGCAGGACGACCTCCTCCAGTGAGCACAGGGCGAGTTCGCGGGCCGCGGTGCCGTGCGCCACGGCGACCGACTCGCCCCCCGGCGTGCTGTCGGGCGGTGCCTCCGTCCCCGTCCAGCGGGCGTCGGCGAGCATCCGGCGAAACGCCGCCTCGACACGGCCGTGCACCGCATCCGGGGTCGGCGTGACGACGTACATCCCCTCGCCGGTGTCGTACGGGCGCAGCCAGGAGCGCCAGGAGGGGCGGGCCTGGCAGTGCACCCACCAGAACTGCCAGTGCCCTGCGCCCCGTTCGACGCCGTAGCCGTGCGGGACGCGCGGCGCGAGCACGACCAGGTCCCCGGCCCCGGCCGCGTCTCGGCGCCGCCGTGCCGGAGTCGGCCCTGCCCGCCGGTCGTCCACGTGAACAGCCAGCTGTCGGCGCCGCGGGGCCGTTCGATCCGGTAGCCCGGCGGCTGGTCGAAATGCCCGACCACCACCAGGCCCGGCGGCGGGGCGGGAACGCCGGGCTCAGCAGTCTCGGGCAATCCGTCAGCACTCACGGTCATCCTCCTGGAATGCGTATCTGCATAGCGTTGTGGGGCGAGGACATCTGACCGAGGAGTGGACGCATGACAGCCACGGACATCGGCGCCACCGGCGCACCCATCCTGCCCGATGCCGGGCTCCGCCAGTTCCGCGAGCACGGCTTCACGGTCGTACGCGGGCTGTTCGGGCCCGACGAGATCGAACGGCTCTGCGACCGGTTCGCGGCGTTGCACGCGGCCGGGCCGGTGCCCGGGCATTTCGAGCCACGTCCCACGGACCCCGACCCTCTGCGCGCGTATCCCCGGGTGATGCAGCCGCACGAGATCGACGACTTGTCGCTGCGGGTGCTGCTCGACCCCCGGCTGCGCGGTGTGCTGGAGACGCTGCTCGGGGAGGAGGTGCTGGCGGCGCAGAGCATGTTCTACTTCAAGCCGCCGGGGGCGCGGGGGCAGGCGTTGCACCAGGACAACTTCTATCTGCGGGTGGAGCCGGGCACGTGCGTGGCGGCGTGGATCGCCTGCGATGTGATCGACCGGGGCAACGGAGGGCTGGAAGTGGTCCCCGGTACGCACGACATGGACCTGTTCTGCCCGGAAACGGCGGACGCGGAGGTGTCCTTCGCCCGGGAGTACGTTCCGCCGCCGCCCGGCCTGGCGGCCGTGCCCGTCGACATGGAGCCGGGCGACGTACTGTTCTTCAACGGCAGCCTGGTGCACGGCTCGCAACCCAACGGGACCGCGGACCGCTTCCGCCGCTCGTTCATCGGCCACTACGTGGGCCGTTCGGCCGAGAGGATCGGCGAGTACTACCGCACGTTGACGATGGGCGGCGACCGCGTCCCCCTGCCGCACAGCGAGGGCGCGGGGCCGTGCGGCACGGAGTTCGAGCCGCACGGGCCGCACTGAGCAGGACCGTGAGGATCAATGACCGATGACCGGATGCGGCGCGTAGGGTGCCTGGAGCTCGTCCAACTCCTTCTCGCTGAGCTCCAGTTCCACCGCGGCGGCCGCGTCCTCGATGTGGTGCGGCTTGGCGGCGCCGATGATCGGGGCCGCCACCATGTCCTGGTGCAGCAGCCAGGCGAGGGCGACCTGGGCGCGCGGGACGCCTCGTTCGTTCGCGACACGGGTGACGGCCTCGACGACGACCCGGTCGCTGTCGACGTACAGCCGGCTGCCGAAGTTGTCGTTCGCGCTGCGTTCGGTGACCGTTCCCCAGTCCCGGGTCAGCCGGCCGCGCGCGAGCGGGCTCCAGGGGAGCACGCCGACGCCCTGGTCGGCGCAGAGCGGCAGCATCTCGCGCTCCTCCTCGCGGTAGAGGAGGTTGTAGTAGTTCTGCATCGAGACGAACTTGGTCCAGCCGTGCCGCTCGGCCGTGTACTGCATCTTGGAGAACTGCCAGGCGTACATCGAACTCGCCCCGATGTAGCGCACCTTGCCCGCCTTGACGAGGTCGTGCAGGGCTTCCATGGTCTCCTCGACCGGGGTGTGCGGGTCGAAGCGGTGGATCTGGTACAGGTCGACGTAGTCGGTGCCGAGGCGGGCGAGGCTGTGGTCGATCTCCGTCATGATCGCCTTGCGGGAGAGTCCGGCGCCGTTGGGGCCGGGCCGCATCCGGCCGTTCACCTTCGTCGCAAGCACGATCTCGTCACGGCGGGCGAAGTCCCTGAGCGCCTTGCCGACGATCTCCTCGCTGGTGCCGTCGGAGTAGACGTTGGCGGTGTCGAAGAAGTTGATGCCGGCGTCCAGCGCCTGCCGGATCAGCGGCCGTGACGCCTCCTCGTCGAGGGTCCACTCGTGCACGCCGCGGTCGGGGAGCCCGTAGGTCATGCAGCCCAGACAGATCCGCGACACGTCCAGGCCCGTCGAACCGAGCTTCACGTACTGCATCGTTGCTGCTCCTGCCTTCGGGGTGGGGGGTACCAAGGGGAGCGTACGTCGTCTGTTCGTCAAGCCAGCCGGATCAGCAGCACACCCGGCGCATGCCGGACCGGCGGTGACCCTGCGATGCCCTGTCGGGACGCGGGTCACCGCCGCAGCAGTTCCAGCGCCCGCTCCCAGCCGAACTCCGGCCGCCCGCCGTCCTCCCCCGCCTCACCGGCGTACGGTTCCCCGAAGCGCACGCCCATCCCCCGCAGCCGTATCAGGCTGTCCTGGTAGGCGGGATGGGCGGCCAGCGCGTCGGCGACGCAGGGCAGGGCGGCGATGGGGACGCCGAGGCCGTACGCCTCGCACAGGGTGCCCAGGGCGAGGGTGTCGGCGATGCCACCAGCCCACTTGTTGATCGTGTTGAAGGTGGCCGGGGCGACGACGACGGCGTCGGGCGGCGGGAAGGGCCGCGGATCCGCGGGCGTACGCCAGGCCGAGCGGATCGGGCGGCCGGTGAGGGCCTCGACGGCGGCGGTGTCGAAGAAGCCGTTCATGGCGACCGGCGTCGCGATGACGCCGACCTCCCAGTCCCGCTCCTGCGCGGCGGTGATCAGCTTGCTGACGTCCGCGGCGATCCCGGCGGCGCAGACGACGAGGTAGAGGAAGGGTTTCTGGGCCTGTTCGGTCACTCTGGAACCCTACTCAACCGGCCTTCCGCCGCGGGCTGCACAGGCCTACCGCACCGGGAAGGACAGCCCGCGCTCGTTCTCCGGCCGCGGACCGAGGATGCGCCGCTCCTTCTCCTCGATCGCCACGTCGTTGATGCTCGCCTCGCGGCGGGTCATCAGACCGTGCTCGTCGAACTCCCACAACTCGTTGCCGTACGACCGCCACCACTGCCCTTCCGCGTCCCGGCACTCGTACTGGAAGCGGACCGCGATGCGGTTGCCGCCGAAGGCCCACAGGTCCTTGCGCAGCGCGTACTCCTGCTCGCGGGCCCACTTCTCGGTGAGGAACTCGACGATCTGGGCGCGCCCGGTGACGAAGGTGTCGCGGTTGCGCCACACCGAGTCCTGCGAGTAGGCGAGAGCCACCTTGTGCGGGTCGCGGGTGTTCCAGGCGTCCTCGGCGGTCTGCACTTTCCGTGCGGCGGTCTCGCGGGTGAACGGCGGCAGGGGCGGGCGGTCGGTCATGGCGTCCTCCGGTGACGGAACTGGGGCAGGAACAGCGGGAGAACGAGCGTTCTCCGCTCGGCTGCTACCGTAGGAGAACGCTCGTTCTCACGTCAAGGAGAGACCGCCCATGGACAGCGCAACCGCCCGGGAGCAGGCACTGGACGCCGCGGAGCGGCTGTTCTACGGGCGCGGCATCCAGTCCGTCGGCATGGACGACATCCGGGGCACGTCCGGGGTCTCGCTCAAGCGGCTCTATCAGCTCTTCCCGGCGAAGGAGCAGCTGGTCGAGGCGTATCTGGAGCGGCGTGACGTGCGCTGGCGCGGGCGGCTCGCCGCCCATGTGGAGCGGCAGACCGACCCCGAGCGGCGGATCCTGGCCGTCTTCGACTGGCTGGAGGAGTGGTTCGGCGAGGAGGACTTCCGCGGGTGCGCCTGGATCAACGCGTACGGCGAGCTGGGCGCCCGCTCGGACCGGGTGGCGGACCAGGTCCGGGCGCACAAGCGGGCGTTCCGCGACCAGCTCGCCTCACTGGTGGCCGGGGCCGGGCTTCCCGACGCGCTCACCGGGCCGCTGTTTCTGCTGGCCGAGGGCGCCATGGTCACGGCAGGCATCACGGGCGATGCGCGGCCGGCGGCGGAGGCACGCGAGGCGGCGCGGGCGCTGCTGGGGGCGCATCTCTGACGTCGTGCGCCGGGCCGACCCCGCCGCCCAGCCGCCGGGTGTGGCGGCGGGGCAGCGGGGTGGCGCTCGACGCCTCCCTGCGTCAGCTTCCCGTCTCGGACACGGTGATGGCGCTGACCGGGCAGGCCCGGGCGGCCTCCCGCACCATCGGGTCGCCGCCGCCGTCCTCCCGGCCGGGGATCAGGGCACTGAAGCCGTCGTCGTCCTGGGTGAAGACGGACGGGGCGGCGAGGGCGCACTGGCCGGCGCCGATACAGAGGTCGTGGTCGATGTCGATGCGCATGTCCGGCGCTTCGCGGTTCTCGCTGGTTTCGGGCGTTTCGTTTGCTTTGTGCGTTTTGTTGTCCATGACCGGAGCCTCTTACCAGGTCACGGGGAGTTCCAGCATCCCCTGGATCGTGTCGCCGGGTTTGAAGGGGATTTCCTCCGCGGGGACGGCCAGGCGCAGGGTCGGGAGCCGGTCGAAGAGGGTGTGCAGGGCGATCTCCAGCTCGGCGCGGGCCAGGTTCTGGCCGAGGCACTGGTGGATGCCGAAGCCGAAGGCGACGTGGTGGCGGGCCGGGCGGTGCCAGTCCAGGGTGTCGGGATCGGTGTAGACGGCCTCGTCGCGATTGATGACCGAGGTCGCGAAGAGCACTCCCTCGCCGGCCCGGATCGTCGCGGCCCCCTCCACCTCGATGTCCTCGACGGCCAGCCGCAGCAGCCCGTCGGCGATCGACAGCATCCGCATGAGCTCCTCGACCGCGGCGGGCAGCAGACCCGGGTCGGCGCGCAACTCGGCCAGGCGGTCGGGGTGTTGGAGGAGGGTGAAGGTGCCGAGGGAGATCATGTTGGCGGTGGTCTCGTGGCCGGCGACCAGCAGGATGGTCGCGAGGGCGATGAGCTCCTCGTGGTCCAGCTCGCCGTCGCGCAGCTGCTGGTGGACGAGTTCGTCCAGCACGCCGTCGCCGGGCCCCGGCTCCTTCTGTTTCCGGTCGATGAGCTCGGCGAAGTACTCCTCGAGCCGGTCGCGGGCGTCCATGGTGTCGGCGGCCGTGGGGCCGCGCAGAAGGCGCCGGGACTGCCCCTCGAAGAACTCGTGGTCCTGGTAGGGGACGCCCAGCAGGGCGCAGATGACCATCGAGGGCACCGGCAGGGCGAAGGCGCTCACGAGCTCGGCGGGCGCTCCCCGGTCGATCATCGCGTCCAGCCGCTCGTCCACGATGCGCTGGATCTGCGGGCGCAGTTCGGCCGCGCGCCTGAGGGTGAAGCTGGGCACCGTCATCCGCCGCTGGACGCGGTGTTCGGGGTCGTCGACGCTCAGCAGCGCGCCCTTGCGGTTGCGGAACCCGGCGAACCGCGCGGTGGGTGCGGGGAAGTCGGGCCGGGTGCGGTCGGAGGAAAGCCGCGGGTCGGCTAGCAGGGTGCGGGCGAGGGAGTGGCCGGTGACCAGCCAGGCCGGGCGGCCGTCGTAGAGGGTGATGCGGGCCAGTGGGCGGGTGTCGCGAAGGGGGTCGTAGGCCGTGGGCGGGTGGTAGGGGCAGGTGCGGTTCTGAGGGAAGGCGACGGTGTGCGATTCCGTCATGTCCGTCATGGAAGACCTCGCAGACGAAGAGTGCGTCGTGCCGATCTTCATTAGATGCCTGGGGCATCCAATGGGCGACGCGAAGTTCGGCCAGATCAGGCGCACCGGCAATATGGCCGGAGACCGTCGCACAGGCCTCCGGGCCCCGGGGGGCAGGAGGCCGCTCCCCCACGAAATTCGCTTGTCGGCGGGCAGCCGCCCCCCGCAGAATCCGGCCATGTCTACGACCACCGCCTTCCTGCCGCCGACCGTCGCCGTTCTCGCCGCGCGGTCCCAGCAGCAGCCCGGCCGACCGTGGAGGCCGACGCTTCCCACCTCGTGACCGCCGCGCTCGTCGCGGGACTGCTCGCGGGCTACGGCATCGCCGTCCCGGTCGGCGCGGTCGCGACCTACCTCGTCTCCCTCACGGCCCGTACGTCCCTGCGGACCGGGGTCTGCGCCGCGCTCGGCGTCGCGACCGCCGACGGGCTCTACGCCTTAGTCGCCACCCTCGGCGGCTCCGCACTCGCCGCCGCACTGCGTCCGGTGCTGGGGCCGCTGCGCTGGGCGTCCGCCCTGGTGCTGGCGATCCTCGCGGTCCGGGGGGCGGTCATCGCCGTACGCCACTACCGCGACCACCGCCTCGCCACCCGCTCCACGCCCCCTCCCCCGAGCCCGGCGCGCGCCTACCTGGCGTTGCTCGGCATCACGCTGCTCAACCCGACCACCGTGGTCTACTTCACGGCTCTCGTCCTCGGCACCCGCGCGACGGACGCCGTACCGCCGCTGGAGCAGGGTGTGTTCGTGCTGGCCGCGTTCGCCGCGTCCGCGAGCTGGCAACTGCTGCTCGCCGGCGGCGGGGCGCTGCTGGGGCGGGCGCTGACGGGGCATCGGGGGCGGTTGGTGACGGCGCTGGTGTCGAGCGGGGTGATCCTGGCGTTGGCCGTAAGGATGCTGGTGCAGTCGGCGGCAGGATGAATCCGGCGCCCGCCGGTGTTGTGAGCGCTGTCCGTCAGCATCAGCACACGACGATGGGACCGATGCCATGCCTCTTGAAGGCGAGTACGAGCCCAGCCCGACCAAGTGGGTACGCGACCAGGTGGAGTTGTACGAGAGCTCCGGCGGCACCCGGGGCACGACCCTCATGAACACCGGACGGCCGGTGATCCTGCTCACGACGCGGGGCGCCAGGAGCGGCAAGATCCGCAAGACGCCGCTGATGCGGGTCGAGCACGAGGGGCGTTATGCCGCGGTGGCCTCGCTGGGCGGGGCGCCCCAGCACCCGGTCTGGTACCACAACGTCAAGGCCGATCCCCATGTGGAGCTCCAGGACGGGCCCGTGAAGCGGGACATGAAGGCCCGCGAGATCACCGGCGCGGAGAAGGCCGAGTGGTGGGAGCGTGCCGTCGCGGCGTATCCGCCGTACGCGGACTACCAGAAGAAGACGGACCGGGTGATCCCGGTCTTCGTGCTGGAGCCGTTCGACGGGGACTGATCGAGGCTCCGAGAACTTTTTCTCCTCAGGGACGCATGAACCGGCGTTCGCCGGGCACACGTGCGTCAGGCCCCGCCGCGTTCCCCCGTCGCGGCGGGGCTTCCCTGTGCCTCGCGCGCGGAGCGTTCCGTGACGTCGAGGAAGATCTGGTCCGCCTCGGCGACGGTGCGGCCGATGGACCGCTTGATGCGGACGGCGACCTCCTCGACCTGTTCGCTGTCGAGGCCGGGCACCAGATCGACCCGGGCCGCCACCAGGGCCGTCTCCAGACCCGTCTTCATCGTGAACAGCGCCTCCACGCTGTCGATCTCGGGCTGCGCCTGCAGCAGGGCACGGATCCGGGCGTCCGCCTCGGGGTCGGCGGCCTGCCCGATCAGCTGGTCGCGGGCCTCGCGCCCCAGCCGGTAGGCGACGTACACCAGCAGCGCGCCGATCGCCAGCGAGGCGGACGCCTCCCAGACGACCTGCCCGGTGACCATGTGCAGCACCATGCCGGTCATGGCCAGGGTCACCCCCAGCACCGCCGTGGCGTCCTCGGCGAGGACCGTGCGCAGCGCCGGGTCGCGCAGACCGCGCGCGAGGCCGCCCTCCCGGCGGACCTGGTGCAGTGCCCGCACGAGCGACAGGCCCTCGGCGAGGAAGGCGACCCCGAGCACGACGATGCCCGCCACATAGCCGCTGAACTTCTCCTCGCTGCCGCCGTGCAGCGCTTCGAAGCCCTGGAAGAAGGAGAAGCAGCCGCCCATCACGAAGATGCCGACGGCCGCGAGCAGCGACCAGAAGAAGCGCTCCTTGCCGTAGCCGAAGGGATGGCGGGCGTCGGCGGGGCGGCGGCTGCGGCGCAGCGCGGCCAACAGGAACACCTCGTTCATGCTGTCCGCGACGGAGTGCGCCGCCTCCGACAGCAGTGCGGGTGACTGGGCGAGGACGCCGCCGACCGCCTTGGCGACGGCGATGACGAGGTTGGCGGCGAGGGCCACCAGGACGGTGACGCGGGTCCTTCGGTCGGTCTTGGGTGCCTTGGTCGTCCTGCTCATCTGTCTCCGACTCCCCCGGCCGGTGCGGATCACACCGTGCGGTCGGCGCAAATCGGGGGACCCGTCGGATCGGGGGAACACGGTGTACGGCAGACAGAGCGCGGGCAGAAAGGAGCGCGTCATGAGCGGCGGGGGCAACACCGCCTACGGAAGGAAGTCGTTCCAGCGGTCGAAGGCCCACTTCACGGACCGGATCACCGCGGACGGCCGGGACGGTCGGCCGGTGGAGGCGGACCGCTACCGTCTGATGGTCAGCCGTGCCTGTCCGTGGGCGAGCCGGGCGGTGATCTCGCGGCGACTGCTCGGCCTGGAGGACGCGCTGTCGATGGCGATCGCCGACCCGATCCAGGACGACCGCAGCTGGCGCTTCACCCTCGACCCGGACGGCCGCGACCCGGTCCTCGGCATCCGTTTCCTGAGCGAGGCCTACGACCGGCGGGAGACGGACTACCCGGGCGGCGTCAGCGTGCCCGCGATCGTGGACGTGCCCAGCGGCGAGCTCGTCACCAACGACTACCAGCGGATCACGCTCGACCTCGCCACCGAGTGGACGGCCCTGCACCGCGACGGGGCGCCCGATCTCTACCCGCAGGCGCTGCGCGACGAGATCGACGCCGTCATGGCGGACGTCTTCGAGGACGTCAACAACGGTGTGTACCGGGCGGGTTTCGCCACCGGCCAGGAGGAGTACGAGGGGGCGTGCGCGCGGCTCTTCCGGCGCCTGGAGCTGCTGGCGGAACGGCTGTCCGGGCAGCGCTATCTGGTCGGCGACACGATCACCGAGGCGGACATCCGGCTGTTCACCACACTGGTCCGTTTCGACGCCGTGTATCACGGTCACTTCAAGTGCAACCGCTGGAAGCTGACGGAGAATCGGGTCCTGTGGGCGTACGCCCGCGACCTCTACCAGACGCCGGGATTCGGTGACACCGTCGACTTCGATCACATCAAGCGGCACTACTACCAGGTGCACAGTGGCATCAACCCGACCGGCATCGTCCCTCTCGGCCCGGATCTGTCGGGCTGGCTCACGCCGCACGGCCGGGAGGAGCTGGGCGGCCGGCCGTTCGGTGACGGGACGCCGCCCGGGCCGGTTCCGCAGGCCGAGGAAGTCCCCGCTCAGGGGCGGCCCTGACTACCAAGGAGGCGCACGTGGCCAAGAAGACCAACAAGAAGCTGAAACTCCCCCTCGCCTACAAGCCCCTGGGCTTTGCGCTCGGCTGGTCGAGCGGCTGGCTGGCGGGGCTCGCCTTCCGCAAGACCTGGATGGCGGTACGACACGAGGAGGACGCGCCCGACGCGCTGGACCGGGACCGCGGCTGGGGGGAGATCCTGCTGGCGGCGGCGGTCCAGGGCGCCCTTTTCGCGGTGGCGCGCAGCTTGGCGGACCGCGCGGGCGCCAAGGCCATCGAGCGCTCGACGGGCGTGTGGCCGGTCGGCGAGAAGGGCGGGCGGGACTGAGAGCACGGTCGGGGCACCGGCCGTGCTTTCCTTGGCGGCCAAGGAAAGCACGGCCGGAACCGAGGGGGTTTCTGCCGGTTCAGCCCTGCTTGGGCGCCGTCGGGGCGACGCGGCGCAGGGTGAAGGAGTGGCCTGCCGGGTCGGCGAAGCCGCGTTCCTCGTAGGGGCCGGGGGCGTCCTTCGCCTCCATCGGGCGGCCGCCGAGCCCGACGATCCTGCGTTCCGCCTCGTCCAGGTCCTCCACCACGAAGTCGAGGTGGGCCTGGAGGGAGTTCTCGGGGCGCGGCCAGCTCGGCGGGGTGGCGTTCATGTCGCGGCGGAAGGCGAGCCGGGTGCCGTCGGCGCCCCTGATCTCCACGCGGTTGGCGGTCGCCTCCGTCTGCTCGGCCTCCAGCAGTTCCCGGTAGAACACGGCGAGTTTCTCCGGCTCGGCACAGTCGAGCACCACGAAGCCCGCTTTCACCAGTGGCATGACTCCTCCGAAGGGTCCGGGGCGCGGGACGGTCCTGCCCCGCCGCCCTGCATCCCCTCCGGGTGTCCCGGCCAGGGCGTTTCAGTCCGGGACCAGTTGACGCGGGTGGAAACCCCCGGCCCGCCTCCCGGAGCACGCTCACCTCTCGACGCCGGTCACTGCATTCAGCCCGGGCGGAGCCCCTGGAGAGGGGACGGGCACGGCCCGATCTCGGCCAGCCGAGCCGCCGCGGCGCCGAGCAGCAGGTCCAGGGCTGCCGGATACGAGCTGTGGGCCATCTCCGCCACGAGATGGCGGGCCGTGGCGGAAATGTGCGGGTGGGTGTCGGCGGGCAGCCGTGCGTACGTCGCCCGCCAGACGGCCGCCTCCGCCTGCCGTGCGGCCTTCGGCATCGCCGCGCTCGCCGAGTCGAGGGCGCCGTGGGCGAGGGCCTGGTCGACGAACGCGTGGTAGATCCGCACCGCTTCGGCGTCGGGGAAACCGGCGCCGCGCAGCACACCGAGGATGGTCTCGACGGCCTGGATCTCGTACACCCGCCCGGTCACCCGGTACGAGCTGAGCACGGCCGCCCGGGGATGCGCGAGGGCCCCCGCGTGCATGCGCAGGCCGAGGTCCCGCAGGTCGGCGCGCCAGTCGCCGGTGGGGCGCCAGGTGCGCAGCGTACGGCCGATGAGCTCGTCGGCGATGGCCAGCATCAGGTCGTCGGTGTGCCGGAAGTACCGGTACAGCGAGCTGGGGTCGGCGCCGAGGGCGCGGCCGAGGCGGCGTACCGAGAGGGCGTCGGCGCCGTGCTCCTCGATGAGCCTGAGGGCCGTCTCGACGATCAGCTCCTCGGACAGGACGACGCCCTTCTTGGTGGGACGCCTGCGCTGCCGGGCGGCGGGCGGGACGACACGCTCGCTCATGGACTGCCTCCCTCGGGCCGGGTGCCCGCACCTTATGACAACACCGTTGACCTGTTAACCCCCCGGACAGTTTCATGTGCGCTCATCGGGGCCGCCCAGGCCCCCGGTGCGAGCGGAGACCGGCCATGTCCGACCAGCAGTCCCCCAGCGTCGACCCTCCAGCGCGGCCCGAGCTGCGCAGGTCCCTCGGTGTCCTGGACGGCGTCGCCATCGCCGCGTCCAGCACCGCCGCGACCACCAGCATCGGCATCGGCCTCGGTGTCACGGCCGGCGTGGTCGGGCTGCACCTGCCCGCGATCATGCTGCTGGCGTTCCTGCCGATCCTCGGCATCGCCGGCGCCTACTCCCGGCTCAACAGGGTCGAGCCCAACGCGGGCAACGGCTATGTGTGGGTGGGCCGTTCGCTGACGCCCTGGCTGGGCTTCATGGTCGGCTGGGTGAACATCGTGGCCGTGGTGGCGTTCCTCGCGTACACCACGGCGGTCACGGGCTCGGCGCTGCTCCAGCTGGCGGGGGACGCGGGGCTGCACCGGGTGGGCGGCCTCGCGCTGGACCCGGGGTCCACCGCGCAGACCACGGCCGTCGGCATCGTGGTGCTGGTGGCGGTCACGCTGACAGCCGTGACCGGCATCCGCACCGCCGCGCGCCTGCAGGCCGGGCTGCTGGTCTTCGAGTACGTCGTCCTGCTGGGCTTCTGCGGATACGGCATCGTCACCGGCCCGCACGACTTCAGCCTGAGCTGGTTCGACCCGTTCGCGATCCCGTCGGCGACGGCGCTCGCACAGGGGCTGCTGCTGTCGGTGTTCTGCTACTGGGGCTTCGAGTCGGCGTTCAGCGTCAACGAGGAGGTGCGCGACCCGCGCGACGCGTCCCGGGCCGGGATCACCACCCTGTTCACGATGCTGGGGCTGTTCCTGCTCGGCTCGGTCGCCTTCCAACGCGTCCTGTCCGAGGAGGAGCTGGTCGGCCACGGCCCCGAGGGCCTGGCGTTCTTCGGCGACCGGCTGGCGTCCCAGCCCTGGGCGGCGCTCCCCCTGATCGCCCTGATGTTCTCGGCCGTCGCCTCCCTGCAGGCCGGCGTGATCCCCACGGCCCGGGCGATGTTCGCGATGAGCCGGGACCGTACGCTCGGGCCGGTGTGGTCCAAGGTCAGCCCCCGGTACGGGACTCCGGCGGCCGGGACGGTGCTCATCGGCACGCTGGCGGCGACGGTCGCGGCGCTCGCGCTGGTCATCCCGCGCCTCGCCGACATGATCATGGCGACGGTGAGTGCCGTGGGCATCGTGGTGGCCCTGTCCTACGCCCTCACGGCCATCGCGGCAGCGGTGCGGTTCCGCTCGCTGCTGCGCGAGGACTGGCGGCAGGGCATACGGGCGGTGGTGCTGCCCGCGCTGAGCGCGGCGGTCCTGCTGAGCCTCGGCGGCTACCTCGGCTGGTCGTTCGCCACCTCCGCCGACCACTTCGAAGTCAGCGCGGACAACGGATGGTTCCTGCTCTTCACCCCGGTCGCGATGATCGCGTCGGGCTTCGTGGCCGCCGCTTGGGCGAGGTGGGTGCGCAGGTCGCCGTACTTCCGCACCGGCAAGGGCACCGACGCCGATGCGCCCCAGCTCCTCGCCACCTCTCGATAGCCCCCTGAACCCCCTACCAGGAGACGGACCATGCACGCAGATCTCCTCTTCACCGGCGGCCCCGTCCTCACCCCCGAGGGCCGTACCGCGACCGCCGTGGCCGTCACCGGCGACCGCATCACGGCCGTAGGACGGGAGGAGGTGCACGATCTCGCCGGGCCGCGGACCGAGGTGGTGGACCTCGCGGGACGGCTGCTGCTGCCCGGCTTCCAGGACGCGCACGTGCATCCGGTGCCGGCGGGGCTGGAGCTGAGCCAGTGCGACCTGACCGGAGCGCGGACGGCGGACGAGACACTCGCCAAGGTGCGGGCGTACGCCGACGCGCATCCCGAGCGGCAGTGGATCACCGGTGGCGGCTGGTCGATGGAGGCCTTCGCGGGCGGTACACCGACGAAGGAGCTGCTGGACGCGGTGGTGCCCGACCGGCCCGTCTATCTGCCCAACCGCGACCATCACGGCGCCTGGGTCAACAGCCGCGCCCTCGCGCTCGCGGGCATCACGCGCGACACGCCCGACCCGGCCGACGGGCGGATCGACCGGGACGCCTCCGGCGAGCCGAGCGGCACCCTCCAGGAAGGGGCGATGCAGCTCGTGGGACGGCTCACCCCGCCGGCCACACCTGCCGACCGGCTGGCCGCCCTGCTGCACGCCCAGCGGCATCTGCACGCGCTCGGCATCACGGCCTGGCAGGACGCGCTGGTCGGGGACTTCCTCGGCATGGACGACCCGGCGGAGGCGTACCTGGCGGCAGCGCGGGACGGTTCGCTGACCGCGCGGGTCGTCGGCGCGCTGTGGTGGGACCGGGAGCGCGGCTCGGAGCAGATTCCCGAACTGGCGGAGCGACGGGAGGCATTGAGCCACGGCCGCTTCCGCGCGGGCAGTGTGAAGCTGATGCTGGACGGTGTCGCCGAGACCGGTACGGCGGCACTGCTGGACCCCTATCTCGACAAGTGCGGCTGCGCGACCGCCAACCGGGGCACCAGCTTCATCGACGCCGGGCAACTGCCCAAGTACGTCACCGAGTTGGACGCGCTCGGTTTCCAGTGCCACTTCCACGCCCTCGGCGACCGGGCCGTACGGGACGCGCTGGACGCGATCGATGCGGCGCGGGCCGCGAACGGGCCCAGCGACACGCGGCCCCACCTGGCCCATCTCCAGGTCGTCCACCCCACGGACGTACCGCGTTTCGCCCGGCTCGGGGCGACGGCGAACATCCAGCCGCTGTGGGCCGCGCACGAACCGCAGATGGACGAGCTGACGATCCCGTTCCTGGGGCCCGAACGGGCCGCGCGGCAGTACCCGTTCGGCGCCCTGCTGCGCTCCGGCGCCCGGCTCGCGGCGGGCAGCGACTGGCCGGTGAGCAGCCCCGATCCGTTGCACGGCATCCATGTCGCGGTCAACCGCAGGACACCCGACGCCGACGACACGCCGGTGTTCCTGCCCGGTGAACGCATCGGACTCGCCGAGGCATTGGCGGCCTACACGGCGGGGTCGGCGTACGTGAACCACCTCGACGACACGGGTGAGATTCGCGCCGGGGCGCTCGCGGATCTCGTGGTCCTGGACCGCGATCCGTTCGACGGCCCGGCGGAGGCGATCGCGGAGACGCGTGTATCTATCACTTACGTCGGGGGCGCGCGAGTATACGCAGCTCAACAGGCTTGAGCAGTAACGGACATCACGGTCCGGTTACGCGTAGATCATTTACGCCCTGGGCAGTCTCGTAGCGCTTTTCGGTTCAACTTTCGTATCGCGAAACCCAGTTCGAGCGTGCGGGCGGTCACGGTGACCGCCCGCACGCAGGGGCGTGGGGACTTTGCGCTGCCCAACCACGGCCGATCGATTCCGTTGCCAGGACCACAGCTTGAAGGGAGACCGGTGTGAATTCTCGAGTCGTAGGGGGTGGTCCGGAGACATCCACCGACAGCTTGCTCCAGGCGCAGCCAAGCCCGCAGCTCCAGCCGGCGGAGGCGGGGAACGCCCTGGCCCGCCTCTTCGCGAAACACATCAATGGGTGCACGGATGAGTTCCGAGATTCCCAGAACGCCGCTCAGCAGCGGCTGGACGCACTCATATCCCCCCGCGCCGGCACCACGCTGCATGTGGAGGGAGCCCTCCATCTGGCGCCGCGCGCGTTCCTCCCGCCCGACGAGGAGGGCCACGCCAGGTTGCGGCGACTGGACGCCGGCCTGCGCGTGATCGAAGCGGCCTTCCCCCAAGTCAGCACCGATGTCGAGGTCTGCCGACTGACGTGCACGATGCTGGAAGGGGCCTGGAGGAGCCGGGCGCTCACACCGCCGCGCGAGGAGGAGTGGACAACCGTCTGCGACTGCTCTCTGTGCCGTCGGCTGCCCACACCGCCCGAACGCACGCTGGCCGACTACGGTTGGCGGCAGAGCGCCGGTCGTCCCCTCACCGTCAAGACCTGGCCGTACCACCGGGAACTCGACAGCGTCCTGACCGGTGGCTGGGTCCTGGCCCGGCAGCTGAACGACTTCGAACGCGACCTCGGCTACCGCCACCGCTTCGAGGACGACATCCTGCTCTTCCACGAATACAAACGCGTGATCGACACCATAGACACCACGCACCTCACCCGACTCATCGAAGGCCGCTTGGCCGAGAGTTTCAGCATCAACACCGCACGGGCCCTGGTCTGCGGACTCTACGCGGCCCACAAGCGGTCCGTGGACGAGCACTGGCTCCAACAGCACCACGCGGGCAGCGTCGTACTCCCCCAGACCAACCCGCTCAGCCAGAGCACCTACTCGGTCCTGCAGATGATGGACTGCCTGTTCTGGCACGTCTCACCCGACACCGAACTCTGGCAGGAAGAACACCTCGCCTCCCTGCTGCTGTGCCGCGTCATCGACGACATGGCCGACGTACGAGCCGACGCCCTCACCGGCGAGATCAGCAACTTCTGGCTCGCCGACATACCCGCCCACACCAAGGCCCTCTACGCTGCCTGCGCCATCGCCACGGTCAAGTACGGCTGCATGCCCGAGGCGCATCGCTCGATGTGGAACACCTGGCTGATGCCCAGCACCATCGTCTGGTTGGGGCTCACGGGCCGCCACGGCTTGTGGTTCGACGGCATCACGCAGGGCCTCCCACCGGCGCAGGACTGCCCGCTGTGCGACCTTCAGCCCGACGCATGCACCGGCATCCTCACCCACGGCACCACCCTCACCATCGCCCCGCGGCCCACCGCACCGGCTCTGAGCGCCCGGACCGCCGAGCTGTCCGCACGCTGCCGGGACCAACACCCCGAGACCTGGCCCCTCTTCGACGCCGAGCTCCACGCCTTCGAAGCACTGCACGGCCCCTGGCACGGCAACACCGACAGCACATGGGAGGTCCTGCGCCGTACGTACATCGCCGCCGTGGAGGCAGCCGGCGCAGCACCGTCCACGGCCCGCGCTCGTGCGGTCCAGGAAGACTCCGGCGCAGTCGGATCCGAGTTCTTCCACGCCCTGCAGGACCCTGAGACCGGGAGGGAGGACACCGCACTGCTCGCCTACATGTTCGGCTGCGCGCACCCGCATTTCCTCTGGAACGCCACGGGGTACCGTCCCTCGGACCTCGCGGGCGACTGGCTCGACGGCTGACGCCGCTGCCCGGCCGGGTGATCCCGGCCGGGCAGCGGCGTCCTGGGGCCTAGGCCTCGAACTCGACCGGCAGGCTGTCCAGCAGGGACATCCAAGTGGACGCGGTCGAGGTGAGCTCCTCCGGCGGCACGGCCAGGTGCAGGCCGGGCAGACGGTGCAGCAGGACGTCCACCGCGACCTCGATGATGGACATCCCGATGTTCTGCCCGGGGCACTCGTGCGGGCCCGCGCCGAACGCCAGGTGCGCCTGGTTGCCCTGCACCGAGACATCCGGGTCGGGCCGGATCTCGGGGTCGACGTTGCCCGGGGCGAGACCGAGCACGAGCAGGTCGCCCTCCTCGATGCGGTGCCCGCCCAGTTCGACATCGCTGGCGGCGAAGCGCCCCGGCAGGACGGCCAGCGGCGGAGAGTTCCACATGGCCTCCTCCACCACCGCCGAGATGCTCAGCTGACCGCTGATCAGCCCGGAGAGCCGGGAGGCGTCGGTCAGGACCAGCTCCAGCACCCGGGCCAGCAGGTTGGTCGTGACGTGCGCGGCGATCAGCACCGCGCGCAGGTGGGCCACGACCTCGTCGTGGTCGAGCGCCGCGTGATGCTCCAGCAGGCTGGTGGCGAGGTCGGAGCCGGGTTCGGACCTCCTGCGCTCGGCGAGTTCGCCGAAGATCTCCCTGATCACGCCGTCGTGCATGACGGCGTCCTCGCCGCCCTTCATCACCTGGGCGCAGGACTCGACCAGGCGACGCCCCTGCGCCTCGGCGAGCCCCAGCATGCGGGCGATCACGAGCATCGGCAGATAGTCGGCGTAGTCCGACACGAGATCGGCCCGGCCGGAGTCCGCGAACGCGTCGATCTGCTTGTTGGCGAAGTGCGTGGCGTGGCGCCGGACACCGCGGTCGGCGGCGGACTGCAGCCCGTCGCTGACGGCACCGCGCAGCCGGCGGTGAGCCTCGCCGTCCTGGGACACACAGTCGGGGCGCCAGGCCAGCATCGGAACCAGCGGAGAGTTGTCCGCGACCCGGCCCTCCCGCCAGTCCCGCCAGATCCGCGCGTCCCGGGGGAACTGGAGGGGATTGTCGAGCACTCGCCGGCTGTCCCGGTAGCCCAGCACCAGCCAGGCCGGGATGTCGCCCTCCAGCAGCACCGGCGCGACGGAGCCGTGCTCCTTGCGCAGCCGCTCGTAGATGCCGCCCGGGTCGGTCGCCGCCTCCGGTCCGTACAGCCGGGTGAGCTCGGTGTCATGGCCGAAGGGGCAACCGCGCGGCGCCTCGGGATCGTTTAAGGGCTGGGCGTTCATCGGGACTCCAGTGGGACGGCAGAGCGTTCCTTCAGGTGACGTATCAGGGCGACGAGGACGTCACGGCTGGAAGCCCGGTCGCGGGCGTCGCAGGCCACGATCGGGATGTGCGGGGAGATGTCGAGGGCGTCCCGGATCTCCTCGACCGGATAGTCCCTGGAGTCGGGAAAGACGTTCAGCGCGACGACGAACGGCACGTCCTGCCGCTCCATCTCCTCGATCGCCCGGAAGCTGGAGGCGAGGCGGCGGGTGTCCACCAGGACGACCGCGCCGAGCGCGCCCTTGAACAGGCCGTTCCACAGGAACCAGAAGCGCTCCTGGCCGGGCGTGCCGAACAGGTACAGCATCAGGCTGTCGTTGAGGCTGATCTTCCCGAAGTCCAGGCTGACGGTGGTCTCCGTCTTGTCGGCGACGCCGATGAGGTGGTCGACGTCCGCGCTGGCCTGGGTGAGGGTCTCCTCGGTGGTGAGCGGCTTGATGTCGCTGACCGAGCGGACCATGGTGGTCTTCCCCGTGCCGAAGCCACCGGCGATCATCACCTTCACCGAGCGGGTGCCGCCGCCACCCGGCCCGCCGGGACGGTCAAAGCCTTTCAAGTCCACTGAGTACCTCCTCAAGGAGCGCGAGGTCGGGCCCGCGGCCGGCGTTGTGCGCCGGGATGGGGTCACGGGCTTCGACGTGGCCTGCCTCCAGCAGATCCGTCAGCAGCACCGCGAGAATGTTGAAGGGCAATCCGAGATGGGCGC
The DNA here is from genome assembly GCF_055657525.1 of Streptomyces sp. NPDC107522. Classification (NCBI taxonomy): domain Bacteria; kingdom Bacillati; phylum Actinomycetota; class Actinomycetes; order Kitasatosporales; family Streptomycetaceae; genus Streptomyces; species Streptomyces sp. NPDC107522. The sequence goes on along the minus strand of NZ_JBVKAU010000012.1, from coordinate 146,276 downwards.
CGAGTTCGGCCACCGACAGCGGATCGCGGCAGCGCCGGAGGATCTCCTCGTGCTCGTGCTGCAAGCCCGGTGCGGGGGCGGTGCGGGAGACGATGAGGGTTGCCACGTCGAGACTCGACGCCGAACCGCCCGGTCCGCTACGCCCCTTCGTCAGGACGTAATAGCGCTCGAGACCGGACGGATTCGTGGGCCGGCGGGGAGCACTCATCCAGAGTGCTCCTCCAGGCGCGGAGTGGTGCCGAGCAACTCACCCATCCGGCGCGCCAGGTCCCTCATCTGGTGGCCGAGCAGGCCCTGGTCGAGGCCTTCCCGGGCGAGCACTCCAAGATACGTCTCCACCCCGGCCCGTACGACGAACAGGTGGCCGCCGTCGACCTCGATCATCGCCAGCCTGAGCTGCCCCGCGTACTTGGGGAACTGCTCGGCGACCGGCTGGGCGAGCGCCTGCAGTCCCGCCACCACGGCCGCGAAGCGGTCGACGTCGTCGGGGTCCTCGGCGCCGTAGGAGGTGATGGCCTTGCCGTCGCTGGAGGCCACGAGGGCGAAGCGGATCTCCGGGATCGACTCCACCAGATCGCGGAGCGCCCAGCTCACATCGGTTCCCTGCTGCGTCATGTGGACTTGTCGCTCTCTTCAGTGCGGTGCTGCTCGGTGGACTCGCGGCTGTCGGCCGTCGTGCCGTCCTCGCCGGGCTCGCGGCCCGCGGTGGCGAAGGCGGCCAGACCGGCGAAGGACGCGTCGGGCGGAACGGCGGCGACGGACGTCGTCTCCTCGCTCCGCTCCGGACGCGGGGCCGGCTCGTGGCGTGCCGCCTCGTGCCGCTTGCTGCGGCGCCGGGGCAGGCCGCCTGGCGTGGTGTCCACGGCGTCGTCGGTGTCGGCCGGGGCCGCTGCCGGGGCGCGCTCTTCGCGGGCCGGGGCGGACGCGGCGGCGGCCGGTGCCGTCGGGGCGGTCGCCGCCGCGGTGGCGGAGGCGGCCGCGGGCAGCGGGCTGAAGTACTTGTGCGGAACCACGACCACCACCGAGGTGCCCAGCCACGGCGAGTCCGCGAAGGTGACGCGGATGCCGTACCGGCGGGCGAGGATGCCGACGACGCGCAGACCGATGTTCGCGTCCTCCGAGATGCCGCCGAGGCCCGCGCCGGGGGCGGTGCCGGCGAGGGCGTGCTCGGCCTCGCGCTTCTTCTCCTCGCTCAGGCCCTTGCCGGAGTCCTGGATCTCGATGCCGACACCGTTCGGGACCTCCTTGCCGGAGACGAAAACCGGCTCGGTGGGCGGCGAGTAGCGGGCGGCGTTGTCCAGCAGGTGGGCGAAGATCAGCGTGAGGTGGTCCACCAGGCCGCCGTCGACGCCGAGTTCGGGCAGGTGGCGTACGTCGATCCGGTGGAAGTCCTTGATCCGGCCGATGCCGCCGCGGACCACGCTGAGCAGGCGCTGCGGCTCCTGCCACTGCCGGCCCGGCCGGTCCGAGCCGCCGAGGACGCTGATGCTGGCGGCGAGACAGTCGGCGGGGCCGATCGCCTGGTCGAGCTCCATCAGGCCGCGCGCGACGGCCGGCAGCCGGCCGTGTTCGCCCTGCATCTCGTGGAGGCGGCCACGCAGCTTGCTGGTCAGGACGTGGATGCGGTTGCCGATGCTGATCACGGCCTGCTCGGCGGAGGTGGAGCGGTTGAACTCCTCCTCGACGCCGATCAGGGAGGTGCGCAGGACCTTGCGCAGACCGGCCTGCAGTTCGGCGCTGACCTTGGCGCACTGGTTGACGGCGGGCAGGACGTCGTCGATCGCGTCGCCCTCGCGCAGTTGCCGCAGCGCCTCGGGCAGCTGTTCGTCGGCGAGCCGGGTGACGGCGGCCAGCTGGTGGGACAGCTGCTCCTGCAAGATCTCGGCCTGGTCGGCGAGCTGGGCTTCGTAGGACCGGGCCTGGGCGGCGATCCGCTCCTCGTAGGAGGCGCTCTCCTCGGCGATCCGCTCCTCGTACGCCCGGGCCCGCTCGGCCAGTTGGGCCTCGTAGGCGCCGGACTGCTCAGTGAGGGCGCTCTCCAGGGCGGCGCGGTCGGCGCTGAACTTCCGCTCCAGGCCCGCCACATGCTGCTGCCACTGCTGCGAGTGCTCGGCCTGCGAGGCGCGGAACTCACCCTCGGACTTGGACAGCTGCGCCCGGGTACGCAACAGGAGGCGTACGCACACGGCGCTGGCCGCGGTCGCCGCGACACCGGCGACACCTGCGGTTATTCGCTCCGAGCTCATGAACGTGGCGGCAACCGTCCCACCTCCTAAAGCCAGTGGCATCAGCCACCAGCTGTACCAGGCGACAGGGGGCCGCGCCGCCGGCGGCGGAGTGGCGAGTTCCATCTGCATCCTTCGAGGCAACGATCGATCAAGGGGGGGGTGTGCAAGGCGATCGCACTCATGAGTACGCACCGCGAGATGACCGATCAGGACCGAGTCAACTCGCAGCGCCGAACGGGAGCTTATCGGGTTTGAACGCAAAAGGATCAACCTCGCAGGTTGACGGAAGTGAGGGTTCCATCACTCTCCGCCAGGAGTACAAACGTCGACAAATACCCTTACTGACCTGCACAGTTGGCGAAAACGCCGCCGGGGTTCACTGCGGTTCCACTTGCAGCCCATGCCGTCCTTCACCCTGGGCCACGCCTCGACACCGTCGGACGTTCGGACATACGCCATCGACTTGTCATCTGTCAGCCACAACCGCCAGTCGCCGCGCCGGTATCCCGTCGCAGGGGGCGCCCCCACGGAGCTGTTGATCTCGGTGACCGGCCCGCGGCGCCCGACTCGATGCGTGTCGCCCGCGGGCCGTTCTCGTCGAGGTTGCGGACGGGCACGTACAGCGGTCCGTCGTACGGTGTGACCGGCGGCGTTCCCCGGACGACCGCGCTCTCCTCCTCGCTACCGCATCCCACGACCGCTGTCGCCACCAGCACCGATGCGGCCACGAGGCCTCTGCGCATCCCCGCTGCCTGTTCACCTTGCTGCCTTGCGGAAGTGGTCCTTCGACGTGGCTGTGGCAGGAACGTTCACGCCTAACGGGCGGCAGCCGTCTGGAACGTACGCCGGTACGCCTGCGGCGACACCCCGATCGCGGCATGCAGGTGCTGGCGCAGGGAGGCTCCCGTGGCGAAGCCGACCTGGCCGGCGATCTGGTCCACCGACAGGTCGCTGGACTCCAGCAGATGCCGGGCGCGGGCGACGCGCTGCTGGATCAGCCAGCGGCCGGGGCTGAGGCCGACCTCGTCGTTGAAGCGGCGGGCGAAGGTGCGCAGGCTCATCCGGGCGTGGGCGGCGAGGTCGGCCAGGGTGAGGGGTTCGTCGAGGCGCTCCAGGGCCCAGGCGCGGGTGGCGGCGGTGCTCGCCGCTCCGCTCTCCGGGACCGGCTGCTCGATGTACTGGGCCTGGCCGCCGTCCCGGAAGGGGGGCACGACGCAGCGCCGGGCCACCGCGTTGGCGAGCTCGTGTCCGTGGTCGGTACGGACGATGTGCAGGCACACGTCGACGCCGGAGGCGGCGCCCGCCGAGGTGAGGATGCGGCCGTCGTGCACGAAGAGGACGTCCGGGTCCAGGTCGACGTGCGGGTAGCGGCGTCGGAACGGTTCGGTCACCTGCCAGTGCGTGGTGGCCCTGCGCCCGTCGAGGAGGCCCGCCGCGGCGAGGACGAAGGCGGCGGTGCAGATCGACACGATGCGTGCGTCCGGGCGGATCAGCGCGAGCGCGTCGGCGAGCTCGCCGGACAGCCGCGTGGGGATGTACGGGGTTGCCATGGAGGCGACCACCACGGTGTCGGCCGTGGCGAGGATCTCCGGGCCGTGCTGGACGCCGATCGTGAAGTCCGCGTTGCTGCGCACCGGCCTGCCGTCGACGCTGCAGGTCAGCACCTCGTACCGGCCGTCGGCCGCGCCGAAGATCCGGCTCGGGATGCCCAGCTCGAAGGGGTAGACGCCGTCCAGGGCCAGTACCACGACCCGTTCCACATACCGCTCACCGCTTCGCTCTCCGCTCATGGCACGATCCTATCGAAGCTTGGCAATCATGCCATTTTCCTGAGCGGCGGCTCCCGGCAGGCTGTTTCACCATGAGCACTGTGAACACGATGCGAGCCATCAGCCAGGACGTTCTCGGCGGTCCCGAGGTCCTCAGGGAAGTGGAAGTCCAGCGCCCCACCCCGCGCCCGAACGAGGTGCTGGTGCGCGTGCGCGTCGCGGGCGTCAACCCGACCGACTGGAAGCACCGCGCGACCGGCGGTTTCCTGGGCGCGCCGCCCTTCGTCCTGGGCTGGGACGTCTCCGGCGTCGTCGAGGCGGTCGGGATCGGCGTCGCCCGGTTCAAGCCCGGCGACGAGGTCTTCGGCATGCTGTCCTACCCGTTCGGCCACGGCTCGCACGCCGAGTACGTCACCGCGCCGGCGCGCACGTTCGCGCACAAGCCGGCCTCGATCGACCACGTTCAGGCGGGCGCGCTGCCGCTGGTCTCCCTCACCGCGTGGCAGGCCCTGGTCGAGTACGCGGACGTACAGCCCGGTCAGCGCGTACTGATCCACGCCGCCGCCGGCGGGGTCGGGCACGTGGCCGTGCAGATCGCCAAGGCGCGGGGCGCTTATGTGATCGGTACGGCGAGTGCGGGCAAGCACGACTTCCTGCGCGAGATCGGCGTGGACGAGGCAATCGACTACCGGGAGACGGACTTCGCCGAGGCCGTGAAGGACGTGGACCTCGTCCTGGACACGATCGGCGGGGACTACTCGACACGCTCACTACGTGTACTGCGCCCCGGCGGGCTCGTCGTCTCGATCCTGCCGGTCGGTTCGGACGACTTCTACGAGGAGGCCGAGCGGCTCGGTGTCCGGGCACTGCGGATGCTCGTCGACGCCTCGCACAGCGGCATGCAGGCGATCGCGGAGCTGGTCGAGGCGGGCAAGCTGCGCGCCGAGATCGCCGGGACGTTCCCGCTGGCCGATGCCGCCGAGGCGCATGCGCTGGGCGACACCGGCCGGACGACGGGGAAGCTGGTCCTGACGGTCGACTGACTCAGAAGGTCAGCACGGGCTTGATCGCCTTGCCGGCCCCCATGTCCCGCACCGCCTGATCGATGTCCGCGAACGGATAGGCGCTGATCAGGCGGTGCAGCGGGAGCCGCCCCTCCTTCACCAGCCTGACGAGGGCGGGGATGAAGGTCTGCGTCTCGGCGTCGCCGAGGGTGAGGCCGACGACCTGCTTGCCGCCGAGCAACCCGTTGACGTCCAGGGCGACTTCGGTGCCGAAGGGCGGGGCGCCGACGACGACCAGGGTGCCGCGGGCGGCGAGCGCGTCGACGCCCTGGCGCAGGACGCCGACGTTGCCCGTGGTCTCCACGACTCCGTCGGCGCCCTGGCCGCCGGTGATCCCGGCGAGCGCGTCGCCGAGGTCGGCCTCGGCCGCGTTGACGGTGTGGGTGGCACCCAACTCCTGGGCCAGGGACAGGCGTTCGCCGACCCGGTCGACGGCGACGATGTTCGTGGCGGGGGTGAGGGCGGCGGCCATGACGGCGGACAGGCCGACGGCTCCGGCCCCGAGGACGACGACCGTGCTGCCGGTGACCGGCTTGAGGACGTTCCAGACGGCGCCGACTCCGGTCTGCACACCGCAGCCGAGCGGGGCGATGGACTCCAGTGGCACGTCGGGGTCGACCTTGACCAGGCTGCGCTCGTCCACCAGCGCCCGCTCGGCGAAGGAGGACTGCCCGAAGAAGTGACCGCCGAGGGCCTCGCCGTCCCGGCTGATGGTGCTGGTGCCGTCGGCCCGGCGCCCGCCGATGAGGTTCAGCGGCAGCCACGTCGCGCAGTAGGCGGGGTGGCCGCCCCGGCAGTTGCGGCAGTCGCCGCAGGAGGTGAAGGACAGCACGACGTGGTCGCCCGGCGCGACGCCGGTCACGGACGGGCCGACGGCCTCGACGACGCCCGCGCCTTCATGGCCGAGGACGCCGGGGAGCGGGAAGGGCAGTCCGCCGCTCGCCACGCCGAGGTCCGTGTGACACAGGCCGGTGGCCACCATGCGGACGACGGCCTCGTGCGGCCCGGGCTCGTCGAGCTCGACGTCGGAGAGGGTGAAGGGCGCTCCGCCGGACTCGACGACGGCGGCACGGGTGGGGATGGACATCGTACGAACTCCTTGACGTGGGCGCTCAGTCGAGCGAGACGACGACGGACTTGGTGGTGGTGTAGGCGTCGAGCGCCTCGGGCCCGTACTCGCGGCCGAAGCCGGAGTCCTTGACGCCGCCGAAGGGGACCGCGGGGTCGAGCATCGCCCAGTCGTTGACCCAGACGATGCCGGCGTCCAGCCGGTCGGCGACGCGGTGCGCGCGGGCCAGGTTGCCGGTCTGGATGCCCGAAGCGAGGCCGTACGGCGTGGAGTTGGCGAGTTCGACGGCCTCGTCCTCGGAGTCGAAGGGCTGGACGGTAAGGACTGGGCCGAAGATCTCCTCCTGGACGGCCCGGGAGTCGTTCGCCAGGCCGGCGATCACGGTGGGCTTGTAGTAGTACCCGCCGTCCAGGTCGAGCCGCTCACCTCCGCAGACAATGCGGCCGCCCTCCTTGCGGGCCAGATCGACGTACTCCTCGACCTTGCGCAGGTGCCGCTCCCCCGCCATCGGGCCGACGACGGTCTCCGGCTTGCGGGGGTCGCCGATCGGCACGCCGGGCACGGCGTCGGCGAGGATGCCGAGCAGCGTGCTGTAGACCTGCCGGGCCACCAGCAGCCGCGGGCCACCCATGCAGAACTGCCCGGTGTTGAAGACGAAGCCCTTGATGATCGCGCCGACGGCCTTCTCCAGGTCGGCGTCCTCGAAGACGAGGTGGGCCGCGTTGCCGCCGAGCTCCATGGTGACGGGCTTGAGCGACTCCCCGGCGATGGCCGCGACCTTCCGGCCGACCGTGGTCGAGCCGGTGAAGGCGACCTTGTCGACCCCGGAGTGCCGCAGCAGTGCCTCGCCGGCCGCGGGGCCGCCGGTGACGACGTTGAGCACGCCGTCGGGAACCCCGGCCCGCTTGAAGAGGTCGGCCATGTAGAGGGCGCTGAGCGGGGTCTCCTCGGCCGGCTTGTGCACCACCGTGTTGCCGGCCGCCAGCGCCGGGCCGATCTTCGAGCCGGCCAGGATCAGCGGGAAGTTGTACGGGGTGATCGCCGCGACCACGCCGAGCGGGCGGCGCCGGACGTAGGCGAGGGCATTCATGGGCGTGTCCCGGACGGAGCCGTCCAGGGAGTGGGCGAGGGCGGCGAAGTGCTCGTAGTCGTTGGCCGCGTTGGTGACGTCGACGGCGTGGGCGAGCGTGATCGGCTTGCCGACGTCGCGGCTCTCCAGCTCGGCGATGGTGTCCGCGTTCTCCCGGATCAACTCGGCGATGCGGTGCAGCACCCGGCCGCGCTCGCGGCCGCTCAGCCCGGACCAGGCGCCGTCGTCGAAGGCCTCCCGCGCGGCGCGCACGGCCGCGTCCACATCGGCGGCACCGGCGTCCGCGACGGTCGTGACGACCGTGCCCCGGGACGGGTCGACCACCTCGGTACGCGCTCCGTCGGCGGCCTCGCGCCACTGGCCCCCGATGAACAACCGACCGGGTTCGATCTCGAAGGTGGTCATCGCCACTCCTCAGCCTCATCGCCAAGATTTCAACCAACAGGATTCCTGTTTGTCCGCAGTCTCATTACAGACAGGATTCCTGTCAATGCTCTAGGCTGAACTCATGCTCGACGCCCAGGCAACCAAGGCACCCCCGTCGCTTCTCTACATGGTGAAGCAGGTGGAGCTGGTCGTGCGCTCCCACCTGGACGAGCTCGTCAAGCCGTCCGGGATCACCGCGCTGCAGTACACCGCGCTCACCGTGCTGCAGCGGCACGACGGGCTGTCGGCCGCCCAGCTGGCGCGCGACTCCTTCGTCACGGCGCAGTCGATCGCCGATCTCGTACGGAGCCTGGAGACCCGCGGACTCGTCCGCCGGGAGCGCAACCCGCGCAACCGCCGCGAGCTGCTGATCCTGCTGACCGACGCGGGCCGTGAGCTGCTCGCACAGCACGAGCAGTCCGTGCGGGAGCTGGAGGAGCGGATGGTGCGGGACCTCACGACCCATCAGACCGAGCAGTTCCGCCAGGCACTGTCCAAGGCCTGGCACGCACTGTCGTAGGTCACGTCCGCGGCCGGACGGTGCTGCCGGAGCGGCCCCTGGGCTAGGATCGCGCCGGCTGATGATCGTCGGGGTCGCCGTCCTACCGAAGAGGGAGCCATGGGGCGAACAGTGGCCAGTGCGGTGGCCGGTCTGCTCGTACTGTTCGTCGGCAGCCTCGCCTTCAACGCGGCGTCCGAGCAGAGCCGTTGGCCGGGGCCGCTCGACCTTGTACGTGTGCACCCATGGGTGGCACTTCTCCTCCTGATACCGCTGTCGTTGACCGGACTGTGGCGGGCACCGCGCCGTGGCCGTACGCAGTCCCCACCCGAGCCCGTGGCGCACCGGCTGCCGCCGCGCAACACCGACTTCACCGGTCGTGACGCCACGCTGCGCGAGTTGCGTCAGGGCCTCGCCTCGGCGCACGACGTGGCGATGCTGGTCGTCCACGGGATGGGTGGCGTCGGCAAGACCCAGCTCGCCGTGGAGTACGCCTACCGCTACCTCTCGAAGTACCGGTTCGTCGCGTTCGTGAACGCCGAGCGCCCCGACCTGGTGGCGTCGCAGTTCGTCTCGCTGGCCGGGGAGCTGGGGCTGACCGAGGTGAACTCCGAGCAGGCCGTCCCACGGGTGTACGGCAAGTTGCGGGACCGCAGGCCCTGGCTGATCATCTTCGACAACGGGGAGCAGCCGGGCACGCTCACGCACGCGCTGCCGTCGGGTGACCTGGCGAGCAACGGCCATGTCATCGTCACCACCAGGGTGAGGGCCTGGTCGGGCAGCACCGGGGTCATCGACCTGGACGTGTTCACCAGGCAGGAGTCGGTGGAGCTGCTGGTCCGGCGGGTGCCCGGCATGACCGCTGCGCCGGCGGACCGGATCGCCGAGCAACTGGGGGACCTGCCGCTGGCGTTGGAGCAGGCGGCCGGGTACATGGGCTACCACCACACGGCGCCCGAAGAGTACCTGACACTGCTGACGTCGCAGCTGGAGGGCGTGATCGCGCGGGGCGAACAGACCGGCCGGCCGACGGTGGTCGCGTCCCTGTGGCTCAGCGTGCGAAGGCTGGAGACGGAACAGCCGCAGGCGGTGCGGCTGCTGGAGCTGTGTGCCCTGCTGGCGCCGGAGCCGATTCCGCTGGACCTGTTCACCGGCAGCCCCGACGTGCTGGACGTGGCCGCAGCCGACCCGCTGACGTGGGACACGACGGTCGGCGCCCTGGCGGGTCTGAGTCTTGCGAGGCGCGGGAACGCGTCGCTGGTGGTGCACCGGTTGGTACAGGCTGCCGTCCGGGCCGAGATGCCGGACGAGGTCCACACCGGCACTCGGGCCCAGCTGTGTCGTGCGCTGCTCGCGGCCGTGCCGGACGACATCCACGGCGACCCGGATGCACGGCCACGGTGGCAGCAACTGCTCCCCCACGTCATCGCGGTGACCAAGGACGAGCCGCCGGCCGAGTGCGCGGCGGAGACGGCGGTGCTGCTGAGGCTGGCCTCGGAATTCCTCGTCCAGATCGGGGACTACTCGATGGCACTGCGCCTGTGCGAACGCGCTCTCGCGATCGACGAGTCGCTCGAGGGCCGTGATGCGGAGATCGGTTTCGATCTCAGCACCCTGGCGCAGATCCACCGGGAGAACGACGCGCCGGAAAGGGCACTCCCGTTTGCGGAACGCGCACTGCGGCTGCACGAGTCCTGCCTGCCGGCGGACAGTCCCGTCATCGCTACGGACCTGGCCACGCTGGCACGCACACTGTGCCTGCTCGGCGAACACACGGCGGCGCTGCCACTGGCCGAGCGGGCGCTGCGGATCGACGAGGCCGCGCACGGGCCGGACGACCCGTACGTGAGCTTCGATCTGGTGGCGCTGGCGACCATCCACTTCGACCTCGGCGACTACGCCGCGGCCGAACCGCTGATCTCGCGGGCGCTACGGATCCGTGAGGCCCGGTACGCGCCGGACCACCTGTACATCGGGTACGCCCTGCTGTTCAAGGCCCGTGCCCTGCACGCCTTGAACGACCCGACCGCAGCGGACCTCGCGCAGCGGGGCGCACAGATACTGCACACCCGACTGGGCAGGACACACCCCAAGACCGAGGATGCGTTCGCTCTGGTCGACCGTCTGCGTTGACGACGCGGCGGCTCGGCACGGCGGCCATCCTCTGTCGCAATTCAAAGACATATGTCAATCGAACATGCTCAGATTCGCTCGATCGAGGGTAACTTGCAGTGCGGGGGCTGTATTTGGGCACCCCGCCGCAAGTGAACAGGTTGGAGGCGATGTCGTCGTGCAGCAGGATCCTGCGCCGTTCAGCCGGCATCTGCGCGTCCACCGGCACCGGGACCACACGGTGCTGGAGTTCCGCGGCGAGATCGACATCGCGGCGGCGGTGGAGATCGCCCCGTATATCGACCGGGTCACGACCCGCCCCGACGCCCGGATCATGATCGACCTCAGGAGCGTCGAGTTCTTCGACTGCTCCGGGCTGCGTCTGCTGTACCGGGCCCGCAGCCGGGTCCTCGACCACGGCGGGCAGCTGCACCTGGTCTGCACCCACCCGCTCACCCTGCGCGTGCTCAGGATCACCGGCCTGTCCCGGCTGCTGCCCCCGCATCCGACGCCGGACGCGGCCCTGGACCAGCCCGAGACCACGTCCGGCACCTTATGACGCCGTCAACCGCCTTGTAGAGGCGGCTACTTGAGGATCCTGGTGACCTGACCGGCCCCCACCGTCCGGCCGCCCTCGCGGATGGCGAACTTCAGCCCTTCTTCCATCGCGATGGGCTGGATCAGCTGGACGTGCATGCCGGTGTTGTCGCCCGGCATGACCATCTCGGTGCCCTTCGGCAGGGTCACCACGCCCGTCACGTCCGTCGTACGGAAGTAGAACTGCGGGCGGTAGTTCTGGAAGAACGGCGTGTGCCGGCCGCCCTCGTCCTTCGACAGGATGTACGCCTGCGCCTCGAACTCCGTGTGCGGGGTGACCGATCCGGGCTTGATGACGACCTGCCCGCGCTCGACCTCCTCCCGTTTCACGCCCCTCAGCAGCAGCCCGACGTTCTCGCCGGCCCGGCCCTCGTCCAGGAGCTTGCGGAACATCTCGATGCCGGTGACCGTGGTCTTCGTCTTCTGGTCGTGGATGCCGATGATCTCGACCTCGCTGTTCACGAGCAGCCTGCCGCGCTCGATCCGGCCGGTGACGACCGTGCCGCGCCCGGTGATCGTGAACACGTCCTCGATGGGCATGAGGAACGGCTTGTCGACATCGCGCTCCGGCTCCGGGACGGCCGTGTCGACGGCTTCCAGCAGATCCAGCACCGACCGGGCCCACTCCGGGTCCCCCTCCAGGGCCCTGAGCGCGGAGACCCTGACCACCGGGAGCTCGTCGCCCGGGAACTCGTACTCGGTGAGCAGCTCGCGCACCTCCAGCTCGACGAGCTCCAGGATCTCCTCGTCGTCGACCATGTCGGTCTTGTTGAGCGCGACGACGATGTACGGCACGCCCACCTGCCGGGCCAGCAGCACATGTTCCTTGGTCTGCGGCATCGGCCCGTCGGTGGCGGCGACGACCAGGATCGCGCCGTCCATCTGGGCCGCGCCGGTGATCATGTTCTTGATGTAGTCCGCGTGCCCCGGGCAGTCGACGTGCGCGTAGTGCCGGCGCTCCGTCTGGTACTCGACGTGCGCGATGGAGATGGTGATTCCGCGCTGCCGCTCCTCAGGAGCCTTGTCGATCATGTCGAACGGCGTGAACGGGTTCAGGTCGGGATACCTGTCGTGCAGCACCTTCGTGATGGCCGCCGTGAGCGTGGTCTTCCCATGGTCGATGTGACCGATGGTCCCGATGTTCACGTGCGGCTTGGTCCGTTCGAACTTCGCCTTCGCCATGGCGAGCCCTCCTGAGCATCCGGTGATGCCGAACGCCCGGTATCCGGGGTGATACCGAGCGCTGCTCCGCTCCCTCCTGTCTATTCGGTTCCCGGCGCGTCGAACAGGGCGCTGACGGACTCCCCGTTGTGAATGCGGCGCACGGCCTCGGCGAGCGCCGGGGCGATGGAGAGGATCCGCAGCTTCTCGGTGCGCTCCTCCGCCGGGACCGGCACGGTGTTCGTGCACACGATCTCCAGTACGTCGGGCTGCTCGCCGATCCGCTTGAGCGCACCGGAAGCGAACAGGCCGTGCGTGCAGGCGACCCGGATCGACCGGGGCCCCAACTCCCGCAGCCGGTCGAGGAGTTCCAGGACCGTACTGCCCTTGGCGATCTCGTCGTCCAGGACGATGACGTCCCGTCCGGTCACCTCGCCGATGACGGAGTTGATGCTGACCCGGTCGTCCGCGAACCGCTGCTTGGCACCGGCCGCCACCTGGGCGCCGATCATCCGCGCGAACGCGGCGGCCTCCTTGGCGTTGCCGAGGTCGGGCGAGACGACGGTCGTACGGGAGAGGTCGTACTGCCGGAAGTGCGCGGCGAGTTCGCGCAGCGCGTGCAGGTGGTCGACCGGCACCGTGAAGAAGCCGTGCACCTGGGGCGAGTGCAGCGTCATGGCGAGGACGCGGCTCGCGCCGGCCGCCACCATCAGGTCGGCGACGAGCCGGCCGCCGAGGGAGATGCGGGGCGCGTCCTTCTTGTCGGAGCGGGCGTAGGAGTAGTGCGGCATGACGACGGTGATCCGGCGCGCGGACGCCCCGCGCGCGGCGTCGCACATCAGCAGCAGCTCGACGAGGTGCTCCTGGACCGGCCGGACCAGGGGCTGGATCAGGAAGACGTCCCGTTCGCGGCAGTTGGCCTGAAGCTGCACCTCCAGGCAGTCGTTGGCGAACCGGCTGACCCGGGTGGGGCTGAGCGGCACGCCCAGATGCGCGCAGACCTCCGCCGCCAGCTCGGGGTGGGCACTGCCGCTGAACACGGCGATCTCTCGCACGATCCGCTCCTCGCATGATCATTCCGGGTGGCGGACTCATGCTACTGACGTCAGCAGAAACGTTGCGGCTCAGCGAGGGCGGGGGGCGTGTGGTGATCGCCTCACCACGACACGGGCAACCTGCGCGGGCTCCGCGTCATCTGCCCCTCCCGCCACTCGATCGTCTCGGGTGTGAACTCGGCGCGCAGGCGCGGGAAGCGGACGGCGAGGCCGTGCAGGGCGAGTTCGAGTTCCAGGCGGGCGAGCCAGGCGCCCAGGCAGTGGTGGGGTCCGGCGCCGAAGGCGATGCTGGGCGAGGTCAGGGGTGCGAAGAGGTCGGGCTCGCCGGGCGGGAAGACGTCCGGGTCGCGGCCTGCGGAGTTGGTCTGGACGGCGACGACGCTGCCCGCCGGGATCAGCACGCCGCCGACCTCGGCGTCCTCGACGGCGCGGCGGATCAGGCCGGGCAGGACGCGGCCCTCGCTGAGCGGGATGGTCCGCAGCAGCTGCTCGGCCGCGGTGGCCGCCGCCTCCCCGTCCTCGGCGAGTCCCTGCCAGGCGGCCCGTCCGTCGGTGAGGAGGTAGACGACGGCGTTGCCGAGCGCGGTCATGGTGGTCTCGTGCCCGGCGACGACCAGTCCGCAGACCAGCGTGACCAGCCGGCGCTCGTCGATCCCGAGGTCGTCCCCCGCCACGACCAGCCCGCTCACCAGGTCGTCGGCGGGCGACTTCCGGCGCTCGGCGACCAGTTCGCCGGCGAACTCGCCGAACTCGAGCATCGCCGACCGGACTTCCTCCGCGGTGTGGGCGCCGCCGGACAGGGCGTGGTCGGCCCAGTGCCGGATGCGGTCGCGGTCCACGTGCTCCAGCCCCATCAGGCGGCAGATCACCGAGACGGGCAGGGGACGCGTGAAGCCTTCGACGATGTCGGCGGGCCGGTTCTGTGCGGCGAAGTCGTCGAGGAGTGATGCGACGACCGTGGCCACCCAGGGCCGCCAACGGGCGATCGCCCGCGGCGTGAACGCCCGCTGGACCGTGCCGCGCAGCCGCTGATGAGCGGCGCCGTCCTGGTTGAGGAGCCCGTCCGGGGAGTCCAGCAGATTCGGTACGACGAGCAGGGGCGGGGCATCCGGGGCGTGCAGCGCACTCCGGTTGAACCGGGGGTCCATGAGCACCTGCCGCGCCTCGGCGTAGCGGGTCACGATCCACACCGGGGTGCCGGTGGCGAGGGTGCCGAGCCGGGGCGGTCCGGGCTCGGGGAGGCTGATGCGGTGCATGGGGCGAAGCGGCCGGGAGGTGCTGTCTGCGCTCATCCGGGTCTCCAGACGCGCCGGTACGGACGGTTTCCCACGCTAGTGCGCCCTCCCTGCTCCGGTCAGGGGCGGCAATCGGCCAACGGACCGGTCCGGCAAGGGATTTGGGGGTACTTGGTTGAACAGGGAAGGAGGAACGTCGACATGACGACTCCCATCAAGCGCATCAACAAGCGCATGCCCGGCTGGGCGAAGGCGGTGAGCGCCCTCGTGCTGGTGCTCGTCGTCTTCTTCGCCGGGATCCGGCTGAGCGTGATCCCCGGTCTGAAGGACCTGTTCGGCACGGAGACCAACGACCGCTCGGGTCCCGCACTGCTCCAGTCCATCCAGGACATGAGCCGCTACGACGCCGCCTCCGGCAACTTCCAGATCGTCGTGGATCTGGAGAAGGACGCCAAGTTCCTGCCCGACGCGATCCGCGGCAGCCGCACCCTGTACGTCGGCGCGGGCACCGTGGACGCCTATGTCGACCTCGGAAAGGTCGGCAAGGACGACGTCACGGTCAACGACGACCGTACGTCCGCCACGCTCCGTCTCCCGCACGCCGTCCTCGGCAAACCGTCCCTGGACCCCGACCGCTCCTACGCCGTGTCCAAGCAGCGCGGTCTCCTCGACCGCCTCGGCGATCTCTTCTCCGACAACCCGAACAGCGAACAGGCCGTGCAGAAGCTGGCGGTCAAACACATCGGCGATGCGGCGAAGGACAGCGAACTGACTGCGCGCGCCGAGACCAACACCACCGACATGCTCGAGGGCCTGCTGCACTCCCTCGGTTTCAAGGAGGTGAAGGTGACGTACGGGGCTTGATCGGCGATTCCCCTACGACAACAGGCCTGGCAGGGCCAGCGCCCCCAGCACCGTGGCGCCCACCAGCACCCAGGCCACGTAGTCCCCGACGTGCCCGGACTGCAGGCGCCGCAGCGGCAGCGCCCGGTCCGGGGCGGCGAGGAGCCTCGGCCGCGTGACGGCCAGGGCCGCGAGGCCCAGGGCCAGCCCGGTCGAGGCGAGGTCCAGCAGCACACCGGCCGGGCTCCAGTGCGGGGCGGGGACCACCGCACCGCCGGACCCGGCCTCGTTGACGGCGCGTGCCACCACCTCACCGAAGCCGGGGGCCACGCCGACGGCGAGTGAACCGGCGAGCAGCAGGGCTGGGACGGCGGTCATGGTGTCGGGGATCCGGCGGAGTCGGTGCCGGGTCTCGGGCCGCTCGCCGGCGCCGGTCGTCTCGTACACCGCCTTGTCGTACGGTCTGGGCCCGACCCCCAGGAACACGCGCGCGGCGACGCGCAGCACCGCTCCGGCGGTGACCGCGGTCGCCACGACGTACAGCACGGTGAGCGGGCCGCCCAAGGCCTCCTCCGTGACGGCCTTCCCGAAGGCCGTACCGAAGGGCGGCAGTCCCGCGAGGGCCAGCCCGGCCACGGCGAACAGCACGGCGACGCCCCGCAGTTCCCGGGCACGTCCGTGCAGGGCGTGTTCGTCGACGCTGCCGTACCGGTCGAGGAGGATGCCCGTGCAGGCGAACAGGGCGGCCTTCACACCGGCGTGGCCGAGGACGTACAGCGCGATCCCGTCGTCGGCCTCCGGTGTCAGAGCGCCGATGCCGATGAGGAACAGCCCCGTGTGGGCGACCGTCGAGTACGCCAGCAGCCGTTTGATGTGCCTCTGGTACCAGCACATCACCGCGCCGATCAGCGCCGTCACCGCGCCGAGCACGAGGAGCACCCGCTCCAGGTCGGCCGCGGGGATGCCGCCGGGTCCGGCGAAGACCGTGCCGTACACCCGCCAGACGCCGTACGCGCCGAGTTCGACCATGACGCCCGACAGCAGCATGCACACCGGGGTGGGTGCGACGGCGTGGGCGTCCGGGAGCCAGAAGTGGAAGGGCACGGCGGCCGCCTTGACCAGCAGGCCGGTCATGAGGAGGACGAAGGCGGCGAGGACCAGCGCGTCCGGCGGGCCGTGGGCGTCGAGGCCGCGGCCGATCTGGGTCATGGCGAGCTCGCCGGTACGGGCGTAGAGCAGGCCGATGCCCATCAGCATGGCGTAGGCGCCGAGGGAGGTGACGACCCCGAAGGTCAGCGCGCCCTGCACGGCCCTGGCCTCCTCGACCCGGGTGCCGGTCAGCGCGTACGCGACGACGCTCATCAGCTCGAACCACACGAACGCGTTGAACAGGTCGCCCGCGATCGCGAACCCGCACATGCCGCCCTGGAAGAGCAGTATCAGCGCGGGGAACGAGCCGGCGTGCCGGCGCGGGGGTTCGTCGAAGTAGTGCCAGGAGTACGCCAGGGCCGCGAGGGTCAGCAGTGAGGCGAGGGCGGCCATGCCCAGGCCCGGGCCGTCCCCTACCAGGACGATGCCGACGCTGCGGCCGCCCACGGGAGTCCAGCCGCCGACCCATTCGGTCATCGGCGGCGAGGAGTTCAGCAGCAGCACGATGGCGAGCCCGGCGGTGCCCGCCGAGACGGCACAGCCCACGGACTCGGCGAGGACGCGGGGCACCCGGCGTCCGCCCGCGACCAGGAGGGCGGCCCCGAGGAGCGGTACGGCGACGAGCAGCGGCAGCAGGTCGTTCATCAGCCGCGCAGCTCGGAGAGTTCGTCGGGGTCCACCGTGCCGTGCCGTTTGGAGACCTGGATGACGAGCGCCAGGAGGAGGGCGGTGACGGTGGCGCCGACGACGACGTCCGTGAGGGCCAGTGCCTGCACGACCGGGTCGACGACGGGGCGTGAGCCGGGCTCGATGTCGGAGAAGACGGGCGCGGTGGCGCCGTCGCGGTAGCCGACAGCGAGCAGCAGGACGTACGTCGCGGACTGGCAGACGGAGAGGCAGCCGACGGCGTGGATGAGATTGCGGCTGGTGGCGAGGCCGTAGCAGCCGGCCAGGAAGATCCACGCGGAGACGAGGTAGGGCAGTACATCCATCACGGTGCTCTCACTTCCCGCTCTCCTCCTCGATCTCGACGGCCTGGTCCAGGAAGCGGGCGAGCAGCACGACGACCGCGCAGGCCACCTCCATGCCGATGGCCGCGTTCAGCAGGGGAACGGTGCCGCCGGAGGACAGCGTGTTGAACGTGCCGTACGGCAGCAGGGTGTTGGCGAGGAACGCGGTGCCCCCGATGAGACCCGCGAGGCCGGTGACGAGGTAGGCGGAGGCGGACAGGGCGTCGCCGACCTCGTACAGGCCGACCGGGCGGATGCGTTCCAGGGCTCGGTAGTCGGCGCCGAGGTAGAGCAGGTGCAGGGAGGTCGCGGCGACGACGCCGCCCTGGAAGCCGCCGCCCGGGCTCAACTGCCCGTGAGCGATGACGTACAGCCCGGTGGCCAGGGCGACCGGCAGGACGACCAGGGCGTACCGGCGTACGGGTGGGGCCACGTCGGCGGGTTCGGGCCGGGCGCGGTGTTCGTCGCGGGTCTGCCGCAGCAGGACGACACAGCCGACGACGGCCGCGAACAGGATGGTCATCTCGCCGAGGGTGTCGAAGGCGCGCTGGTCGAAGTTGACGGAGGCGACGGTGTTGGCGGTGTGCCGGGCGAGGGACGCGTGCACGGCGCGGTCGCCGTAGGGATGGCGGTCGCCGCCGAAGTCGGGCAGGCGCAGGCAGGCGGCGACGAGGAGTGCGGCGAGGCCGGCGCCGCCGACCGCGACGAGCCAGAGCCGGGTGCGCGGGGTCATCGCTCCCGCCCCTTCCGCGTCATCGTTCAGGCCTCTCCGCTTCATCGTTCAGGCCCTTGCGGCGCTTGACCTTGCGGACCGACAGGAGCAGCAGCAGCGGGGTCAGGGCGCCGCCGACGGCCAGTTGCGACAGGGCGACGTCGGGCGCCTGCACCGCGGTGAACAGGACGGCGAGTACGACGCCGAGGACGGCCAGCACGAGGGCCTGGCGCACCGGGTCGCGGACCAGTACCGCCACGGTCGCGGCGCCGGCGACCAGCAGCAGCGCGACGACGATCACCGCGTCAGCCACCGCGCACCCCCGCGAAACCGCCGGACAGCGCGCGGGAGGCGACGATGTTCCCGCCGATCAGCAGTGCGCCCGTGACCAGCAGCTTCACCATGGCCCGGCTCGGTCCGACCGCCGCACACAGCACCAGGACCACCGCCGCGACGAGTCCCGCGGCCGCCCAGGTCACGCCCCAGGCGCGCGGCCGGTCATCGGCCAGTTCGTCGGTGAGCAGGCGGGCGAAGACGAGGGTGCCGACCGGGCCGAGCAGGGCCAGGACCAGGGCGACATCGACGTACGCCGGGCGGTCGTATCCCTGTGCGAGCAGCAGCAGTCCGGGGCAGACCAGCGCGGTGGACAGGTTCTGCGCCACGACCCGGCGTCGCAGCGGTCCGGTGGCCACGCCCCAGAGGGTGGCGCCCACTCCCCCGCCGAGCACGACGGTCGCCGCGAGGAGATAGCCGTTCACCGCCCGGTCACCGCCCGGCGTGCGGCGACCGCCGCGAGCGCGGCCACGCCGGCGACTGCCGCGCCGACCGCGAGCTCCGGGGTGTCCACGGCGCTGATGAGGACCAGCCACAACAGGGCGAGCGCGGCCCACCAGGCCAGGAACTCGGCCGCCGCGAGGAGCGTCGTAGGCCGGTTCATGCGCCACCTCCGCGGGCCAGTTGTCCGTTACGTCCGTTCCGCGTCATCCAAACACCACCCGTGGTGACAGGGGCGGCGGCGCGCGCGGGTCTCCGCCCGGAGTGCCCCGACAGCGTGAAGGGAAACCGGGCGCGGCCACGGCCGGATGCGACGCGGCGGCATCGCAGCGCGATACGGGGGTAACCCGCTTACTACGAAGGGAAGTTGAAGACTGGAGGATCGCATGGCCCGTGGAACCCCACGTTCGCGCGCCGCGTTACGCCCCGGCACTTCCAAGTCCGCGAAAGCCGCCAAGTCGGAGGGCGGCGCCAAATCCGAGCGCACCACCAAGTCCAGGCGCACTGACAAGTCCAAGCGCACCGCCGAGCCCCCGCCCGCCCCGCGATCCGAGCGACGCCCGCTGCGCGTTCTCGGCCGCCTCCTGGCGATGCTGTGCGCCTTCACGTTCATGGTGGCCTTCGCCGTCGTCCTGGCGAGGCTCACCCTGCAGCCCTCCCCCGCGTCGGAGGCCCTGACGCACACCAACCTGCATCCGGGCCGCTCCCTGCGGGCCTATCTGGACCAGCCCGAACTGCGCGACGCCGTCCGGCAGATCGGGGGGAACCTGTTGCTCGGTGTTCCGTTCGGCATCCTGGTTCCCGTCCTCGCCCCGCGGACGCGCGGCATCCTGCGGGTGCTTCTGCTGACGGCGACCGTCATGCTGCTCGTCGAGTTCGCGCAGGGCGCGCTGGTGCGGGGGCGCGCGTTCGACATCGACGACGTCATCCTCAACACGACCGGCGCCCTGATCGGCTACCTCCTGCTGGGGCGGCGACTGAGCCGGGCCGTGCACGCGAAGGAGGCTCGCTCCTAGCGCAGCAGCAACTGGACGATGGCCACCGTGCCGACCACGACGATGAGCACACGCAGGACGGCGGGAGGAAGGCGGCGGCCCGTCCGAGCTCCGAGATGGCCGCCCGCCGCGGATCCGGCGGCGAGGAGGGCGACGGCCGTCCAGTCGAAGTCCGCGACGACGAGGAAGAAGAGCGCGGCGACGGAGTTGACCACGGCGACGAGCACGTTCTTGACCGCGGTGAGGCGTTGCAGGCTGTCGTCGAGGAGCATGCCCATGAGGGCGACGTAGATGATGCCCTGGGCGGCGGAGAAGTAGCCGCCGTAGACGCTGGCCAGGGTCAGTCCGGCGAGCAGCAGGGGGCCGCCGTCGGGGCGCACGGAGCTGCCCTTGCGGGCGCGGCGACTGCGCAGCCTCCTGCTGATCAGCGGCTGGAGGACGACCAGCACGAGGGCGAGCCCCACCAGGACCGGCACGATTCGTTCGAACGCCGAGGCGGGCAGGGCCAGCAGCAGCGCGGCACCGGCGAGTCCGCCGAGCAGGGCGCCGGCGCTCCACTTCAGGATGCGCCGGCATTGCCCGCGCAGTTCCCCGCGATACCCGATGGCACCGCTGATCGAGCCGGGGATCAGGCCGAGCGCGTTGGAGACCGTGGCGGTGACGGGCGGCAGGCCGGTCGCGAGCAGCACGGGAAACGTGATCAGCGTCCCCGACCCCACGACGGCGTTGACCGCGCCGGCGGCGATGCCCGCGCCCAGGACGGCGAGCAGCTCACCGATGTGTGCGGCGTTCATGAGCGGAAGCCTAAGAACCGAACACTTCGGCGGCTGCCGCATCGTTCTCAACTTCTGGTCCGTACCAAGGTATTGACGGCCTCTTATCTCACTCCTTAAATCAAGTGGCGACACCTCCACCCCCACCTCCACCCCCCCACCTCGGTCGGCGCACCCCGTCCCCCGGGTCGCCGTACGGAAGGGAGCACGATGGCCTCCCCACGCCTGCTCCGCACCGCACTCCTCGCCGCTCTGCCGGCCGTCCTGGTCGCCTCCGCCGCGATCGGCCCCGCGCAGGCCGGACCACCGGACGTCACGGCCGCCGCGGTGACCTTCTCCGACAACTTCGACGGGCCCGCCGGTGCCGCGGTCGACGCGTCGAAATGGCAGATCGAGACCGGCGACAACGTCAACAACCACGAGCGGCAGTACTACACGTCCGGCAACAAGAACGCGGCGCTGGACGGCCAGGGCCATCTGGTGATCACGGCCCGGCGGGAGAACCCGGCCAACTACCAGTGCTGGTACGGCACCTGCCAGTACACCTCGGCCCGGCTGAACACCGCCGGGAAGTTCACCGCCCAGTACGGGCACATCGAGGCGCGGATGAAGGTGCCGCGCGGCCAGGGCATGTGGCCCGCGTTCTGGATGCTCGGCACACCGGTCAACTGGCCCGACTCCGGCGAGATCGACATCATGGAGAACGTCGGCTTCGAGCCCTCGACGGTGCACGGCACGATCCACGGCCCCGGCTACTCCGGCTCCGGCGGCATAGGCGCCGCCTACTCCCTGCCGAACGGGGAGGCCTTCGCCGACGCCTTCCACACCTTCGCCGTCGACTGGGCGCCCGACTCGATCACCTGGTCCGTGGACGGCAACGTCTACCAGCGGCGCACGCCTGCCGACCTGGGCGGCCGGCAGTGGGTCTTCAACAAGCCGTTCTTCCTGATCCTCAACCTCGCGGTCGGCGGCTACTGGCCCGGCGACCCGGACGGCTCCACCGTCTTCCCGCAGCAACTGGTGGTCGACCATGTCTCGGTGACGACCGGCGACAGCGCCGCCGGCGCCGCGGTCAGAGGACTGGCCGGGAAGTGCATGGACGTGGCCGGGGCGAGCTCCGCCAACGGCACGCCCGTGCAGCTCTACGACTGCAACGGCACCGCCGCCCAGCAGTGGACCGCCGGCTCCGACGGCACCCTGCGCGCGCTCGGCAAGTGCCTGGACGCCACCGGCAACGGCACCGCGGACGGCACGACCGTCCAGCTGTGGGACTGCACCGGCGGCCCCAACCAGAGATGGACCGTCACCGCGGCGCACGACATCGTCAACCCGCAGTCCGACAAGTGCCTGGACGTGACCGGCAACAACCCGGCCAACGGCACCCGGCTGCAGATCTGGACCTGCACGGGCGGCGCCAACCAGAAATGGACGGTCGGCTGACCGGCCGTCCGACGGCCGGCGGACCCGGTCGGCTAGTGATGGTGCCAGGTGAACTTGTCGCCGCCCACCCAGCGGACCACGTCCGGGTCGTCCAGGTCATGGACCGTGATGCCGAAGGCGGCGGCAGTCTCCAGGACGTCGGTGATGGTCCTCGCCTCACCGACGACCACACCGTCGATCTCCATGATGCGGAACGGAGGTGTGCCCGGCTGAACCCCGAGCACCATGATCCGCGGGTGTGAGATGTGCGGGCTCGCGATTTCGGTCATGCATAGAGCGTAGAGCGCAACCCGCGTGAACGGATCCTTCGGGGCAAACAGACCCGTAAGGGCAGCACACATCGGGCACGTCAGGTCAGGCACGCAGCAGGTCGAGGACCGCGGCCTCGACGGCCCCCTGGGTGGCCGGACGCCCGAAGGCGCCGTGCTCGCCGAGCCGGGTGAGCGCGTCGGCGACGGTCCGGCCCTGCTCGAAGAGCTCGAAGACACGGGGGTCGATGTAGGAGGCGCGGCACACGGCGGGGGTGTTGCCGAGGTAGTGGCTGACCTCGCGGACCGCCCGGCTCATCTGCCGGCGCCTGGCGGCGGGGGTGTCCCGGGCGTCCCGGGTGGTGACGGCGAGCGCGACGGCGGCGAGGACCGTCGCATGCCAGGTCCGGAAGTCCTTGGCGGTGATCTCGGTGCCGGCCAGCCGGCGCAGCGCCTCGTTCAGGTCGTCGCTGTGCAGGTCGCGCCAGGCGCCCCGCTCCCAGTACACGAGCAGCCGCTCCCCACCGCGCGGGCGGCGCAGCAGGGCCCGTACGACGGTGTGCGCCTGTGCGTCGACGAGTGCCCGCACGATCTCGGTGCCGCCCTTGGCCGGATAGCTGAACGTGATCTCGCCGCGGCCGCAGGTGACGTGCTCGCGCAGCATCGTCGTCAGGCCGTAGGTCTCGTTGTCCCGGGTGTGCCTGTCGCTGCCGATCCGGAAGAAGCCCAGGTCGAGCAGGCGGACGGCACAGGCCGTGACCCGCGCCCGGCTCAGGCCGCGGCCCGCGAGGTCGAGGGCGACCCTGGCGCGCAGCTCGGGCAGGGCCCGCGCCACCTGCCGTACGTGCTCGTGCTTGGCCTCGTCCTGCTGGGCGCGGAACCGTTCGTGGTACAGGTACTGGCGGCGTCCTGCGTCATCGGTGCCGACGGCCTGGAGGTGGCCGCCCGGCCAGGGGCAGATCCACACGTCGCGCCACGCGGGCGGGATGGTCAGGGCGCGGATGCGGGCGAGGTGGCCGGGATCGGTGAGGGGCCTGCCGTCCACGTCCAGGTAGCGGAAGCCCCGGCCGCAGCGGACGCGGGTGAAGCCGGGGTCTGTGCAGGAGCTGGTGCGCAGTCTCATGGCAGGCGCATCACGTCTCCCGACGAGTGCGGGGCTGAAAGTACGGCATCGCGGGCCTCTTCGCGGGCGGGACGGGACGACGCCGGAGTACCCCGGGGGTGTACCGCCAAACCGTCCGCCACTGTGCGGGGGCGGCGGGGCCGGGGAACCCTGGAGGTGGAGGTGGCGATGGATCCCGTAGAGGCGCTGAACCGGATCGCCTTTCTGCTGGAGCGGTCCCTGGCGCCGACGTATCGCGTACGGGCCTTCCGTACGGCCGCCCGGGCGCTGGCCGAGCTCCCCGAGGAGGAGGTGCGGGCGCGGGCGGAGACCGGGACGCTGGAGTCGCTGCGGGGCGTCGGCCCGAAGACGGCCCAGGTGGTGCGCGAGGCGCTGGCCGGTCAGGTGCCCGGCTATCTGACGGACCTGGAGGGCCGGCCCGCTGCCGCGCCGCCGGAGAACGGCCGGCGGCTGTGGGAGCTGCTGCGCGGGGACTGCCATCTGCACTCCGACTGGTCGGACGGCGGCAGCCCGATCGAGGAGATGGGCCGGACGGCGGCCGAGCTCGGACACGAGTGGGCGGTGCTGACCGATCACTCGCCACGGCTGACCGTGGCCCGCGGGCTGTCGGCCGACCGGCTGCGGGAGCAGCTGGAGGTGGTGGCGGAGCTGAACCGGACCTGGGCGCCGTTCCGGCTGCTCACCGGCATCGAGTGCGACATCCTCGAGGACGGCTCGCTCGACCAGGAGCCCGAGCTGCTGGAGCGGCTCGACGTCGTGGTGGTGTCCGTGCACTCCAAGCTGCGGATGGACGCCCGCGCGATGACCCGCCGTATGGTCGCCGCCGTACGCAATCCGCACGCGGACATCCTCGGTCACTGCACCGGCAGGCTGGTCACCGGGCGGGGCCGGCCGGAGTCGGAGTTCGACGCGGACGAGGTGTTCGCCGCCTGCGCCGAGTCCGGTACGGCGGTGGAGATCAACAGCCGGCCCGAGCGGCTGGACCCGCCCCGGCGGCTGCTGCGGCGGGCCGTGGAGGTGGGGGTGCTGTTCTCCATCGACACGGACGCGCATGCGCCCGGGCAGCTCGACTGGCAGCGGTACGGCTGTGCGCGGGCGGAGGAGTGCGGGGTGCCGGCCGAGCGGGTGGTCACCACCTGGACGGTGGACGAGCTGCTGGACTGGACGCACAAGAACTGAGCGCATGGGGGGCGTGACGCAGATCACCGCGTATCGTGGCAAACCCAGGAACACCCACCGATGGTTTCCCGTTGAACCAGCCGTGGGTGCGGATGGGACAGTGTCCCCGGGCCTCACCTTTTGCCCACAGGGACGATCGTTCGGCTGGAGCCCTGTGGAGCCTTTCGCCGAGAGGCGACCGCCATCCGCGCCCACCACCGACCGCCCCGACCGTGAATCCCCCGTCACGGTCGGGGCTTTCTTCTGCCGCTCGACTTTGAGCCCATGCCGCTTGACTTCGAGAGCGCTCCAATTCGTAGCGTGCCGCGCATGACCACTGCACAGCACAAGATCGGCTCCGGTTTCGGAGCCACGAGCACCGCCGACGACGTACTCCACGGCATCGACCTGACCGGCAGGCTCGCGATCGTCACCGGCGGCTATTCGGGCATCGGCCTGGAGACCACCCGTGCGCTCGCCGAAGCCGGTGCCCGCGTCGTCGTCCCCGCGCGTCGCCCGGCGGATGCACGGGAGGCGCTGGCCGACGTGCCCGGCGTGGAGGTGGACGAGCTGGACCTGGGCGACCTGGAGAGCGTGCGCGGCTTCGCGGAACGGTTCCTCGCCTCCGGCCGGTCCGTCGACTTCGTCATCGACAGCGCCGGGATCATGGCGTGCCCGGAGACGCGGGTCGGGCCCGGCTGGGAGGCCCAGTTCGCGACCAACCACCTCGGCCACTTCGCCCTCGTCAACCGTCTGTGGCCGGCCCTTGCACCCGGAGGCGCACGGGTGGTCTCCGTCTCCTCCGGCGGGCACCACCTGAGCGGCATCCGCTGGGACGACGTCCACTGGCAGCGGGGCTACGACAAGTGGCAGGCGTACGGGCAGGCCAAGACCGCGAACGTGCTGTTCGCCGTTCACCTGGACCGGCTCGCCAAGGGCTCCGGCGTACGGGCCTTCGCCCTGCACCCCGGCGCCATCCTCACCCCTCTCCAGCGGCACATGGCCAAGGAGGAGATGGTGGAGCGCGGCTGGATCGACGAGGACGGCACCCCGCTGAACCCCGAGGGCTTCAAGACCCCGCAGCAGGGCGCGGCCACGCAGGTCTGGGCGGCGACCTCGCCCCAGCTGGACGGCATGGGCGGCCTGTACCTGGAGGACTGCGAGGTCGCCGAGCCCGCGCCGGCCGACGGCGCGATGCGCGGTGTGAAGGACTGGGCCGTCGACCCGGAACAGGCGGCGCGCCTGTGGCAGCTGTCGGCGGAGCTCACGGGCGTGAACGCGTTCGCCTAGCAGTGCGGGGCCGGAGCGTGCGCTCGCCCGGGACGGGTACTCGGACGTGCCCGTCCCCCCGTCCCGAGAGGAGCCGCAGGTGAGCAGCGAACCGGCCCGCAGGATCGTGGTCACCGGCGCCACGGGCAATGTCGGTACGAGTGTGGTGCGGCTCCTCTCGGAGGATCCGGAGGTCGGTTCCGTGCTGGGGCTGGCCCGCCGGACTCCCGAGTGGTCGCCGCCGAAGACGGACTGGGCCGAGGTCGATCTGGCGTCCGAGGAGGCCGATCTCGTCAGCGTCCTCGAGGGCGCCACCGCCGTCGTCCATCTGGCCTGGGCGTTCCAGCCCACGCACGATCCGGCGGTGACCTGGCGGACGAACGTGCTGGGCGGCATCCGTGTGTTCGAGGCGGTGGCCGCGGCGAGGGTGCCGACGCTGGTGCACGCGTCGTCGGTCGGCGCGTACTCGCCGGGGCCGAAGGACGAGGCCGTGGACGAGTCGTGGCCGACGCACGGCTGGCCCGACGCCGCGTACTGCCGGGAGAAGGCCTACCTGGAACGGGCACTGGACACCTTCGAGGGACTGCACCCCTCGGTCCGCGTGGTGCGGATGCGGCCGGCCTTCCTGTTCAAGCGGGAGTCGGCGAGCGAGCAGCGCCGCATCTTCGCCGGCCGCTTCCTGCCGGGGCCGCTGGCGCGTCCCGAGTTGCTGCCGTTCCTGCCCGACATCCCGGGACTGCGGGTGCAGGCCCTGCACACCGACGACGCGGCCGCGGCGTTTCGGCTCGCCGTGACGTCCGACGCCCGCGGCGCGTTCAACCTCGCGGCGGAACCCCCGGTCGACGCGGCGCTGCTGGGCGAGATGCTGGGCGCCCGCCCGGTCCGGCTGCCGCGCACGGCGGCCCGGTCGGCGATCGCCGCCGCCTGGGGGCTGCACCTGCTGCCCGCCTCCCCGCATCTCTTCGACGCGGTCCTCAGGCTGCCGCTGATGGACTGCACCCACGCGCACACGGAACTCGGCTGGCGCCCGGAGCGTACGGCGCCCGAGGTGCTGGAGGAGTTCCTCCAGGGCCTCCAGCGCGGAGAGGGCGCGGCGACGGAGCCACTGCGGGGCCGCAAGGTGGGCTGACCACCGGTGACGGGCCCCCGGTGACGGGACCCGGGCCCTGGCTGTGGCTCTCAGCCCGGCCCGTGGCCCCGTCTCAGCCCGTCGGCTCCTCAGGTGCCGGGTGTTCGGGGTGGACCGTGCCCGACTGCGGGGCCCCCTGCCGGCCCGTGCCCGCCTCGTCCATGTCCGGGACGTCGTCCGCCTCGGTGGTGTCGTCCACGGGCTCGACGGGCACCTCCCAGGGGTCCTCCCCCGCGTCCGCCTGCTGGTCCGGCAGGTCCCTCGGTACCGGCTCGCCGGTCTGGTCCGGCGCCTCGCGACGGTCGTCGGCCATGGTGCACCTCCTTCGCGTCGTCCGAGCGCCCCGCGAGTACCGCCTGCCTCACCGGCGAAACCTCAGGGCGCCACCCGCTGGGCCAGAGCCGTGCGCCAACCCGGCGCAGGGTCCTCGGGTCCCGGTTCGGCGCGGCGTCCGCCGCAGGCGAAGAAGTCGTTGAGCGGCAGGACCGCGGCGCCGACGGTGACCGCGTCGGGGCCGAGCCTGCCCAGGTCGACGGTGACCTTCCGGGCCGGATGCCGCAGGGCGTACGAGGCCGCGTGGCGGCGTACGTCGGGCAGGAACCGTGCCCCGAGCTGGAGACCCGCCCAGCCGCCGATGAGGATGCGCTCCGGCTGGAAGAGGTTGATCAGGTCGGACAGCCCCGCACCCACGTACTCGGCCGTCTCCTCCAGTACGGCGATCGCCCCCGGGTCGGCCGACTTGCCCTCGGCCGGATACGCGCCGGCCAGCATCGCCGCGAGCGCGGTCTCCTCGTCGACGCCCTCCGGCACGCGCCCGCCCTCCTCGCGCCAGCGTTCCAGCAGCGCCTCCGCGCCCGCGTAGGCCTCCAGACAGCCGAGCGCACCGCACCGGCAGCGGCGCCCCCGGACCCGTACCGTCAGATGCCCCCACTCGACCGCCCGCCCCTGCTCCACGTCCGGGGTGACCAGGCAGGCGCCGACGCCGGAGCCGAAGAGCACGACGACCGCGCTGCGGGCGCCGCGTCCTCCGCCGAACCACATCTCGGCCTGGCCGAGGGTCTTCGCCCCGTTGTCGATGAAGTACGGCACGGTGTCCGGGAGCGGGGAGCCGTCACGCAGGAGCTGCTCCAGCGGTACCGCGTCCCAGCCGATCGTCTGCCCGTGCACCACGGCACCGCCCTGCTGCGTGTGCTCGACGATGCCGGGGACGCCGATGCCGACACCGAGGAGCCGCTCGGGCCCGAGGCCGGCGCCCGTGAGCACCTCGTCGATGCCGTCGCGCACATGGCCGACGATGCCGTCGACCTCGTAGCGCTGCTGCTCCAAGGGGCGTTCGGCGTGGGCGAGTTCGGTGAGGGTCAGGTCGAACAGCCCGATCCGCACCCGGGTCTCCCCGACGTCGACGCCGATCATGTGGCCGCTGCCGGGAACCACCCGCAGCAGGATGCGCGGACGGCCGCCGTCGGAGTCGACGCTGCCGGCCTCCTCGACCAGCCCGTCGGCGATCAGCTCGGCGACGACATTGCTGACGGAACCGGAGCTGAGCCCGGTCGCCGGGCCGAGTTCGAAGCGGCTGAGGGGGCCGTCGAAGTAGAGGCGCCGCAGTACGGCCGTACGGTTGGCCCGTCTGAGGTCCCGTACCGTGCGCCCGTTCCGCCCCGCCATGTGGCTCCCTTCGGACCAGCCCTGTTCCCCACCTGTTCGAACGCCCCCATTGTGGACTACGCCGTGAGGTCCTCGACCTCGGCCAGCGCGGCGACGAGCTCCGGCGCGACCGTCGCCTGGACCCAGCGTTCCGTGTCGACGTCGACCGCTCGCGGGACCGTCTCGGTGAGCATGATCAGGTAGAGGTAGGCACGGTAAAGGGCCAGCCGCAGGCGGGCCGGGACGTCGAACTCGGCCCGGCCGCCAGCCTCCCGGTAGCCCGCGAGGAACGCCTCGTCCTTCCTGATGTCCCCGCGCAGCGCCAGGGAGACGAAGTCGGCGAGGGGGTCGCCCCAGAACATCCGCTCGCCGTCGATGAGCCCACCGATGCGGGGCTCCTGCTCTGCCGTGCGGTCCAGCAGGATGTTCCCGTCCCACAGGTCGAAGTGGACCAGTACGGGGACCGTGACCTCGTCGAGCGCGGGGTAGGCGGGCCGGAGCATGCGGGCCACCTGGTCGGCGGAGCGGGGCAGCCGGGCTTCGTAGTCACGGGCGTCGTCCAGGACGGCCTCGATCATGGCCGTGAACGCGGTCCGCCAGTCGGGCGCGAGCGGGCCGAGGGCGCCGGAGGGGTAGCCGAAGCCCGGCCCGGTCACCGTGTGCAGACGGGCCACCTGACGCCCCAGCTCCCGACGCAGCGGCGCCTTGTGGACTTCGGGGAGCGAGCCGTTCCAGGGCTCGCCGGGGCAGGCCGTCATCAGCAGATGCGGTACGACGGCCTTCTCGTGGAGGGCCACGACGCGCGGGGCCCGCACACCGGCCCCGGCGGCCCCGCGGTAGAACTCCGCCTCGGAGATCAGCAGGCCGCGCTCGTAGCGCAGGCCGGGGACGGTGGACGCGGGCGGGACCTTGAGGATGTAGCGACTGCCGTCGGTGAGGAGGAGTTCCTCGACGGTGTTGTACGTGCCGCCGCTCAGGGGCCGCACCCCGGCGAGCAGGCCGGCGTCGAGGCCCGCACCCTCCAGTACGCGCCGAGCCCAGTTCCAGGAGTCCGTCAACGCCCCGCCCCGTTCTCGCGTGTCAGCCCGCGGCGTACACGTCCTCCACGTAACGCCCGTCCCGCACCAGTCCGTCGAGCCACTGCTCGGCGGCCGCCCCCGGCGTGCGGTCCCGGAACAGGGTACGGAACGCTTCCCGCACGCCGGGTGCCATTTTCGAGCCGTCGCCGCAGACATACACCGGGGCGCCCGCTTCGAGCAGTTCCCGGACCTCGTCGGCCTCGGCGGCGATGCGGTGCTGCACGAAGGTCACGCCGTCACGCGGGGCGGCGCTGAAGGCCGGCCGGAGCGAGACCGCTCCGGCGGCTTCGGCGGCACGCAGTTCCTCGGCGTGCAGGAAGTCGGCGTCGGGGGCATCGCAGCCGAAGCAGCAGAGGCCGGGGCGAGTTCGGTGCCGGCCGCGAGGGCCTCCGTACGGTCGGCGATCGGCCCGCGGAAGGGAGCGAGCCCGTGCCCGCCGCGACCATGACGACCGGTGCCGAGCCGTCGATCCGGAAGGCCTCCCGGCACGGCGCCGCCTGTCGACACGGTGGGGCGCGGCGAACCGTACGGAACTGGTCGCGCACCTATGCGCTGGGCGTGCTCGCTCCCGACGTGTGGCCACTGACGCCGGCCGTCTCGGACGAGCCGGAGCAGGCCGTGCCCGCTCCCTCGGGGGCGCCGAAGCGGGCCAGCGTGTGCCACACCATCTTCAGGTCCTGGAGTTCGTGGCGACCCGTGCGCGCGGCGTCCCCGATGACGCGCGGGTCGATGCGGCCGTCCGCGGCGATCCGGGCGCCCAGGTCGGCGTACTCCTGGCCGCGGTAGTCCGCGTGGCGGAGCAGCTCGGGCACGGTGAGCCGGTAGCCGGGGTGCCATTCGACGGGGCAGGGCAGCAGGCGGGCCGCGGCCTCGACCGGTGTGCCGCGGTAACAGGCGTCCAGGACGACGGCCTCCACGTCACGGGCCAGGACGACCCCGCCGTGGACCTGGGCCTCGATGTAGTCGTTGAGGGCGTCCTGCTCGTCGGATTCGGCGAGTGCGACGAGGTGCATGCCTGCCGCGACTCCGAAGTCGGTTGGCTCCGCGGCGCTGTCGGGATAGCAGAAGGTGGCGCGGGCGAGTGCGGCCCCGGTCAGCCGGAAGTGCGAGGAGCCGAACCGCGGGGCGGCGCCGACCACTTGGCGCCGGAAGT
The DNA here is from genome assembly GCF_055657525.1 of Streptomyces sp. NPDC107522. NCBI lineage: Bacteria > Bacillati > Actinomycetota > Actinomycetes > Kitasatosporales > Streptomycetaceae > Streptomyces > Streptomyces sp. NPDC107522. The sequence continues at coordinate 115,472 of NZ_JBVKAU010000012.1, read as the reverse complement.
TCAGCGCGCCGTACACGGGCCGCTCGTCGGCGGCCGCGTCGTCGTACACCCCGCCGAAGATCCGGCTCTCCCAGCGCCAGCGGTCGCCGCCGGGGTGGGCGGTGAGGCCGCCGTTGCCGGTGCCGGTGACGAACTGCGAGTGGTACGTGCCGTCCTCGGCCAGCGCGCGCAGGATCGGCACGCCCCGCACCAGCCGGTCGGGGTGGAAGTTGAGGGTGATGCGCACGTCGGGGTCGAGGGCAGGGCCCGTGGAAGAGGCGGCCACATGCCGCAGTGCCGCCCGGGCCCGAGGTGACCCGACATCGCCGAAATTCACTGGCTTCCCTTCTCCAGGCTACCTACCCTAGGCGAAAACCTAGAGGCCCTAGGTTTACGCCGATCGACTCCGCAGGAGGCTCACCATGAGGTCACTCACCGAGCAGGACATCCGCAACTCTTTCATCAACTGCTCGAAAGGCGAGGCCAAGCGCCTCTCCCTGCCCCGCGATCTCGCCGAACGCCCTTGGGACGACCTGGACTTCCTCGGCTGGCGGGATCCAGGAGCACCCGACCGCAGCTATCTCGTCACCGAACGAGAAGGACGCCCGGTCGGCGTCACCCTGCGCTTCCCCTCCTCGCAGCGCAGCCTCCTGCGCTACAGCATGTGCTCGCTGTGTCTGACCTCCCATCCGCGCGGCGGCGTCTCCCTGATGACGGCCCGCAAGGCGGGCCCTGCGGGCCGTGAGGGCAACTCGGTCGGCCTGTACATGTGCACCGACCTCGCCTGCTCCCTCTACCTCCGCGGCAAGAAGAACCCGGAGGCGGGCCCGCGGATCGAGGAGAGCCTGACGCTGGAGGAGCAGATCGCGCGGACGAGGGGGAATCTGACGGCGTTCCTGGACCAGCTGTACGCCTGACCGGTCAGCGGTCCCGCAGCCGGGCCGCCTCGACCCGGTGCAGATGGATCAGGACGTCGTGGCTGCGGGCGAGGGCGATGTCGTGCTCCGGCTCCGGGTACTCCGTGCCGATACTGCGGGTCGGCCGCGCCTCCCTCAGCCAGGGACGGGCCGGTGACGGCACGGTCCGCAGGTCGACGACGTAGTCACGAGGGCGTACTCGGTCGAGCGTCTCCTCGTTGCTGCCGGGGCCGGCCGGGCCCAGCCGGAACACCTGCACGTCCCCCTCGGGTGCGGTGGCGTTGAACGAACCGCGGTAGAAGGTGAAGCCGACGCTGACGTACGCGTCACCGAGCCGGTCGCGCAGGAAGGCGCCCTGCATCTTCGGGTAGTGGGCGGGATCGTCCGGCACGTAGGCGACGTGTGCGTTGTGCGCAGACAGCAGGACCTTGGCGCCGGTGTGCTCCGTCCACCAGGCCACGTTGTCGGCCATGACCGAGTCGCGGTAGCGCATGGCGGCCCTGAGCTGCTGCTCGTCCGCGAAGTCGAAGGCGTAGCCGCGGGCGGTCTGGTCGATGGCCGTGGCGTGCTGGACCGCCCAGTCGTACGCCTCCCGGTCGGCGCCCGGATGCTGTTGCCGCAACAGCTCCAGCGCTTCACCGGTCCGGGCCGCCATCAGTTTGCGTTCCGCGTAGGGCTTCTCCATGTACTGGTCCATGTACACGCCCGTCGCCACTGTGGGCCGCAGCCCCCGGTACAGCTCCGTGAAACGGGGCAGAAGGCCGGCGTGCGTCCGAGCCACGTAGTACGTGACCTCGTCGTACAGCTCGGGGCCGGCCCAGGCGAAGTCGTCGCCCATGAACCGGACCGGGTCCTGCGGATGCTGCCGGTTGTAGGCGCGCATCCATTCCACGAGCCGCAGATAGTCGGTGTTGTTCCACCACAGGTAGTCCCGCTGGAACTCCTCGCGCATGATGCGCCGGGGATCGCCCTTGCCGTACAGCACGTAGTCGTTGAGGCGCAGGCCGGTGCTCCACGGTGCCTCGAGGGCGAAGGTGCGGAAGCCCTTCTTCTCGACGAGATGGCGGAACACGCGGTCCTTGAGGGCGAAGAAGTCGTGCGAGCTGTGAGTGGCCTCGCCCAGGCCGACGACCCGCGCGTCTGCGATCATCCGGTCCAGGGGGCGCAGATCGCGGGTGTCACCGCCCGGCTCGACGGCGCGCAGGGGGTGCGCGGCGCGGTCCAGTGTCTCGACGACCGTGGCGGAAGTCGGTGCCGCCGTGGCCGGGATGCCGGTCATCAGGGCGGCGAGGATGATGAACAGGGTCAGTGCTAATCCGGTCCGATGCCGTTTCATGATCCAAGGCTTGCCGCTCCGGGCCGGTGGGGGCCATACGGCCGTCCCCCCTCTGCGGGTGTACACAACCAGAAGGGGACGGCGGGGGTTTTCCCGACCCGCGGACCCGATCGGCCGCCCGACCTGCCTCGCGCGGGTGTCGACCATCACCACACCGGCCCCTTGCCGTACTCCGGCCGTTGCGATCAATCTGGGGGCCTTGCGGACGGTTACCGTCCGCAACAACTGTGTGTGGGAAGCATCTGCGAAAGGGAACAGCCCAAGGATGCGAGAGGTACGTGAGGAGACGGCGTTCAAGGAGCGGCTCGGGAAGCTGCGCCGGGACCCCGTTGTGGTTCAGACGCTGCGGTCGGCGGCCGCGGCAACGATCGCGTACGTCATCGCGCTGCGCGTCAGTCCGGAGGCGGCGCCGCTGACCGCGCCCCTGACCGCGCTGCTGGTCGTGCAGGTCACCCTGTACGCCACGCTCACCAACGGCATCCGCCGGGTTAACTCCGTGGTGGCCGGCGTCCTCGTCGCCATCGCCTTCAGCCTGATCGTCGGCCTCACGTGGTGGAGCCTCGCGCTGCTGATCGTGGCCTCGTTGGCGGTCGGGCATCTGGTGCGCGTCGACGAGTACGTTCCCGAGGTGGCGATCAGCGCGATGCTGGTCCTCGGTGTCACCACCATCGGCGACACGGCGTGGTCCCGGGTACTGGAGACGCTGATCGGCGCGGTGGTCGGGCTCGGTTTCAATCTGCTGCTCGCGCCGCCGGTGTGGGTGGAGGAGGCCGGTGAGTCGCTCGACGACCTGGCTCGCCGGCTGCGGCAGTTGATGCTGCGCATCGGCGAGGAGGCCGCCGGCCGGCAGCCGTTCGAACAGGCCGCGGCCCGGCTGCACGAGGCGCGCCGGCTCGACCACGACATCGTGGAGGTGGACGCGGCGCTGAGGCAGGCCGAGGACAGCCTGCGGCTCAACCCGCGTGTGCGCGACAGCGTGCTGCACCGGGTGGTGCTGCGGACCGGGCTGGACACGCTGGAGATCTGCACGGTCGTCCTGCGGGTGCTCGCGCGCACTCTCACCGACCTCGCGAAGGAGCGCGAGCCCGAACCGCTGTTCGCCAAGGAGACCGGCGGCGTGGTGGAGCAGTTGCTGTCCGAGATCGCCGACGCGGTGGTCAGCTTCGCGGTGCTGGTCACCACGCACGTCAGCAGCAACGCCGACGCGGCGGAGTCGCGGCTGTCCGCGGAGTTGCGCACGGCGGCGGGCACCCGCGACAAGCTCGCCCTGCTGCTGCGCGAGGAGGCCGAGCGCGAGACGCGGCACTGGCAGCTGCTCGGCGCCGTCCTGACCGAGGTGAACCGCATCCTCGACGAGCTCGACACCGAGCACCGCTCGCGGCGCCTGCTGGAGGAACTGGACCGCGTGTCGGGGGAGCAGCGGGCCCGGATGCCGCACCTGACCCGGCTGCGCGAACGCATGGGAGTGCAGGAAAAGCTGTGGCGGAACCGCACCGGGATGGGCGGGCGTTCTTGGTGAAGGAACGCCGGGACGGGGCCGGCGCCGGATGTGAGGGAGCGGGCCGATGGCGGACGACACCGTGCGGATCGACGGAAACACCCTGAGGCTGCCGGGTGGTGTGGCGGTGCGGTTCATCCGCACGCTGCGGCTGCCCGAGAAGGGTACGCATCCGCTGCCGCCGGGGCTCGGCGAGTTCCCGGTCCGCCGGGTGGCGGACTACGCGGACACCGTTCCCGAGGCGTGGCGGGCGCGCGGCGGTGTGATGCTCCCGGTGTACCTGCGCGAGGCGATGTGGCTGAGCTTCGGCGGTACGACCGAACCGGCCGCCCTGCAGGTCGGGGTGGGCAAGGTGTGCGCGGTCTCGGGAAAGCCGTGGAGCGACCGGCTGTCCCGCAAGCCCCAGAACTACGTCGTATTGCCCCGTCAACCCTGGCTGGACGGCATCAACTCCGGCAAGGGCACGGTCCGCCAGTTCGTGGCGGTGCCGCTGGGGCTGGGCGCGACCGTCGAGGGGCAGGTCACCGGCGAGGAGGTCTGGGGCGGCGTACAGCTGCAGTCCTTCGGGCTGAAGGAGCCGCAGCTGGCGAGGTGGCGTGAGGAAGAGCGGCGCCGGGCGGAGCAGGCGCGGGCGATGCCGCAGTTCGGCGGCTACGGAGCCGCCATGCCGATGGCCGCGCCGCCCGCCCCCGGCGCGGTCCCGGCGCCCGCGGCCGCTCCGGCGGGCGGGCCGCGCCGGGCCGCCGCTGCGATGGGGCTGGGCGTGGGAGGTTCGATGCGTCAGGAGGTCTACGAGGACGACCGTCCGCTGTCGGACTGGGCCGACCGCCCCGGCGGCCGGGTCTTCGTCCACCTCGTGACACCTCCGGAGTGGCGCCGCATCACCGGTGAGGCTCCCCCTCCGTCGCCGGTGGACCGGGCGGCGTACACGCGCGCGGGGCTGCCGTGGTTCGACTACTACGACGAGGACGCCGAGGATCTCGCCCCGACCGACACGCTGGAGGCGGTGAAGCCGGTCGGCGACTGGCTCGGCGACGACCACGAGCCCTGGCAGGCGCCCTCGCCGGGCCAGGTGAAGCCGCTGAAGGACGCGCAGGGCAAGCCGGTGGAGGACGGGGACTGGTAACGGCCCGAAGAGCCCGCCCAGGACATCCTCTCGTTGCACTGTATGCAACGCCTGTTGCTGTTCTTGCGCTCGGCGGCTGATCCACGCCAAGGTGGCTGTCGCGACCACGACGACCGACGACCTGAGGTGTGGACATGGGCAGTGGTGGGCTGAGCAGGCGCCGATTCGTCGGAACCCTCGCCGCGACGGCCGCCGGGGCGGCGCTCCCCGCGGCCACGGCGTGCGACGACGAGCCCGCCCCCGCGGACACGGCCGACACCGCCGCCCCCGAGGCGAGCGCGCCCGCGACGCGTCCGAGCGCCCAGACCGAGAGCCGCAAGCCGTCCGGGCCGCGCCCGCTCTACCTCGGCACCTACACCTCCGTCGAGGGCGGCGGCACGGGCGTCGGTCTCGCCACGTACGACCCGGCCACGGGCCGTATCACCGGCACCGGGACGCTCAAGGGCGTCGGCGACCCGTCGTATCTGGCGCTGCACCCGAACGGCCGGACGCTGTACGCGGTCAACGAGCGCGAGGACGGGGCCGTGACCGCCGTGCGCCTCGCGGACCGCCGGATTCTGGGGAGCCGCAGCACCGGTGGGGCGGCTCCGTGTCATCTGTCGGTGCATCCGAGCGGACGCTGGCTGCTGAGCGCCAACTACGGCACCGGCAGCGTGGCCGTGCACCCGATCGACGCATCGGGGGCGCTGGGTGAGCGCACCGAACTGGTCACGCACTCCAGCCCGTCCCCCGGTCCTGGCCAGGAGGGCCCGCACGCCCACCAGTTCATCACGAGCCCCGACGGCGGCCACGTCCTCGCCGTCGACCTGGGCACGGACACGGTGTACACCTACCGCCTCGACCAGAAGGCCGGCACGCTCACCGAGGTCGCGCGGGCGCAGGCGAAACCGGGTGCGGGGCCGCGTCATCTCACCTTCCACCCGGGCGGCCGGTACGCGTATCTGGCCAACGAGGTCGACAACACCGTCGCGGTCTGCGCGTACGACCCCGGCACGGGCCGGCTGAGCATCGGCGAGGAGCAGTCCACGGGCACGGGCTCGGGCACGAGCTATCCGGCCCAGCTCGTGGTGACGCCGAACGGCCGTTACGCCTATCTCGCCAACCGGGGCCACAACAGCCTCGCGCGCTATGCGGTGGAGTCGGACGGCGCCCGGCTCAGGCTGCTCGACACGGTGCCGGTGTCCGGGGACTTCCCTCGGCAGATCGCCCTCTCGCCGGAGGGCACGCTGCTGTTCGCGGCGAACCAGCGCTCCAGCACGGTCAGCGTCTTCCATGTCGACGAGGACAGCGGTGAACTGCGGCTCGCGGGCGAGCCGTTCGCGTCACCCGTCGCCGTCTGTGCGCTGCCGCTGTAGCGCGCGCGGGCAGGACGCGGCACTGGCCTGGGCGAGCAGGACGTGCATGCGTTCGGTGAGCTGTCCGACGTCGTCGGCGGGCCGGTGGAACGGCAGTCGTACGTCGGCCTGGGCGCGGGCGCGCTCGATACGCAGTGTCAGGCCGTGCCGGTCGACGGCGAGGGGCTGGACGCGGACGACGCCGTGCAGGCTGTCGGAGCCGACGAGGCGGGTGAGCCGCTCGACGGCGTCCGGGTGGCAGTCGGCGAGGTGGGTGAGCAGCCGGGCCTCGGCGGTGGTCAGCGGGTCCGGCGCGGCGGCGGCGAACTCGTCGAGGTCGACGACCACGGCACCGGTCGGCTGCCGCAGCACCACGCGCGTGGCATGGAAGGCGAGCCTGCCCTCTTCGGGAGTGAACCAGCCGGACAGCCAGAGCCGGGCGCGGATCCGCGCCCGCACGGGCACGGGGGCGACATCGGCGAACTCCAGGACCGCGGACGGCTCGCCGCGGGGCGCGCAGACCGCAGCCGTGACGAGCACGCTGTCCTCCGGCACGTCGAGCAGGACCCGTCCGTCCTCGGTCACGGTGTGCGCGCCGACGAGTTCCTCTCGGCAGCCCTCCGCGGTCACCGCGACGGACCACGCGGCGGCGAGCACCGACCGGGCCCGTTCCGCCGCGGACGGCGCGGCCGCCCAGGTTTGGCTGTCACCCATCCCATACCTCCTTAGGTAAGCCTCACCTAACCTATCGAAGATCGAGCCGCACGCCAACCAGCCCCGTCGATGCGGTGCGATCTCTTTGCGGGCCGAGAGGCGATCAGGGTGCGATGACACCCAACAGCGCGCGGGCGCACAGGTCGCGCACCTGCTCGCGGGACAGGTCCGAGCCCCGCAGCCACTCCAGACAGACGGCGGTGGTGAACGCCAGCCAGCCCCGCACGGCGAGCCGGACGTCGGGCCGCTTCTCGAAGACCGGGCCGAACTCGGGGTCCGCCGCCATCGCCGTCAGGATCTGCTGCTCCTGTGCGGCCAGGGCGCGTTGGTAGACCTTGCGCACGGCCTGGTCGCCGGCGGCGTCGGCGCGGTGGAAGGCGCGGTAGCCGTGGGCGTGGGCCGCGACGTACTCCAGGAACGTGTCGAGGCCCGCGGGGAGCTGCTCGCGCACCGGGACTCCGGGCACGGCGGCCGTCATCCGCAGCATGCGCTCACTCTCCCGCTCGACGACGGCCGCGAAGAAGTCCCGCTTGGTCGGGAAGTAGTGATAGAGCAGCCCGCGCGAGACACCGGCGATCTCGGCGACCTGCTCGATCCACACGTCGTCGTACGGACTCTCCGAGAACAGCCGCGCCCCGACCGACAGGAGCTGCTCACGGCGCTCCTCGGTGCTGAGCCGACGGCGTGTGCGCTCGCCCTGGTTCGCGGCCATACCCGCACTTTACTTGACGTCGATTCAACAGCGGGACCACACTGAGCGCGTTATTGAACCCACGTACAACGAGCCCAACCTGCCGCTGGATCAAGGGAGATCGCGTCATGGCGGAGACGACGACCGGGAACGGACTGCCGAAGGGGTTCCGCAGCGCCGAGCAGGGCTGGCCGGAGCTGCACCGCATACCGCATCCCCCGCGCCGGCTCCCCCTGCTCGGCGATGTGCTCGGCGCCAGCCGGCGCACGCCCCTGCAGGACTCCCTGCGCTACGGCCGGGAGTTGGGGCCGATCTTCCGGCGCAGGGCGTTCAACAGGGAGTTCGTGTTCGTGTGGGGCGCCGCACTCGCGGCCGACATGGCGGACGAGTCGCGCTTCGCCAAGCATGTGGGGCTCGGCATAGCCAATCTGCGGCCGGTCGTCGGGGACGGCCTGTTCACGGCGTACAACCACGAGCCGAACTGGCAGCTGGCGCACGACGTGCTGGCCCCGGGGTTCAGCCGGGAGGCCATGGCGGGCTACCACCCGATGATGCTGGCCGTGGCCGGCCGGCTCATGGACCACTGGGACCGCGCGGTGGCGGCGGGCCGGGCGGTGGACGTGCCCGGCGACATGACCAAACTGACGCTGGAGACCATCGCCCGCACCGGGTTCGGCCATGACTTCGGCTCCTTCGAGCGCGCCCGTCCGCATCCCTTCGTGACGGCGATGGTCGGCACGCTCACCTACGCGCAGCGGCTCAACACCGTGCCGGCGCCGTTCCTGCTCCGGCGCGCCGCCCGTCGCAACGAGGCCGACATCGCGTACCTCAACCGCACGGTCGACGACCTGGTCCGCGCCCGTACCGCGAACGGGCCGGGCGACGGGGATCTGCTGGACCGGATGCTGGAGACGGCCCATCCTGAGACGGGCGAGCGGCTCTCCCCGCGGAACGTCCGCCGTCAGGTGATCACCTTCCTGGTGGCCGGCCACGAGACCACATCGGGCGCGCTCTCCTTCGCCCTGCACTACCTCTCCCGGCACCCGGACGTCGCGGCCCGCGCCCGGGCCGAGGTGGACCGTGTCTGGGGCGACACGGCGGTGCCCGCCTACGACCAGGTGGCGAGGCTCAGGTATGTGCGCCGGATACTCGACGAGTCCCTGCGGCTGTGGCCGACGGCGCCCGCCTTCGCCCGGGAGGCGCGCGAGGACACCGTGCTCGGCGGGGTCCATCCGATGCGCCGGGGCGCCTGGGCGCTGGTGCTGACAGCGATGCTGCACCGCGACCGCGAGGTCTGGGGCGCGGACGCCGAACGGTTCGATCCGGACCGCTTCGAGCCGGGGGCCGTGCGGACGCGTCCGCCGCACACCTTCAAGCCGTTCGGGACGGGGGCGCGGGCGTGCATCGGGCGGCAGTTCGCGCTGCACGAGGCCACGCTGGTGCTGGGTCTGCTGCTGCGCCGGTACGAGTTCCGGAGCGACCCGGCGTATCGGCTGCGGGTGACGGAGCGGCTGACGCTGATGCCGGAGGGGTTGCGGCTGGGGCTGGAGCGGCGGGCGGCCGCTCTTGCGTCTGCGGCGCCGGTTTCGTCCGGCGCGGATGAGGACGCGCCCTCAGAGCTCCGCTGTCCAGTGCGCCGGGCGGCCGACTGAGGCGGGCAGCCGGGTGCCCGCGCTGCCCCGGGCCGCGTTCAGCTGGGTCTGGGTCAGGAAGAAGGCGCCGGTCAGATCGGCGTCCGTGAGGTCGGTGTCGCGCAGGTCGGCACCGATGAGGTCCGCCCCGCGCAGGTCGGCGCCGGTGAGGTCGGCGGCTATGAGGTAGGCGCCGCGCAGGTTCGCGCCGCGCAGGTCGGCGCCCTTCAGCCGGGCGCCGATCAGGTCCGCGCCGCGCCGGTCCTTCTTGCGGCCGCGTACCCCCGCCCGCGCCAGCTCGCTGGTCCTCAGCAGGAGTGCGTTGACCTCCTGCCGATGGGCGGCCACGTCCAGCGCGCCGAGTTCTTCCGGGGTCCGCCGCGTGAGCTCCTCGGTGGCTTCCCTGATCGTGCGCAGCTCGGCCTGGAGGGGACGGGCGGCGGGCAGGGTGAGCGCCTCGGTCAGGTACCAGAGCAGTTCGTGGAGCTGGCGGACGACCGGGAAGACGTCGAACATCCGCCGGGCGTCTTCGCGGGAGCCGCTGCGCCAGTCCTGGCCCGCGAACGTGACCTGCGAGACCTTCTGCCCGGCGCCGAAGCAGTCGTAGACCGTGCAGCCGGTGAAGCCCTTCTGCCGGAGCCGGGCGTGGATGCCGCAGCGGTGGTCGTCCCGGAGGTTGCGGCAGGGTGTCCCGGCGTCCTTGTCGACGGCGAAGTCCGCCGAGGCGGCGAAGGGCAGCGCGACACAGCACAGCCCGAAGCAGTTCGCGCAGTCTCCGCGCAGGTCCATGAGGTCGCCGGGGTGATCTTGCATGCCACCAAGCCTAATGGCCCCCCGGAACGAAACCTCACCGATGAGATTCCGCCGCTGTGGGGGTCCTCTCATACAACGGAAAACAACCTCGGCTACCACTGGATAAGAGCCGACGGAATCAGGAGCAGCGCCCCGACGAGGAAACCGGAAAGACCGAGGAGACGTCATGTGCAGCCACCAGCCCGCGTGCCCCACTGCCGACAGCCCGGACCATCACGCCGCCGTCATCGTGTCGGCCCACCCCGAACAGGGCTGGAGCCTGCTGTGCAACGGCACCATCGTCTTCGACGACACCGGTGAACTCCTGCCGGACGGGCGGGTCGTGGACCCGCACCGCACGGTCGGCACGCTCGCTGTGGCCGCCTGACCCCAGCCGCCTGACTCGGACGCCCCCTCAGCCGCCGAGCTCCGGCAGATCGAGGCGGGCCAGCCGCTCGGGGTCGGCCAGGATGTACATCTCGGTGATCCGGCCGTCGGCGATGGTGACGCCCATGACCGACAGTGGCTGTCCGTCCTGCACGCCGACGACGCCGACCTCCCCGTTGACCAGCGCGAACTGTGCGTACTGCGCGAACTGCCGGAACAGCATCGCCTGTTCGGCCACCGGCTTCGCGCCGCGCACCACCTTGGACACCGCGACACCGCCGACCAGGGGCCCGGAGTCGGCCCGCAGCACCACCTCGGGGTCGAGGACGGCGAGGAGTGCCTCGAAGTCGCCCGCGCGGGCGGCCGCCATGAAGGCGTCGAGGACCTGCCGCTGTCTGCCGCGGTCGGGCTCGGCCGACGGCGTGGCGCCCTTCACCCGGCGCCGGGCGCGGCTGGCCAGCTGCCGCGTCGCGGCCGAACTGCGCTCCACGATCGGGGCGATGTCGTCGAACGGCACCGCGAACATGTCGTGGAGAACGAACGCGATCCGCTCGGCGGGCTCCAGCGTCTCCAGCACCACCAGCAGGGCCAGGCCCACCGAGTCGGCCTGGAGCACCTCCTGTTCCGGGTCGATCGTCGACAGCGGGCGGATCACGGGGTCCGGGACGAAGGTGTCGTCCAGCGGCTCCTCGTGGCGCCGCGTGCGCGAGCGCAGCATGTCCAGGCAGACCCGGCCGACCACGGTGGTCAGCCAGCCGCCCAGGTTCTCGATGTCGTCCGCGTCGCTGCGGCTCAGCTTCAGCCAGGCCTCCTGGACGGCGTCCTCCGCCTCGGCCAGTGAGCCGAGCATGCGGTAGGCGACCGCCTTGAGATGGCCGCGGTGCTCCTCGAAGCGGTCCGCCAGCAGATCCGTCCCGTTCACGTCTCCCCCTCCGTGATGATCTTCGAGCAGGCTAGCGGCCGAACAGTTCGAACGCCACGGCCGGCTTCCCGCCGAACCGCTCCCCCGTCGCCTCCGCGTGCGAGGTGAGGAAGCCGCGGACGTACGTCTCCGGGTCCTCGTCCGTCAACACCTCGATGTAGGTGCGGTGTTCGAGCAGCGAGCGCACCGCCCGCTCCAGCCCGGCCGTCGCGTCCACCGCGTGCGTGGGCGTGCTGGACCCGGCGACGGCGACCCAGCGGACGCCGTTCCACGGCTGAAGGCCCTGCTCAATGAGGTCCGGGAAGATCCAGCGGTTGCCCGCGTCCCCGGCCGCGTCCAGCGTGGCCCGGCCGACCGCCACATGGTCCGGGGTGTTCCAGGCGACGCCGCCCCAGGTGTCCCGGTGGTTGAGGGTGATCACCAGCTCGGGCCGGTGCCGGCGGATCGCGGCGGCGATGTCGCGGCGCAGGGCGGTGCCGTACTCGATCACGCCGTCCTTGTGGTCGAGGAACTCCACCTCCGACACTCCCACGACGGCCGCGCTGGCCCGCTGCTCGCGTTCGCGCAGCGGACCGCACTTCGCGGGATCCAGGGTGTCGATGCCGGCCTCGCCCCGCGTCGCCAGGACGTAGGTGACCTCGCGTCCGGCATCGGTCCAGGCGGCGATCGCCGCCGAGCAGCCGTACTCGAGGTCGTCCGGGTGCGCTACGACGGCGAGCGCGCGCTGCCAGTCGTCGGGCATGGGCTTCAGCTGAGTGATCGTCGGCTCGGTCATGCCCGCACCCTAACGCGTGACTCCGACATCACGCTTCGTCACGGGTGAGCGCCAGCAGCCGGTCCAGGACACGCGGGCCGCCGGCCCGTACGCCGTCGTGCTCGAACTCGTCGGTGACCCAGGTGCGCAGGCCCCGGATCGCGCGGGCGGTGGCGAGGGAGTGGGCGGTGTCGACGTACATGTCGTCGTGGTAGACGGCCGCGGCGACCGGCACCTCGTTGGCGGCGAGCCGCGCGGAGTCGTACAGGGGCTTCCAGTCGGTGCGGGCGGCGAGGAGTTCGGCGGTCTCGCGCAGGGGGCGCAGCGCCGGGTCGCAGTCGAACATCCAGGGGTGGATGGTCTCGCCGGTGAACAGCAGCGGCCCGTCGCCCGCGAGGGTCTTGGCCGCGTCGAACTGCGGGAACTCGGCGCGGACCCGCTCGGCGGACCAGGCCGTCGGGCGCGCGTCCTGGCCGTAGATCGCCTCGTGGACGAGGGCGTACAGCGGGTGGCTCGCGTACGACAGCAGGCCCTGCGCCTGCTCCTGGAACTCGTCGGAGAGTTCCGGGCCGTGCGGGGTGCGGACGAAGGCGTGTTCCAGGAGGTAGTGCAGGCGGTGGCTGCCCTCGCTGCCACCGAGCAGGATGCCCAGCGACTGGAAGGCCTCGGCGGTGAGGCGGTAGCCGTTCGGCAGGACGACGTCGTTCGCCAGGAGGTGGTCGGCGATACGGCGAGCTCGCTCGACGTCCTGCGGGTAGCGGGCGTAGTGCGCGGCGACCTTGCGCTCGATGCGCGGGTAGGCCGCGCGGTAGACGTCGTCGGCCTGGGCGTCGAGGGAGGGCAGGCCGCCGGTGACGACGGCGGCGGTCAGGCCCTCGGGGGCGGTGGAGAGGTAGTTGACCGTGCAGAAGCCGCCGAAGCTCTGGCCGAGAACGGTCCAGGGGGCGCCGCCGGTCACCTCGCGGCGGATCGCCTCGCAGTCGCGGACGATCGAGTCGGCGCGGAAGTGCGTGAGGTAGTCGGCCTGTGCGGCGGGGCCGCCGCGCAGCGGGAGTGTCTGGCGGTTGGCGGGCGTGGAGTGGCCGGTGCCGCGCTGGTCCAGGAGCAGGACGCGGAACTCCTTCAGCGCGCGGCCGAGCCAGGCGCCTTTGCCGACGAAGCGGTTCGCGCCGAAGCCGGGGCCGCCCTGGAGGTAGACCAGCCACGGCAGTTCCTGGTGCGCCTTGTCGCTCGCGACGACCTCACGGGCGTAGAGCTCGATCGTCTCGCCCTTCGGGGCGTCGTGATCGAGGGGCACGCTGAAGTGGCGGTCGGTGAGGACGACGCCGGGCTGGCGGTAGGTCGCGGTCAACAGGTCTCCCGGGACGAAGGACTTTCGGGACGCGTCCCAGTTCAGCACATGGTCGTCCGGCATCCGACCCCTTGGATCATGAAATCCTGCTGAACCCCGGATCAGCGGGCCGACAGGCTGGACCGCCGCACGACCAGCTCGGGCTGGAGGACGACGCGCCGGTGCTCGTGCTTCTTCGCCCCGGTCTCCTCCTCCGTCTCCTCCAGCAGCATCTCCGCGGCGAGGGTGCCCATGGTGACCGCGGGCTGCCGTACGGAGGTGAGGGGGACGGCCGCGGCGGCCGCGAACTCGATGTCGTCGTAGCCGACGATCGCCAGGTCGTCGGGGACGCCGACGCCCGCGGCGTACATGGCCTGGAGCACGCCGAGGGCGAGCAGGTCGTTGGCGCAGAAGACGGCGGAGGGGCGCTCGGCGAGACCGAGCAGGCGGGCGCCGGCGTCCCGGCCCGCGGCGACGTCGAGCCGCTCGGTGGGCAGTTCGCGCAGGTGCTCGGGGCCGAGGCCGGCCTCCTCCAGCGCCTTCAGGGCGCCCGTGCGGCGGTCGCGGACCTGGTTGAGGCCGGGCGGGCCGCTGACGTACGCGATGGAGCGGTGTCCGGCGTCGACGAGATGCCGTACGGCGAGTGCGCCGCCCGCGACGTCGTCGACGGAGACCGAGCACTCGGTGGTGCCCTCGGCGACCCGGTCGACGAGGACGAAGGGGATGTTGTGCCGCCGAAACGTCTCGATGTTGCGGCCGGTGGCGTCGGCGGGGGTCAGCAGGACGCCCCGCACCCGCTGCTCGGCGAAGAGCGACAGATAGTCGGCCTCCTCGCTCGGACTCTGCGCGCTGTTGCAGACCATCACGCCGAGCCCGGCCTCGCGCGCGGCCCGCTCGGCGCCGCGCGCCACGTCGACGAAGAAGGGGTTGCCCATGTCGAGGACGAGCAGCCCCATGATCCGGCTGCGGCCCGCGCGCAGCTGGCGCGCGGACTCGCTGCGGACATAGCCCAGCCGGTCTATCGCGGACTGCACCCGCGCCCGGGTCTCGGTCGCGACCGTGTCCGGACGGTTGATGACGTTCGAGACCGTGCCGACGGAGACTCCGGCGGCGCGGGCGACGTCCTTGATACCCACCGACTGGGTCATCGGGCAGAGACCTCCAGGAAGACGTGTACGACGTGGGGCGGCGGGAAGGCCTTCACATTACCGTCAAGCCGCCCACAACGGCTGCGATCAGGCAGGCAGGCGGAAGTTGAGGTTACGCAGCGCCGAGGGCGTCGTACCGCTGGACTTCTCCTGGTACATGATCGACAGGAAGTTGTCCTGTCCGACCCGCGTCTCGTCGATGACGACCTCGCCGAAGGCGTTCAGCCCGGCGGTGACGCCGTCGTACAGCATCGTCCAGTCCGTGTACCCGGAGGCCTTGGAGGCTCCGGCGATGCGGCAGAACGGGAAGATCGCGTACGCGTTGTCGTACTTGTCCAGGATCAGCTTGGTGCGCTGGCTGGAGTTCAGCGGGACCGGGATCTCGGTCTTCTGCCAGGTGCCGGAGGAGTTCTTGCGGACGTGGAAGGCGCGGCCGTTGGCGGTGCGGTCGGCGACGTAGTTCGTGGTGCACTGACCGAAGCGGCCCGGTACGTAGCTGATGATCGCGTGCGGCAGGCCCGCGGAGTCGGTGAACTGGCTCTCCTGGTTCATCAGGGAGTGGTCCGGGTTGAGCGCGTCGATCACCAGCCCGCCGTCGGTGACGGCGACCTTGTCGGAGCCGCCGGTGGTGCCGACGACGGTGCCCGCGTTGTTGCGCCAGGTGCGGCCGCGGTCGTCGGAGTAGACGTAGCCGGTGTCGTGGTTGGTGATGCCGCCGCTGGAGCACATCACGGCGCCGTTCTGCTCGCGCCAGGTGAAGAAGGAGTGCAGCCGGCCGTTCTTGTCGTAGTCGATGCCGTGCAGGTACATGTTGCGGGCCGTGGAGGAGCCGTGCTCGCTGGTGTACGTGCCGGTGGAGCTGGACCACTCGCCGAGGTTGGTCCAGGTCGAGCCGTTGTACTCGGCGAGGGCGTTGCGGCCGTTGCCGGAGACGGCCACCCGGTAGCTGAGCTGCAGCTTGCCCTCGGGGGTCGAGATGAACTGCGGGTAGGTGAACTGCGAGGTGAGGGCGAGCCCGTCCAGGGTGGACTGGGGGGCGCCGAAGCGGCTCGCGGTCCAGCTCAGGCCGGCCGGGTTGTCCATGAGACCCGCGACCGACTTGACGTAGGTGAAGCCGTCGCTGTGCGAGTCCATGTTGAGGTGGAGACGGCCGTCGACCTTGGAGACGCCCATGGAGATCACGTTGTGGGAGTCGTTGTAGCGGAGCGTGTGCCCGACCTTGACGGTGGACCAGGTGCTGGAGCCGAGGACGCGGCGGCCGACGACGGCGTTGCGGTCGGCGGTGTACCAGACCGCGTACTGGTAGCCCTTGTAGGTCAGCAGGCCGTTCTTCTGGAACGAGTTGTTGTTGACCAGGCCGTCGTACGAGACGAAGAAGATGGCCTGGGTGTCGAGCGTGGTGGTGCCGGTCAGGGTGACCGAGGGGCCGGGGTCGGCGGCGCGGGCGGTGCCGGCGGCGAGGGCGGGGGTCATGACGGCTCCGGCGAGGGCGGCGCTCAGCAGCGTGCGTCTCTTCATCTCGGGGGACTCCGTTGTCGGCGAGGTGCGGGGATGGAACCTTCAGGGGTCAGGCGAGGTGGAACACTTCCGTGAGCGGTTTCATGGCCTCGTCGGGCCGGGCGCCGTCCAACGACTCGAAGAACGGCGCCATCTCCGCCTGCCAGCGGGCGTTGACGTCGGTGGCTTCCATACCGGCCACAGCGGCTGCGAAGTCCTCGGTCTCCAGGTAGCCGACCAGCAGGCCGTCCTCACGCAGGAAGAGCGAGTAGTTGTGCCACCCGGTGGCCCGCAATGCGTCGAGCATCTCGGGCCACACGGCGGCGTGCCGCTCGCGGTACTCGTCGAGGCGGTCCGCCCTGACCTTCAGCAGGAAGCACACGCGCTGCATCAACAACCCTCCGGATGTCAGAAGTTGTACTGGTCGATGTTCTTGGCGTCGAAGACGGTCGGCTTGCCGAGGCTGATCACACCGTCCTTGCCGATGGTGAACTCGCCCATGTCGCCGGCCTTGAAGGTCTCGCCCTCCTTGCCGGTGATCTGCCCGGAGACCAGCGCGACGGCGGTACGGGCGGCCAGCTCACCCAGCTTCGCCGGGTCCCACAGCTCGAAGCCCTCGACCGTGCCGTTCTTGACGTACTTGCGCATGTCGTTCGGGGTGCCGAGGCCGGTCAGCTTGACCTTGCCCTTGTACTTGGAGCCCGACAGGTACTGGGCGGCGGCCTTGATGCCGACGGTGGTCGGGGAGATGATCCCCTTCAGGTTCGGGTACTCCTGGAGCAGGCCCTGGGTCTGCTGGAAGGACTTCTGGGCGTCGTCGTCACCGTAGGCGACCTTGACGAGCTTGATGTCCTTGTACTTGGGGTCCTCCAGCTCCTTCTTCATGAAGTCGATCCAGACGTTCTGGTTCGTCGCGGTCTGCGCGGCGGACAGGATCGCGATCTCGCCCTTGTAGCCGATCTGCTCGGCGAGCAGCTGCACCTCGGTGCGGCCGAGGTCCTCGGCGGAGGCCTGCGAGACGAAGGCGTTGCGGCAGTCGGCGGTGGTGTCGGAGTCGTAGGTGACGACCTTGATGCCGTTCTTCATGGCCTGCTTGAGCGCGGTGCACAGGGCGCCCGGGTCCTGCGCGGAGACGGCCATCGCGTCGACCTGCTGCTGGGTGAGCGTGTTGACGTACGACACCTGCCCGGCGGTGTCCGTCGCGCTGGACGGGCCGACCTCCTTGTAGCTGGAGCCCAGCTCCTTCAGGGCCGCCTCGCCGCCCTTGTCGGCGGAGGTGAAGTAGGGGTTGTTGACCTGCTTGGGCAGGAAGCCGACGGTCAGCCCCTTCTTCAGCTCGGCGTTCGGGTCGGCCTTCCCGGCGGAGGCGGCGGAGGCGCCCTCGCTCTTGACGTCCTCCTTGGTGGTGCCGCCGCAGGCGGTGAGGGCCAGGGCGAGGGAGGTTCCGGCGGCGAGGGCCGCGCAGGTACGGCGGAGGGATGACTTGCGCATGGCGGGTTCCTTTTAACGAAGGGTGAGAGGTAGCGCCCCTTCAGGGGCGCGGGGCTGTTTCGATATGCGGCTACCGCCGCGTGGGCGCGACCAGCCACAGACGGCCGGCAGATCGGGGACGGCCTTACGAGCCGAGTGATTGCGCTCTACGGCCCGCCCGCGCGACGGCGATCTGCCGAGCGACCCGAGGACCGAGAACCGAGAGAACGAGCAGTACGCCGGTGACGACGATCTGCGACTGCGCGGAGACGTCCTGGAGGCTCATGACGTTCTGCAGCGCGCCCAGCAGGAACACCCCGGCGATCGCACCGCCCAACGTGCCCTTGCCACCGTCGAAGTCGATGCCGCCCAGCAACACCGCAGCCACGACGGAGAGTTCCAACCCCGTGGCGTTGTCGTACCGCGCACTGGCGTAGTGCAGCGCCCAGAAGATTCCGGTGAGCGAGGCCATCAGCCCCGTCACCGTGAACAGGATCAGCTTCTGCCGCTTGACGCGGATGCCGGCGAAGCGGGCGGCCTCCTCGCTGGCGCCGGTCGCGAAGATCGACCGCCCGAACGGGGTGGCGTGCAGCGCGACCACGGCGATCGCGAGCAGGACGAGGAAGGGCAGGAAGGCGTACGGGATGAACGTGTCGCCGATGCGTCCGGCCGCGAAGTCCAGGTACTGCGTCGGGAAGTCGGTCACCGCGTCCGAGCCGAGCACGATCTGCGCGATGCCGCGGTAGGCGGCGAGCGTGCCGATGGTGACGGCGAGGGACGGCAGGCCCAGCCTGGTCACCAGCAGACCGTTGATCAACCCGCACACCACGCCGAGCAGCAGACAGATCGGAATGATCGTTTCGATCGTCATGCCCTGGTTCCACAGGGCGCCCATCACGGCGCCGGAGAGACCGGCGGTGGAGGCGACCGAGAGATCGATCTCGCCCGAGACGACCAGGAGCGTCACCGGCAGCGCGATCAAAGCGATCGGAAGAGTGTTCCCGATCAGGAACGACAGGTTGAGAGCGTTTCCGAAACCATCGACCGTTCCGAAGGACAGCAGGAGCACGACGATCAGAAGCGCACCCACGACGGTGTCCCAGCGGATCGCTCGGCTCAGGGAGAAGTCAGCCATGACGGGCGTTCCTCTTCTTCAGGGCGGAGGCCACGCGCACCGCGACGATCCGGTCGACGGCGATGGCGAGGAGGAGCAGGATGCCGTTGATCGCAAGCACCCAGACGGAGCTGACACCGAGGGCGGGCAGCACGCTGTTGATGGAGGTCAGCAGCAGCGCGCCGAGGGCCGCGCCGTAGACGCTGCCGGAGCCGCCGGTGAAGACGACGCCGCCGACGACGACCGCGCTGACGACGGTGAGTTCGTAGCCGTTGCCCGTGCCGGAGTCGACGTTGCCGAAGCGGGCCAGGTACATGGCGCCCGCGAGTCCGGCCAGCGCACCGCAGAAGGTGTACGCGGCCAGGATCCGCTTGCGCACCGGGATACCGGCGAGGCGGGCGGCCTCCGGGTTGGAGCCGAGGGCGTACAACTCCCGGCCGCTGCCGTACTGCTTGAGGTAGTACGCGGTCGCCACCAGGACGGCGAGGGCGATAAGCGCCAGCCACGGCACCGCGGAGACGCCGCCCGAGCCGAAGTCGACGAAGCCGTCCGGAAGGTCGGCCGCCGTGATCTGCCGGGAGCCGACCCAGATCGAGTCGATGCCTCGGATGATGTAGAGCGTGCCGAGGGTGACCACGAGTGCGGGCACCTGGCCGAGGCTGACGAGGAGGCCGTTCAGCAGGCCGAAGCCGATGCCCATCAGGACCGCCAGGAGCACGGCCACGACCGGGTTCCCGCCGCCCTGGAGATACGTACCGGCGGCGAAGGCGCTGATGCCGAGCGTGGAGCCGACGGACAGGTCGACGTTCCTCGTGATCACCACCAGGGACTGGCCCGTGGCGACCAGGACGAGGATCGTCGCGTTCAGGAGCAGGTCCTTGATGCCCTGCTCGGTGAGGAATTCGCTGTTGCCCAGTTGGGTGACGACGATCATCACCACGAAGACGACCAGGATGGCGAGTTCGCGCATCTTGAACACGCGGTCGACGAGCCGCGTGCCGCTGGACTTGGGCACGTCGGCGACGGGGGCTTGGTTCGGGGTGGTCACCGTCATGCGGCGGCCCTCCCCGTGGCTGCGGCCATCACGGTTTCCTCGGTGGCTTCGGAGCGTGGGATCTCGGCGGTGAGGCGGCCCTCGTGCATCACGAGCACGCGGTCGGCCATACCGAGGATCTCGGGCAGGTCGGAGGAGATCATCAGGACAGCCACGCCGTCGGCGGCCAGCTCGCTGAGCAGCCGGTGCACCTCGGCCTTGGTGCCGACGTCGATGCCACGGGTGGGCTCGTCGACGATCAGCACCTTGGGGCCGGTGGCGAGCCACTTGGCGAGGACGACCTTCTGCTGGTTGCCGCCGGACAGGGTCGACACGGCGTCGGCGATGCGGGCGTACTTGACCTGGAGCTTGACGGCCCAGTCGAGGGAGCGGCTGCGTTCGGCGCCGCGGTCCATCAGGCCGGCCTTGACGGTCGTACGAAGGCCGGTGAGGCCGATGTTGCGCTCGATGGACATGTCCATCACCAGGCCCTGGGCGCGCCGGTCCTCGGGGACGAGTGCGAGGCCGGAGGCCATGGCGGTGGACGGGGCGCCGTTGATCAGGGCCTTGCCGCCGACGGAGACCTCGCCGGCGTCCCAGCGGTCGATGCCGAACACGGCCCGCGCGACCTCGGTTCGGCCCGCGCCGACGAGCCCCGCGAGGCCGACGATCTCTCCGCGCCGTACATCGAAGGAGACGTCGGTGAAGACGCCCTCGCGGGTCAGCCGGCGCACGCTCAGGGCGACTTCGCCCGGCTTCACGTCCTGCTTGGGGTACAGCTCGTCGAGGTCGCGGCCGACCATCCGGCGGACCAGGTCGTCCTCGGTCATGCCGTCCAGCGGCTCGCTGGCGATCCAGGCGCCGTCGCGCAACGTCGTGACCCGCCGGCAGATCTGGAAGATCTCCTCGAGCCGGTGGGAGATGAACAGGACGGCGGCGCCTTGTTCGCGCAGGGTGCGGACGACGCCGAAGAGACGGGCGACCTCGCTGCCGGTGAGGGCGGCGGTGGGCTCGTCCATGATCAGGACGCGGGCGTCGAAGGAGAGCGCCTTGGCGATCTCGACGATCTGCTGGTCCGCGATGGACAGTCCGCGGGCGGGGCGGTCGGGGTCGAGCTCGACGCCGAGGCGCTGCATCAGCGCCAGCGTCGCCTCGTGGGTGGCCTTGTGGTCGATGCGGCCGAGGGCGCGGCGCGGCTGGCGGCCCATGAAGATGTTCTCGGCGATCGACAGGTCGGGGAAGAGGGTCGGCTCCTGGTAGATCACGGCGATGCCGGCGTCGCGGGCGTCACCGGGGCCGTGGAAGACGACGGGCGCTCCGTCGAGCAGCACCTGGCCCGCGTCGGGCCGGTGCACGCCGGCGAGCGTCTTGATCAGGGTCGACTTGCCCGCGCCGTTCTCGCCGGCGAGGGCGTGCACCTCCCCGGGAAACAGCTCCAGGGAGACGTCCCGCAGGGCGCGGACCGCGCCGAAGGACTTCGAGATGTCCCTGAGCGCCAGAACCGGGGCCGGACCCGTGGTGGACGGGTGGGTCATGGGGGCTCCTCGACGACGCCGGCGGGACGGGCCTCTCGGCGTCGTGAAAGGTTTCAACTTGGTTGCCGGGACGTTAGGCATGGAGCGCATGTCACGTCAATGGGTCCGTGTCGAAAAAATTTCGATGAACGAAGGTCACGGCCGAGTCACGAGAAAGAGCCTTGGTCGCGGGGCTTGACACCCCTCCGGGCGGCTCATACGTTCCCGTCTTGAATCGTTTCACAGCGAAGCGCTTTCAGAAGACTTCCGTCTGATCTCCGTTCCGACGTCACAGGAGCCCTCAGTGACCGAGCTCGCCGCGGTGAAGGCCGCACTCAAGACCCAGGCAGTCGAAACGCCGTCGTGGGCGTACGGGAACTCGGGGACGCGGTTCAAGGTCTTCGCCCAGCAGGGCGTTCCACGCACGCCGCGGGAGAAGTTGGAGGACGCGGCAAAGGTGCACGCGTTCACCGGAGTTGCGCCGACCGTCGCGCTGCACATCCCGTGGGACAAGGTCGACGACTATGCCGCGCTGGCGAAGTTCGCCGAGGAGCGGGGCGTGAAGCTGGGGGCGATCAACTCCAACACCTTCCAGGACGACGACTACAAGCTGGGCAGCATCTGTCATCCGGATGCGGTGGTGCGGCGCAAGGCCGTCGATCACCTGCTGGAGTGCGTCGACATCATGGACGCGACGGGGTCGCGGGATCTGAAGCTGTGGTTCGCGGACGGCACGAACTATCCCGGCCAGGATGATGTTCGGGCGCGGCAGGATCGGCTGGCCGAGGGGCTGGCCGAGGTGTATGAGCGGCTCGGGGACGGGCAGCGGATGCTGCTGGAGTACAAGTTCTTCGAGCCGGCGTTCTACACGACCGATGTGCCGGACTGGGGGACGGCGTATGCGCACTGCCTCAAGCTCGGCGAGAAGGCGCAGGTCGTTGTCGACACCGGGCATCACGCTCCCGGGACCAACATCGAGTTCATCGTCGCGACGCTGCTGCGGGAGGGGAAGCTCGGGGGGTTCGACTTCAACTCTCGGTTCTATGCGGACGATGACCTGATGGTCGGGGCCGCGGATCCGTTCCAGTTGTTCCGGATCATGTACGAGGTCGTGCGTGGGGGTGGGTTCTCGCCCGAGGTCGCGTTCATGCTCGACCAGTGCCACAACATCGAGGCGAAGATTCCGGCGATCATCCGGTCGGTGATGAACGTGCAGGAGGCCACGGCGAAGGCGCTGCTCGTTGACCGGGAGGCGTTGGCCGCAGCCCAGCAGGCCGGCGATGTGCTCGGCGCCAACGCCGTGCTCATGGATGCGTACAACACGGACGTGCGGCCGCTGCTTGCCGAGGTGCGGGAAGAGATGGGTCTCGATGGCGACCCCATTGCCGCGTACCGCCGGTCCGGGTGGGCCGAGAAGATCGTGGCTGATCGGGTTGGTGGGGAGCAGGCCGGGTGGGGGGCGTAAGCGTCTGCCGAGTTCTGTTGTCTGCGGGGTGCGGGCCGTGTGTGGCTGGTCGCGCAGTCCCCCGCGCCCCTGTGGGATCGGCGCTGCGCGCCTGATCCCCACGCCCCCAATGGGCCCCTCTGGAACACGTACGGACTCTTCACCTAAGGACTGAAACCACATGGCTCCCCATCCCGAAGCCGCCGCCCTCCTCGCTCGCTCCCGTCGGCTCGGCTCCGACCCCCGCAACACCAACTACGCCGGCGGAAACGCGTCCGCCAAAGGCATCGACACCGACCCCGTCACCGGTGGTGACGTCGAGCTGATGTGGGTCAAGGGGTCCGGGGGCGACCTCGGCACTCTCACCGAGGGCGGGCTGGCCGTGCTGCGGCTGGACCGTATGCGGGCGCTCGTCGACGTCTATCCGGGCGTCGAGCGTGAGGACGAGATGGTCGCCGCCTTTGATTACTGCCTGCACGGCAAGGGTGGGGCCGCTCCGTCCATCGACACCGCCATGCACGGGCTCGTCGAGGCCGCGCACGTCGATCATCTGCACCCCGATTCCGGGATAGCGCTCGCCTGTGCCGCCGACGGGGAGAAGCTGACCGCGGAGTGTTTCGGGGACAGCGTGGTGTGGGTGCCGTGGCGGCGGCCCGGGTTCCAGCTGGGGCTCGACATCGCCGCCGTGAAGGCCGCCAATCCGCAGGCCATCGGGTGCATCCTCGGGGGGCACGGCATCACCGCCTGGGGTGACACCTCCGAGGAGTGTGAGCGGAACTCGCTGCACATCATCCGGACCGCCGAGGCCTTCCTCGCGGAGAAGGGGAGGGCTGAGCCCTTCGGGCCGGTGATCGAGGGGTACGCGGCGCTTCCCGAGGGCGAGCGGCGGGAGCGGGCCGCCGCCCTGGCGCCGTACATCCGGGCGATCGCCTCTCAGGACAGGCCTCAGGTCGGGCACTTCAACGACTCCGAGGTCGTGCTCGACTTCGTCGCGCGGGCCGAGCACCCGAGGCTGGCCGCGCTCGGCACCTCGTGCCCGGATCACTTCCTGCGGACCAAGGTGCGGCCGCTGGTCCTCGATCTGCCGCCGACCGCGCCGCTGGACGAGGCGATCGCCCGGCTCAAGGAGCTGCACGCCGAGTACCGGGAGGAGTACGCCGCCTACTACCAGCGGCACGCCGAGCCCGACTCCCCCGCCATGCGCGGCGCCGACCCGGCGATCGTGCTCGTGCCGGGGGTCGGCATGTTCAGCTTCGGCAAGGACAAGCAGACCGCCCGGGTCGCGGGTGAGTTCTACGTCAACGCCATCAATGTGATGCGGGGCGCCGAGGCAGTCTCTGCGTACGCGCCCATCGAGGAGTCCGAGAAGTTCCGGATCGAGTACTGGGCGCTCGAGGAGGCCAAGCTTCAGCGGATGCCGAAGCCCAAGCCGCTGGCGACCCGGGTGGCCCTGGTGACCGGTGCCGGCAGCGGGATCGGGAAGGCCATCGCGCGTCGGCTCGTCGGCGAGGGCGCCTGTGTGGTCGTGGCCGACCTCAACGGTGACAACGCCCAGGCCGTCGCCGAGGAGCTCGGCGGGCCCGACAAGGCCGTCGCCGTGACCGTCGACGTCACCTCCGAGGAGCAGATCGCCGACGCCTTCAAGGCTGCCGTGCTGGCCTTCGGCGGGGTTGACCTGGTCGTCAACAACGCCGGGATCTCCATCTCGAAGCCGCTGCTGGAGACCTCGGCCAAGGACTGGGACCTCCAGCACGACATCATGGCGCGCGGTTCCTTCCTCGTGTCGAGGGAGGCGGCGCGCGTGATGACCGCGCAGGGGCTGGGCGGCGACATCGTCTACATCGCCTCGAAGAACGCCGTCTTCGCCGGGCCCAACAACATCGCCTACTCGGCCACCAAGGCCGACCAGGCCCACCAGGTGCGGCTGCTGGCCGCCGAGCTCGGCGAGCACGGCATCCGTGTCAACGGCGTCAACCCGGACGGTGTCGTGCGCGGGTCGGGGATCTTCGCCGGTGGGTGGGGTGCCCAGCGTGCCGCCGTGTACGGGGTCGAGGAGGAGAAGCTGGGTGAGTTCTACGCCCAGCGGACCATCCTCAAGCGCGAGGTGCTCCCGGACCATGTCGCCAACGCCGTCTTCGCCCTGACCGGCGGCGACCTCACCCACACCACCGGGCTGCACATCCCGGTCGACGCCGGCGTCGCGGCCGCCTTCCTGCGGTGAGCGCGGCCGTGAAGTCGTACGCCGCGGTCGACCTCGGCGCGTCCAGCGGGCGTGTCATGGTCGGCCGTGTCGGCCCGGACTCGCTGGAGCTGAGCGAGGCGCACCGCTTCCCGAACCGGCCGGTCCGGGTACCGGAAGGGCTGCGCTGGGACGTGCTCGCCCTGTACGCGGGTGTCCTGGAGGGGCTGAAGTCGGCCGGACAGGTCGACTCCGTCGGCATCGACAGCTGGGCCGTGGACTACGGTCTGCTCGACGCCGACGGGGCGCTGCTCGGCAACCCCGTGCACTACCGGGACTCGCGGACCGAGGGCGTCGCGGAGAAGGTGTGGGCGACCGTACCGGCCGCCGAACTGTACGCGGCGACGGGCCTGCAGTACGCCCCCTTCAACACCCTGTACCAGCTGACGGCAGCCCGTGAGACACAGCAACTGGCCCACGCCCGGCGCCTGTTGCTCATCCCCGACCTGCTGACGTACTGGCTCACCGGCGAGCAGGGCACCGAGCTCACCAACGCCTCCACCACCCAGCTCATCGACCCACGGACGCGCGAATGGTCGTACGACATCGCCTCCCGGCTGGGCATCGGCCTGGACGTGTTCGCGCCGCTCAGGCAACCCGGCGATCCCGCGGGGCTGCTGCGTGACGAGGTGCTGGAGGAGACCGGGCTCGCCGGTCCCGTGCCGGTCACGGCGGTCGGCTCGCACGACACCGCGTCCGCCGTGGCCGCCGTCCCGGCGGACGGCGAGCGGTTCGCGTACATCTGCACCGGTACCTGGTCTCTGGCGGGGCTGGAGCTGACCGCCCCCGTGCTGACCGAGGAGAGCCGGGCCGCCAACTTCACCAATGAGCTGGGGCTGGACGGCACGGTCCGGTATCTGCGGAACATCATGGGGTTGTGGCTGCTCCAGGAGTGCGTACGGGCCTGGGGCGACCCCGACCTGGGCGGGCTGCTGCTCGACGCGTCCAAGGTGCCGGCGCTGCGGTCGGTCGTGGACGCGGGCGACGCGGCGTTCCTGGCGCCGGGGCGGATGCCGGAGCGGATCGCCGAGGCGTGCCGGGCGTCGGGGCAGCCGGTGCCCGCCTCGCCCGCCGAGATCACGCGGTGCATCCTCGACTCGCTCGCTCTCGCGCACCGCAGGGCGATCGCGGACGCGCAGCGGCTGGCCGGCCATCCCGTCGACGTCGTGCATGTCGTCGGCGGTGGGACCCGCAACGCCCTGCTGTGCCAGCTGACCGCCGACGCCTGCGGGCTGCCGGTGGTGGCCGGCCCGACCGAGGCCGCCGCCCTCGGGAACGTCCTCGTCCAGGCGCGTGCCCACGGGCTGGTCGGCGACCTCGCGGACGGTCGGCGCCTGCTCACCCGTACGCAGCCGTTGACGCGGTACGAGCCGCGGGGGGACGCGGCACGCTGGGACGAGGCGGAGACCCGGCTCACCCGACGGTGAGCGGGGTCTCCCCCGGGCCGCGCGCCCGCACTACCCTGCACTCATCCGATGATCGATCACAAGGAGCCGCGATGCGTGTCGCCCTGTTCCTGACCTGTGTCAACGACACGCTCTATCCGGACACCGGGCGCGCCGTGGTGAAACTGCTGACCAGGCTGGGCGTCGAGGTCGACTTCCCGATGGCGCAGACCTGTTGCGGGCAGGCCCACTACAACACCGGATACCGGCACGAGGCCGAGCCGCTCGCCCGGCATTTCTCCGATGTCTTCGGGGAGTACGAGGCGATCGTCACCCCGTCCGGGTCGTGCGGGGCGATGGTGCGGGAGCTGTATCCGCGGATGGGTGAGCGGGCGCGGGCCGAGGGGCGTGGCGACACGCTCGCTGCGACTCTCGCGCCGGTGGTGCCGAAGACGTACGAGCTCACGGAGTTCCTGGTGGACGTGCTGGGGGTGACGGACGTGGGCGCCCACTACCCGCACAAGGTGACGTACCACCCGACCTGCCACGGCCTGCGCGGGCTCGGTCTCGGCGACCGGCCCCGGCGGCTGCTCCAGGCCGTCAAGGGGCTCGAGTTGGTCGAGTTGCCGGGGGCCGAGGAGTGCTGCGGCTTCGGCGGCACCTTTGCGCTCAAGAACTCCGATGTCTCGGCCGCGATGGGCGCGGACAAGGTGCGCAACGCCGAGGCGACGGGCGCCGAGGTGCTGTGCGCGGCCGACAACTCCTGTCTGATGCACATCGGCGGGACCATGGCCCGGCTCAGTACGGGCATGCGGCCGGTGCACATCGCGGAGATCCTGGCGAGCACGGAGGAGGAGCCGACGGTATGAGTGGGACGTTCGTCGGGATGCCGGCGTTTCCGAAGGCCGCGCACGAGGCCGTGCACGACGCGACCCTGCGCGGCAACCTCCGCCACGCCACGCACACCATCCGCGCCAAGCGGGCGAAGGCCGTCGCCGAGGTGTCGGACTGGGCGGCACTGCGCGAGGCCGGAAAGCGGATCAAGGACCATACGCTGCGTCATCTCGACCGGTATCTCGTGCAGTTGGAGGAGTCGGTCACGGCGGCGGGCGGCGTCGTCCACTGGGCCGCCGACGCCGACGAGGCCAACCGGATCGTGGCCGATCTCGTCAAGGCGACCGGTGAGTCGGAGGTCGTCAAGGTCAAGTCGATGGCCACCCAGGAGATCGGCCTCAACGAGGCCCTCGAAGCGGAGGGCATCCGCGCCTACGAGACCGATCTCGCCGAGCTGATCGTGCAGTTGGGCAAGGACCGGCCCTCGCACATCCTCGTCCCCGCCATCCATCGCAACCGGGGCGAGATCCGGGACATCTTCCGGAGCGAGATGGGCGAGTGGGGCCGCCCGGCACCGGAAGGCCTGACCGACACACCCGCCGAACTCGCCGAGGCGGCGCGCCTGCACCTCCGTGAGAAGTTCCTGCGGGCCAAGGTCGGCATCTCCGGCGCCAACTTCATGGTCGCCGAGACCGGCACGCTGGTGGTCGTGGAGTCCGAGGGCAACGGGCGGATGTGCCTGACCCTGCCCGAGACGCTGATCTCGGTCGTCGGCATCGAGAAGATCGTGCCCACCTGGCGGGACCTGGAGGTGTTCCTGCAGACGCTCCCCCGCTCCTCCACCGCCGAGCGCATGAATCCGTACACCTCCACCTGGACCGGTACGACCGACGGGGACGGGCCGCACAACTTCCACCTGGTCCTCCTCGACAACGGCCGTAGCGACACACTCGCCGACGAGGTCGGCCGCCAGGCCCTCCGCTGCATCCGCTGCTCGGCGTGCCTGAACGTCTGCCCGGTGTACGAGCGGGCCGGCGGGCACGCGTACGGGTCGGTCTACCCGGGGCCGATCGGCGCCATCCTCAGCCCTCAACTCCGGGGCGTGACCAGCGAGATCGACGCCTCGCTGCCGTACGCGTCGTCGCTGTGCGGCGCCTGCTACGAGGTGTGCCCGGTCGCCATCGACATCCCCGAGGTGCTGGTGCATCTGCGGGAACGGGTCGTCGAGGGCGGTCAGGTGACGGCACAGGGCAACAGGGTGGTGCTGAAACCCGCGAAGGGGCACGCCGCCGAGCGGGCCGCGATGCGGGCGGCGCGCTGGGCGTTCAGCCGTCCCGGCGCCCTGCGCGCCGGTCAGCGGCTGGCCTCGCGCACGCGGCGCCTGCATCCGCGGTCGCTGCCGGGGCCGGGCAAGGCGTGGAGCGGGACCCGGGATCTGCCGGCGGTGCCCAAGGAGCCGTTCCGGGACTGGTGGCAGCGGACGAACGGCGGGAAGGACGGCGCCAAGTGAGCAGCAGGGAACGGATTCTCGGACGGGTGCGGCGCGCTCTCGCCGACGTACCGGACGAACGGCAGGACGACACTCCCCCAGTGCCTGAACGGCCTGGGAGGGACCCACACTACGAGCAGGCGGTTCCGCGTGACTACCTGCGGGAGCACGGGGAGCGGAGTGTCGAGGAGACGGTCGATCTGCTGGCCGAGAACCTGGCGGACTACCGGGCGATCGTGCACCGCTGCACCGCCGCCGATCTCCCCGCCACCATCGCCGGGATGCTCGCCGCGCGCGGCGCGAAGACGGTGCTCGTGCCGCCGGGGCTGGAGGCCGGGTGGCTCGCGGCGACCGATGCCGAGCGGATCGCGGACCGGGCGAAGAGCACGCCGCACGAGCTGGACCAGGTCGACAGCGTGGTCACAGCGTGTGCGGTCGCTGTGGCCGAGACCGGAACCCTCGTCCTGGACGGCTCCCCCGACCAGGGCCGTCGCCGTATCACCCTCGTCCCCGATCACCACATCTGTGTCGTACGGGTCCCGGACCAGGTCGTCTCCTCCGTCCCGCAGGCCCTCGAACGCCTCGACCCGGCCCGCCCGTCGACGTGGATCTCCGGTCCGTCGGCGACCAGCGACATCGAGCTGGACCGGGTCGAGGGGGTGCACGGTCCGCGCACCCTGGAGGTGGTGCTGGTGGCCGGTCAGGCTGATCCGGCGAGTTCCGACGTCACGTCGTAGCGGCCGGACGGGAGTCGGTAGGAGGATCAGGAACCCTTGCCCGGTCGCCTCGTCGAGTCGCGGCTCAGGATGCCGAAGGCCCACCGTTCGTTGAAGCCCGCCACGAAGCCGACGGCGCACCAGAAGCCCCAGAACTCGGTGCCGGCGGCGGCCGCTCCCGGGTTTCCGGCCAGGCAGATCTCGGCCGTGGTGGCGGGCGGCTCGAAGACGGTCATGATGCCGCCGCTGAGCAGGAAGTAGACGGCGAGGGCGAGGATCCAGCCGACGAACACCCGGTAGACGCCCTCGTGGCGCATGCTGCGGGCCATCTGGCCGGGGACGACGATGCCCTCGCGCCCGTTGGTCTGACGGCGCGCCAGCTGGTCCGCGCTTCCCCGCAGCCGTACGAGCACACTGAGCACGGCCCCGAACGCGCCGACGCCACCGCTCACGAACGCGCCCAGCAGGCTCCAGCGGTTGGTGCAGTTCAGCATCACGCCCAGGGCGCCGAGCAGGTCGGCTCCCCAGAGCAGCGGAACCGCGAGCAGCGCGAGGCCGACGGCCGAGCCCATGGCGAGTCCGATGTTGAGCCCGCGGCTGACGGCGGTCGCGCTGTCCTGCGCGAGCCGGCCCCTCAAGTCGGCGATCTCCTGGTCGAGATACTCGGTCAGGTACTCGTTGGGCTTGGGATCGCCCAGCCGAGGATCACTCAGAGCGTTGCCGAGCACCCGCACCACGGTGACCCGCGCCGACACGCGCGTCCTGCGCTCGAAGGCGCGCTGCGAGGCGCCGTAGAGAAGCTGCAACTGCAGCTGCTGTTCGGGATAGAGATCGCCGAACTGCACATACGCAGGCTCGAAACCGGTCGGCACGACCTCCGTCAGCCCTTCGGGCCACAACTCGGTGTCCGCCCCCTGGATCGACTCCCGCAATCCCCGCCACCACGCATGGCGACGTCCCCCGCTGTCCGTCATGAGCTACCTGTACCGCCGGCGGACCCAACCGGGGAAGCCACGCAAGGCACCAGTACGGTCACCGACGTCACGGAGCCATGACCTCCGCTCACCGTCGGATGTAGACGATCGGGCTCCCCGAGCTCAGCGCCGCCTGAACCACATCAACTGGGTGGCATCCCGCTTCGTGACTGCGGCCAAGCTTGATCGCATCCGCGCGCTGGACACCAGGCGGGAACTGGTGGACGGCGACCACGAGACGGCTCGCGAGCGGGCGGCGGCCATGGTGCGCCACGACGGCATCCGGCTGCTCGAGGACAGCCTGGACATCGAGACCTGCGAGGGCGCGGCAACCATGGGAAGTCAGGAAGGCGGAGGCCCGCGACCGGCTACTTTGTCGGTACCGGCACCCGCCACACCAACGTCGTGCCGCCACCATCGGGGCTGCTCAACTGCAATTCCCCGCCCAACTGCCGCGCCCGCTCCGCCATGTTGCGCAGCCCGCTGCGCCGGCCGTCGGCCGGGACACCGACGCCGTTGTCGGTCACCGTGAGGCGGACCTGGTGGGAATCGGCCGTCAGGACGATGTCCGCACGGTCGGCGCGGGCGTGCCGCGCGATGTTGGTGAGTGCCTCGGAGAGTACGGCCACCAAGTGGTCGGCGATCTCGCGCGGCACCCAGGTCTCCACCAACCCCTCCATCCGCACACTCGGCGCGAAGCCCAGCACCGGTGCCGCCTCGCCCACGATCCGCACCACACGCGCCCGAAGCCCGGCCTCGCCGGCGCCTTCCCGCGAACGCAGTCCGAAGATCGTCGACCTGATGATCTTGATGGTCTCGTCGAGGTCGTCCACCGCGCGCACCACGCGCTCGGAAGCCTCGGGATGCTCGATGAACCGGCCCGCGCTCTGCAGGGTCATGCCCGTGGCGAACAGCCGCTGGATCGCGAGGTCGTGCAGGTCGCGGGCGATGCGGTCGCGGTCCTTGAGCACGGCGACCTCCTCGGCGTCCGCGCGCCGCTCCGCCAGTTCCATCGCGATCGCCGCCTGTGCCGCGAAGCCCTTCAACGGTTCGATCTCCTTACCGGAGAACACCGTCCGGCCGGTCTCGCGGACCAACAGGACGACGCCCCGGAACCCGCCGGAGTCCGTTCCGATCGGTACGGCGACGGCCGGTCCGAGCCCGGAGAAGTGGGCGAGGGCTGACGACACCCGTTCGTCATGTGACACATCGGTGCTGGTGACGGGCGTGCCGGAGGCGAACGCCTCGCCGATCAGACTGCCCTCCCTGGGGATCACCAGAGCCCGGTGCGTGTCCGCGTCCGGCCCGACGGCGAGTTCCACGGCGAGCGAGTCGGTGTCCTGCACGGGCATCGCGACCAGAGCCAGGGCCGCTCCGGTGATCTCCCGGGCCCGGTCGGCGATCAGTCCCAGGACCGTGCCGCGCTCGCCACCCGACATCAAGGTGTGGGTGATCTCCGCGTTCGCACGCAACCAGCGCTCCCGCAGCCGGGAGTCCTCGTACAGGCGGGCGTTGTCGATCGCGACTCCGGCCGCCACGGCCAGGGTGGACAGGACCGACTCGTCCTCCTCGTCGAACTGCGCTCCGCCCCGCTTCTCGGTCAGGTACAGGTTGCCGAAGACCTGGTCGCGCACCCGGATGGGAACGCCGAGGAACGTGTTCATCGGCGGGTGGTTGGGCGGGAAGCCGTACGAGGCCGGGTGCTCGGAGATCTTCCCCAGGCGCAACGGCTCGGGACGGCGGATCAGCTCGCCGAGGATGCCATGTCCCTCCGGGAAGTGGCCGATCCGGCCGATCTGGTCCTCGGTGACCCCGACCGTGTGGAAGGCGGAGAGCCGCTTGCCATCCGGTCCGATCACGCCGAGGGCGGCGTACTCGGCGTCGACCAGCACCGCGGCGGCCTCGACGATGCTGCGCAGGGCCTGTTCCAGATCCAGCTCGCGGCCGACGGACAGCACCGCCTCCAGCAGGCTGTGTACCCGGTCACGGGTACCGCGGGCCGCGTCCAGCCGTGCCTGGAGCTCTTCGAGCAGCTCGTCCAGCCTCAGCTGCGGCAGCCGTACGCGGGCTTCCCACGGCTCCTCGGGGCTTCCCACCTGCGTCTCCTCCGGTCACCTGGGCGGGCGGGCACCGGCCGCTCCGGATATGGGTCACGCTACCGGTCCACGGCGCGTGAGGGTATGGCATCGGATCCAGCGGTACGTGGTCCGGTGGCCGCCCTCGCCGGGCACCACGCCTTCACGGCTCGGCAAGGACCGAACCGAAAAGCCGAACCGAAGGGCCGGGCGAGACCGCCGAGCCCTAGGAGCGCAGCGTCATGGCCCCGCCTCACCGTTCGAGACGATCGACCTGGACGGCGTGGGCCGTCTGGTCCACATCGGGGCCCATCGGCCCTTGGAACGGGTCGTGGCCCGGGAGACAGTGGAGGCAGGAGCGGCACCGATCCCCCGCGGTGTCGCTCCGCCCGCAAGCAGACCAAGCGCAGACCGAGCCACGCGCCAGACAGTGAGCAACGCACCTCAACGGAAGTCAGTCATGGTCCACGACGACAATCGGCCGATCCTGGCAGGACCTCGCCGCCGCATCGAGCTCGACGGTGCCGAGGCGCTGCGGCTGCTCGGCAGCGTGTCCCTGGGGAGGATCGTCTTCACCCGGCACGCGCTGCCGACCGTGCGCCCGGTCAACCACGCTCTGGACGGCGGTGACATCGTCATCCGCACCCATGAGGGCGCTGCCCTGACCTCGCACGCCCAGCGGGCCGGGGACCCGGGTGTCGTCGTCGCCTACGAAGCGGACGCCATCGACCCGCAGACGCATCTCGGCTGGAGTGTGGTGGTGACCGGGTACGCCCGGCTGGTGACCGATCCCGACGACCTGGCCCGCTGTCGAGCGCTGGTGCGGCCGTGGGTGGAGCAGGCCATGGACCAGGCGATCCGCATCCGGACGGACCTGGTCACGGGCGTCCTGCTCAGTGCAGACGGCAGCTCGGACGAGGCCTGAACGACGCCCGAGCGGCACATGCGAGAGGTACCGGTCAGCCGCCGGGAACAACGACAACGGCTCGGTGCGATGGGCGAGGAGAGCGTACGCGACCGGCCCGGGCGGGCTCCGTGGTGGATCCGATGACGACGGCTTCCTTGGAGGACGCCGGACCGGCCTGGTCCAGGCTCTGGTCCAGCTGTCCGCGAGAGCCGGGCCGGTGGTCGTGGGACGGGGCTCAGGGGGCGAGCCGGAGCCGGTCGCGCGGCGCTGCTGCGCGAAGCCATGTGCCCCGTCGCCCTGGTGCCCTCTTGGCAAGCCTCGAACTTCTCAACAAGCCCTCGAGAAACGACCCTGGTGCCCGCTGTCCCGGTACCAGGGTCGTCCGCTTCGTCGGCTAATCACCAGCCGTGAGCTCGGCGGCTACACGCCTCGCCCACTCCTCGATCGCGGTGAAGTCCCGGAAGTCTCCGCCTTTCCCTGAGCGCAGGATCATCCCGGCCACCCACCCCTTCGCACCGTCCTCCAGGCAGCCTCCGAAGGTGATGTGCTCCCTGGCTTCCAGTCGCACCATGGCCTTCTTCACCCCGGGCACCGGCGGGATGTCCCGCTCGGAGGCCGAGGGGTCGAGAGGGCCGCTGCTGAAGAGCCAGAGCGGCCGTTCGGCGAGATCCCGGCCGTGCCGCCGGACGAAGCGGCGAGCGTCCTTGTGCCAGCGTCCGGCGTACAGTCCGCCGCCGACGACGACGGCGTCGTACGAGGACACGCTCGCCACGGTCCGGGCGGGCACGGCATCAGCCGTGAGCCCGTCCTTGCGCAGGACGTCGGCGATGGCTTCGGCGATCTGCGCGGTCGATCCGTTGGTTGTTCCGTAGGCCACCAGCACGTTGCCCGTCATGGTGGTCCACCTCCTCTCAGAGCCGGCGCAGCCAGTCGTCGGCCACGCCCTGCAGTGCCGGCTCGTCGGGCCGCTGCTTCGTGTCGTCCAGGCTCCAGGTGAGCCGGCTGACCACTGAGACCACGCCGTCGATCTGGCGGGTCATCGAGACAGCGATGTCCGTCTCGCTCTTGCGTTCCGTCCGGCCGCTGAGGGTGACGACCCCTTCCGCGACGGAGACCTCGATGCTGGGCGGTAGCAGCCACAGTGCGCGTATCAGGACCTCCTGGACGATCTCGTCGCGGATCTCCCTGTCGGGGCGCAGGAAGACCTGGAGCAGGTCGCGCCGGGTGACGATGCCGACCAGGCGGTCCGCCTCGTCGAGGACGGGCAGCCGTTCCACGCGCCGCTGGGCCATGGTCCGGGCGGCCTCGATGATGGTGTCGTCGGCGTGCACGGTGACCGGGGGTGCGGTCATCAGCTGACCTGCGGTGCGGGCTTTGGCCTTCGCGGCCTGCTGCCGGGCGCTGCGCGTCATGTCGGCCAGTCGGAAGCGGCGCTTCGGTTCGTAGGGGTGGGGAGTCGCTGCTTGGCGCGCCATCAGGTCCGTTTCGGAGATGACGCCGATCACCTTGTCGTCTTCGTCGACGACGGGCAGTCCGCTGATCCGGTGGCCGGCGAGCAGCCGCGCGACCTCCTTGAACGGGGTGCCGTACTCGGCCCGGACGACGTCACTGGTCATCACGGAGCCGACCTTGTTGTGCTTCATGGCTGGTCCTCCTCAGCGCAGGCGGCGCAGACAGGGGTCGTGGGGCCGACGCGGCAGCAGGCGGACACGTGCGTCGAGCACGGTGACCCGGCCCGGTGTCGCAAGGACTGGGTTGCAGCCGGCCTGGGCGAGCTGCGTAAGGTCGGCCGCCTTCGCACTTCGAGCATCCAGCGGATCGGCGAGGGGGCCCATGGGCTGTCCGGGTATACCCGGGGCCGGTCGGCCCAGCGTCTGCCGCTGGGTGGTCCCTGGTGCGGCAAAGGGCCGGTGATCGGCGGCACCGGCCCTCTCGAGCTGCGTCAGGCCTCGGCCACGAGGGCCCTGAGGTCGAGGAGCCGGTTGGTGTAGCCCCGCTCGTTGTCGTACCAGCCGAAGACCTTGACCAGGGTTCCGTTGGTCTGCGTGAGAGCCGGGTCGCAGACGCCGAAGGCGGGGTCGCCGATGACGTCGCGGGAGACGATCGGCGCCTTGGAGATGCGCAGGATGCCGTAGAGCAGTCCCTCGGCGGCGCCTGTGGCGAACGCCTCGTTGATCTCGTCCACGCTCGCCTCACAGTTCAGGAGGGTGTGGCCGATGCAGCCGAAGCGGTTGACGCCGACGCGTACGGTCATGATGGCGAACCCCTTCCGGGAGCAGGCTGGTTCAGGCGTTCCAGGCCCAGTCGGCGACCTCGGGCAGGTCGGTGCCGTGCTCGCGGATCCAGTCGTGGTGGCGTGCGCGGGCGTCGGCCATCTGCTGCCGTACGGCGGCGGCGCGCACCGCGAGGCCGGGGACCCGGTCGATGACGTCCATGACGAGGCGGTAGCGGTCGAGGTCGTTGCGGACGACCATGTCGAACGGTGTGGTCGTGGTGCCGGACTCCTTGTAGCCGCGCACGTGCAGGTTCGGATGGCCGGTGCGGCGGTAGGCGAGGCGGTGGATCAGCCAGGGGTAGCCGTGGTAGGCGAAGATCACCGGCTTGTCCGTCGTGAACAGGCCGTCGTACTCGAAGTCGGTCATGCCGTGCGGGTGCTCCTCGCGCGGCAGCAGCCGGGTCATGTCGACGACGTTGACCACGCGCACGGCCAGGCCGGGCAGGTGACGGCGGAGCAGTTGGGCGGCGGCCAGCACCTCCTGGGTGGGCACGTCGCCGGCGCAGGCGAGGACGACGTCCGGTTCGCCGCCGTTCTCGGTGCCGGCCCAGTCCCAGATGCCGGCCCCGCGCGCGCAATGGGCGCGGGCGGCGTCCATGGACAGCCAGTCGAAACAGGGCTGCTTGCCGGCCACGATCACATTGACGTAGTCGCGGCTGCGCAGGGCGTGGTCGGCGACGGAGAGGAGCGTGTTGGCGTCCGGCGGCAGATAGACCCGTACGACTTCGGGGCTCTTGTTGAGGACGTGGTCGACGAAGCCGGGGTCCTGGTGGGAGAAGCCGTTGTGGTCCTGGCGCCACACGTGCGACGTGAGCAGGTAGTTCAGGGAGGCGATCGGGGCGCGCCACGGCAGCTCCCGCGACGTCTTCAGCCACTTGATGTGCTGGTTGACCATGGAGTCGACGATGTGGACGAAGGCCTCGTAACAGGAGAACAGCCCGTGCCGGCCGGTGAGGAGATAGCCCTCCAGCCAGCCCTGGCAGGTGTGCTCGGAGAGGATCTCCAGCACGCGGCCGTGCCGGTCCAGATGTTCGTCGACGGGAAGGGTGCCTGCTTGCCAGGCCTTTCCGCTGGCGTCGAAGACGGCTTGGAGCCGGTTGGAGGCGGTCTCGTCGGGGCCTACGATCCGGAAGTCCCGGCGGGAGCGGGTGTCGTTCATGACCTGTTCCAGGAGGTCGCCGAGGACCCTAGTCGGCTCGTGCAGGGTCGTGCCCGGCTTGTCGACGGGTACGGCGAAGGAGTCCAGAGCGCGGATGGGCAGGTCACGCACGAGGAGTCCGCCGTTGGCGTGCGGGGTGGCGCCCAGCCGTCGGGAGCCTTCCGGAACGCAGGCGAGGACGTCGGCGACGGGGCGGCCGTCCGGGTGGAAGAGCTCCTCGGGGCGGTACGAGCGCAGCCACGCCTCCAACTGCCGCAGGTGCTCCGGGTGTTCCCGTACGCCGGCCAGCGGCACTTGGTGGGCACGCCAGGTTCCCTCCACCTGCAGTCCGTCGACCTCGGCGGGGCCGGTCCAGCCCTTCGGCGTGCGCAGGACGATCACCGGCCAGTGCACGCGCTCGGTGACGCCGTCGTCGCGGGCGGAGCGCTGCATCAGGGCGATACGGTCCAGTGCCTCGTCGAATGCGCGCGCCATGGCACGGTGGACGGCGACGGGCTCGTCGCCGGTGACGTGGAGCGGCTCGTATCCGTATCCCCGCAGGAGCTGGTCGAGTTCGGCCTCCGGCAGCCGGGACAGCACGGTCGGGTTGGCGATCTTGTAGCCGTTGAGGTGCAGGATCGGCAGGACCGCGCCGTCATGGACCGGATCGAGAAACTTGTTGGAGTGCCAGCAGGCGGCCAGCGGTCCGGTCTCCGCCTCGCCGTCGCCGATCACACAGGCGACCAGCAGGTCCGGGTTGTCGAAGGCGGCGCCGTAGGCGTGGGCGAGCGAGTAGCCGAGCTCGCCACCCTCATGGATGGACCCCGGGACCTCCGGCGCGACATGGCTCGGCACACCGCCGGGGAACGAGAACTGCCGGAACAGTTGCTCCATGCCTTCTGCGTCGCGTGAGACGTCCGGGTAGATCTCGCTGTAGCTGCCGTCCAGCCAGGACCCGGCGAGCACCGACGGCCCGCCGTGCCCGGGACCCCACACGCACAGCGCGTCGAGTTCGCGCGCCTTGATGACGCGATTGAGGTGCGTGTACACGAGGTTCAGCCCTGGTGAGGTGCCCCAGTGGCCGAGCAGCCGCGGCTTGATGTGCTCGGGCGTGAGGGACTCGGTCAGCAGCGGGTTCGCCAGCAGATAGATCTGGCCCGCGGCGAGGTAGTTTGCGGCCCGCCAGTGGGCGTCCAGGGTGCGCAGTTCGTCGTCGGGGAGTTCGGAAAGTGCGGTGGCGTTCTGGTGTTCCACCTTGGACATAAGGAGACTCCGGAAGTCGTCGATTCAGCTCGCAGGGCCGGTGAAACCGGCAGTTCAGCCGCATGTCGGTGACCCTGCCGCGCAGGGCGTCCGTGCTCGAATGCTCACTGCCGCTCCGGCACGATGGCGACCGGACAGGCCGAATGGTGCAGCACCCCGTGGGCCACCCGGCCCAGCTGAAGCCCGAAGTGCCGGTGCCGACGCTCGGCGCCGATGACCAGGAGGTCGGCACCGCGCGAGGCGTCCGCGAGGACGCTGCGTGTGGTGCCCTCGACCGCACGGCGGTGAGTTTCGACATCGGCGCAGACGTCGTGCAGCGCCTTTTCCAGTACCTCCACGGCCTGCCGCTCATGCATCCGGGCGGGTTCCCCGGCGAGCAGAGGGTGGTCCGTGGTCTCGTGCGCGGGGCACCGCCAGGCGCGAACGACCTCCAGGACCGCGCCTCGCCGCCGCGCCTCGTCGGAGGCGAAACGCACAGCGGCCGGAGTCGTCCGCCTCTCCCCGACGCCGACGACAACGCGACCGTGCGGCCCCGACCGGACCAGGTTGTCGTGGCTGCCGCGGACGACGACCATCGGGCAGTGCGCGTGCCCGGCGACGGTGAGACTCACCGACCCCAGCAGCGCCTCGGTGATACCGCTCCGGCCGCGGGTGCCCGTCACGAGCAGGGCGGCGTTGCGACTCTCGCGCACCAGGGCGTACTCGGGTTCCTCGGGAAGCGTGTCGGTGGAGATCTTCACGTCGGTCTGCCGGCGCTGGGCACGCAGGGCGGCGGTCTCCACGATGTCCTCGGCCCGCACTTGCTCGGACGGCTTGCCCAGGTCCTGGGCGAGCGCGGCACCCTCGTATCGCTCCCACAGCGAGGCGTACACCAGCCGCAACGGCACCCCGCGCAGTACGGCCTCGTCGGCCGCCCAGTCGACGGCCCGCAGGCTGGGCTCGGAACCGTCCACGCCGACGACGATCGGCAGGTCCATCGCCCTCACCGTCCCACACCGAGGTCGAAGACGATCCGGGCCTTGACCTGGCCGCGCAGCACGTCGTCGATGGACTCGTTGACGGAGCTGAGCGGGCGGGTCTCGCAGATGACCCGGGTGCGGCCGGCCGCGTGCAGTCGGAAGACCTCGGCGAGGTCCTGCCGGGTGCCGACGATCGAGCCGATCACGCTCGTCCCGTTCAGGACGGTGTCGAAGATCGGGAGCTCGATCGTGCCGTGGGCGGGCAGAGCGACCATCACGAGCTTGCCGCCCCGCCGCAGCCCGGAGTTGACGGCCATGAACGCGGCCTCGTTCACCGCGAGCGCGATGGCCGCGTGCGCGCCGCCGTGCCGCTTCAGCACCTCGCCCACATCGTGCTTGCGGGCGTCGATGACGAGGTCGGCGCCCAGTTCGGCGGCGAGTTCGAGCTTCTCGTCGGTGACGTCGACGGCTGCGACGGTGGCTCCGGCGATCTTCGCGTACTGCACGGCCAGGTGACCGAGCCCGCCGATCCCGGAGATCGCCACGAGCTGGGTCGGCCGTACGTCGGCGACCTTGAGCGCCTTGTACGTGGTGACGCCGGCGCAGGTCAGCGGGGCGGCGTCGACAGCGGGGACGCCCTTCGGCACCGGCTGGGCGAAGTCGGCCCAGGCGAGCATCTTCTCGGCGTGGCCACCGTCGCAGCCGTAGCCGGTGTTGATCTGCTGCTCGCACAGCGTCTCCCAGCCGGACAGACAGTGCTCGCACCGGCCACAGGCCCTGCCGAGCCAGGGAACGGCGACCCGCTGCCCGACGCTCAGGTGAGTGACGCCGTCGCCGAGCTTCTCGACCAGGCCGACTCCCTCATGGCCCGGCACGAAGGGCGGGTTGGGCATGACGGGCCAGTCGCCGTGGGCGGCGTGGATGTCGGTGTGGCACAGCCCGGAGGCCTCGACCCGGACGCGGACCTGACCGGCGCCGGGCTCGGGGTCGGGGCGGTCCTCGATGACCAGGGGCTCGCCGAAGGCTCGTACGACTGCTGCCTTCATGGTTTCTGCTCCTTGAGGGACGGTGGGTCAGCCGTGCGGGACGACGGCGACGGGAGCGGTGGCGTGGTGCAGGACGGCGTGGGTGACGGGACCGATGTGGGAGCCGAACGCGCTGCGGCGGATCCGACGGCCCACGACGACCAGGGAGGCTTCGCGGGAGGCGTCGACAAGATGGCTGCCGGGCGTGCCGAAGTGGGATTCCGCGGTGACCTCGACTTCCGGGAACTTCTTGCGCCACGGGCGTATGACCTCGGTCAGGGCAGTGGTGTCGCCCCGTGCCAGGGCCCCGTGGAGTTCGAGGTCCGCGGACAGGCCGTAGGCGTAGTACGGAGGCGGGTTCCAGCCGTGCACGACCCGCAGGGAGGTCCCACGACGGGAGGTGGCGGCGAACGCGAACTCGATCAGTTCCTCGTCCGGACTCTCGATGTCGAGGCCGAGGACGACAGGCCGGAATGCGGTCGCGGCGGACGGGATGCCTGCGGGGTCCATCTCGTGTTCGTCGGCGGCCTGCTGGTCGGCGCGGACCAGGACGACCGGCCGCTCGGCGTGCGCCACGACGGCGAGTCCGACCGAGCCGACCATGAAACCGCCGATGCCGCTCAGTCCCCGGGAGCCGAGAACAAGCAGTTCGGCCTCCTTCGCCAGGTCGGCCAGCACTTCGGCGGGCCGGCCGGTCTGCTGCTCGATGATCACGTCGAGGCCGGGGTGACGCACCCGGATGCCCTCGGCCGCTTCGCGGGGGATCCGGTCGATCCAGTGCTGCTGGGTCTCGGCGCCGAGGAGCGGTGCCTGCGCCATGCGCGCCGGTACGGGCTCCCAGACGTGGACCAGCTTCAGCGGCAACCCGAGCAACTGTGCTTCGCGGGCCGCCCACTCGGCCGCCGCGCGGCTCTCACGTGAACCGTCGAGGCCGACGGTGACGCTGAGGGTGATGGTGCGGGTCATGATTCCACCTCCGGAACCGGTGGTCCCGAGTCGAGCTTCGTCTTCGGACACAGCCCCATGGCAGGGGCCGCAAGGTCCCTGCAAGGGGCCGACCGGCCCTGACCGGTCCGGCGTGGTGCGGTAGTCCCAGCGCCGGCCCACC
The DNA here is from genome assembly GCF_055657525.1 of Streptomyces sp. NPDC107522. Taxonomy (NCBI): domain Bacteria; kingdom Bacillati; phylum Actinomycetota; class Actinomycetes; order Kitasatosporales; family Streptomycetaceae; genus Streptomyces; species Streptomyces sp. NPDC107522. Next base: position 74,454 of record NZ_JBVKAU010000012.1, on the reverse strand, counting down.
GCACCGGCCATGGTGGTGATCCCTTCAGCGAGATGGGGGACGGTCGGTCGGTGTCCGCCGCCGCTCACTCTCGCCGTGGCCGGGCGGTGGCCGCCGGATGCCGAAGGTCCGTGGCCGTAGGGCTGAACGGCCCTGTCGTCATGACCCGTTGGGGTCGTCCACGCCTTGGCGGCGTACCCCGCCGACTCGAGAAGAAGCCGCTGCCGAAGCTCGGAGCCGGGTGGGCCCCCTCCAGGGGCCGGGTGGCCCATGTCCCGTCGGCGGCTGCGGGCAGACGCTGGCGGTGGAAGCACCTGCACCCGTCGGGAGGCACACCATGATCAGTACCCCCACGCCCAGCACGCTGCGCGCCCTGCCCGCCGAGCACCGGGAGCGACTCATGCGCGTCGCCCGCGAGGTGTCCTTCCCGCAAGGGACACGCCTGTTCGAGGAAGGCGGCAAGGCCGACCGGTTCTGGATCATCCGCACGGGCACCATCGAGCTCGACATGCACGTGCCCGGCCGCCGCCCGGCCGTCATCGAGACCCTGCGGCACAACGAACTCGTCGGCTGGTCCTGGCTGTTCACCCCGCACGTCTGGCACCTGGGCGCCGAGGCAACGACCTTGGTACGGGCGTACGAATTCGACGCCACGGCCGTCCGCTCGATGTGCCGGGAGGACCCGGCCATGGGCCACGCCGTCACCCGATGGGTCGGTGACGTGCTCTCCCACCGCCTCCGTTCCGCCCGGACCCGGCTGCTGGATCTGTACGCCCCGTACGGCTCCGGCAGCTACGTCTGAAGGTGCCCGCGAGCGGAAGAGACCGAGGGAGCCACCATGTACAGCACCCCGCACCTCGTCAGTGACGTCATGACCCACACGGTCACCGCCGTCGGACGCAGGGCCACCTTCAAGGAGATCGTGCAGCTGATGCAGGACTGGAAGGTCAGCGCCCTGCCGGTCCTGGAAGGCGAGGGTCGCGTCGTCGGCGTCGTCTCAGAGGCCGACCTGCTGCCCAAGGAGGAGTTCCGCGACAGCGACCCCGACCGCTACACCCAGCTCCGCCGCCTGTCCGACCTGGCGAAGGCCGGCGCGATCACCGCGGAGGAACTGATGACCTCCCCTGCGCTCACCACCCGCCCCGACGCGACGCTCGCCCAGGCCGCCCGGACCATGGCGCACGCCAAGGTCAAGAGGCTGCCGGTGGTCAATGAGCTGGGCATGCTGGAGGGCGTCGTCAGCAGGGCCGACCTGCTCAAGGTGTTCCTGCGCGGTGACGACGAGATCGCCGAGGAGGTGCGGCGCGAGGTGGTGGCCCACCTCTTCCCGTCGCCGGGCTCGGCGCTCCGGGTCCAGGTGCACGATGGAGTGGTGCACCTGGCTGGACGTGTCCGGGACACGTCTCTGGTCCCCGTGGCCGCCCGTCTCGTGCGCGCAGTGGAAGGGGTCGTGGATGTGGACTTCGAGCTTCAGGGCCGCACAAGCGTCGCCGGGTCCGGCGACTCGTCGAACGCGACAGCCGCGGGAAGCCCGACTCCGGTCCAGCGGGTTCTGGACGGCTCGTAGAGGGGCGGGCCACCCGCGTGATCTTGGATTTCGACCGGGACACGACCGAGGCCCGCTGAACCATGGCCGTTGGGCCGTTCGGGGCGCATCTCGCAGCCGATGGGGCCGGACGGCCCTGGTGCATCCGGCTCCGGCGGGCAATGATCGGCATCACGGGCAGTCCGTGGTCCGCGGACCGTGAGCCATCGGGAACAAGGGGCCGTCATGACCGAGACACGCACCTTCACGGAGCAGAACCCGATCCGCGTGTTCCTGCTGGACGACCACGAAGTCGTACGACGGGGCCTGACGGACCTGCTCGACGCCGAGCCGGACATCTCGGTGGTCGGCGACGCGGGCACCGTCGAGCACGCGCTGGTCCGCGGGCCGGCGCTGCGCCCACACGTCGCCGTACTCGACGTACGCCTCCCGGACGGCGACGGCATCACGGTCTGCCGCGAGCTGCGCAGCCGGATGCCGGAGCTGGCCTGCCTCATGCTGACGTCGTTCGACGACGAGGACGCCCTGCTCGACGCCATCATGGCCGGGGCCTCGGGCTACGTCCTCAAGCAGATCAGAGGCTCCGACCTGGTCTCGGCGGTCCGCACAGTCGCCTCGGGCCAGTCCATGCTGGACCCCGCCACCACGGCCCGCCTGATGCGCTCACTGCGCGCCGACCCCGCCGAGACGCCGACCATCGCACCCGAGCTGGCAAGCCTGTCGCCCCGCGAGCGTGACATCCTCGCCCTGATCGGGGACGGCCTGACCAACCGCGAGATCGGCAAGAAGCTCTACCTGTCCGAGAAGACGGTCAAGAACCACATCTCCCGCCTGCTGGCCAAACTCGGCGTCCAGCGCCGCGTCCAGGCCGCGGTCCTCGCCTCGCACCTGGAGCAGCCCGGGACGAGCGAGCGCCGAAGGCCGTGACCCCAGCCGTGGCACGGACCGCTGCCTGGAGTCACTGGTGGGACCGGTGGGACATGCCATCGTGCAGCGGAAGGAAACGACGTGGAGATCATCGCGTACGGAGTCTTCGCCGACGAGAGGCCGCTCCTGGAGGAAGCATTCAACCGGGCATTCAACCACCACGAACTGCGATGCCTGCAGCTGTTCCTCAACCGGGACTCCGCGCCCACCGCGGCCGGCCGCGAGATCGTACTCAGCAGCGTCAACGACACCCTCGACGCCGAGGTACTGCGGCACCTGGCCAAGGGCGGGACGAAGTTGGTCGCCCAGCGGGCCACCGGCTACAACAACATCGACCTGACCGCGGCACGGGAACAGGGCCTCACGGTGGCCAGGGTGTCCTACTACTCGCCCCACTCGGTGGCCGAGTTCGCCTGGGCCCTCGCCCTTGCCGTGAACCGCCGGATCGTCCGGGCCGCGCACCGCACCCGTGAGTTCGACTTCCGCCTCGACGGGCTGATGGGCCGCGACCTGCACGGCCGCACCGCGGGTGTGGTGGGCACCGGCAAGATCGGGACGGTGTTCGCCCGCATCGCCCACGGCTTCGGCATGCGCCTGCTGGGCTGGGACATCACCCAGAACCCCGACTGCCTGGCCCTCGGCATGGAGTACGTCCCACGCGAACGGCTGTTCGCCGAGTCCGACCTGGTCAGTCTGCACGTACCGCTGCTGCCGGACACGCATCACCTGGTGGACGCCAGGATGCTCGGGCTCATGAAGGAGGACGCGGTTCTGATCAACTCCAGCCGCGGCGGCCTGATCGACACCGACGCCCTGCTGACCACCCTGCGCACCGGTCGCCTCCGCGGCGTGGGCCTGGACGTGTACGAGGAGGAGGCCGGGGTGTTCTTCCTCGACAAGTCCTTGGAGGTGATGACCGACGAACGCCTGGCCCGGCTGATGACTTTCTCCAACGTACTGGTCACCTCCCACCAGGCGTACTTCACCCGGGACGCCGTCGGCCAGATCGCCGAGACCACCGTGCGCAACATCGAGGACTACTTCGCCGACCGTACGAGCGACAACACCCTCGTCCCCCCGGGCCTCGGATGAGGCGGGCAGACGGTACGCGGGGCGTTCCCCGCTGAGCACATCCGCAGCACCCTCCACGACCGGGCCGTCGGCTCACCCCTGACATGGTCCTCGGCCCCGGGTCTGCCCCAGGCCGATGGTGTCGCTGAGTACACCGGGCGATACGGGTTCTGCGCCCAATGTGGTCAAGCCGCCGTCTCCGTAGCTTCTTCCGCAGGGCACAGGGAGTGCCGGACGGAGAGTGATGACGATGTTTCGCGCAGGCTCGCGACGCACGCACGACAAGGGACCCGCCGCCGAAGCGCTCCGGCTGGTCAAGGTCGCCAAGACCTACGGAGCGCACGACAGTGCGGTGACCGCGCTGGACGGGATCACGCTGGGGCTCGGGCGGGGCACCTTCACCGCGGTGATGGGGCCGTCGGGTTCCGGCAAGACCACGCTACTGCACTGCGCGGCGGGCCTGGACCGGCCCGACAGCGGCATCGTGCGCGTGGACGGCACCGAGCTGACGGAGGGCGGCGAGGCCGAGTTGACGAAGTTCCGGCGCGGGCGGATCGGGTTCGTGTTCCAGCAGTACAACCTGCTGGAGACGCTGACCGTCGCGCAGAACACGGTGCTGCCGCTCAAACTGGCCGGGCAGCGCGTCGACCGCAGGCGGGTCAGGGAGGTCCTGACGTCCGTCGGTCTCGGCGACCGGCTCGGGCACCGCCCGGACCAGCTGTCCGGCGGTCAGCGGCAGCGCGTCGCGATCGCCCGGGCCCTGGTGACGGAGCCCCGGGTGATCTTCGCGGACGAGCCGACGGGCGCCCTGGACACCCGCAGCGCACGCGATGTGCTGCGGCTGCTCCAGCAGGCGGTGCGGGTGCACGGCCGGACCGTCGTGATGGTGACCCACGACCCGGTCGCCGCCTCCTACGCCGACTCGGTGCTGTTCCTGGCGGACGGCCGGCTGGCGGGCCGGATGGACGCGCCGACCCCGGACGCGGTGGCCGAGCGGCTGGCGCACCTCGGCGACGACGTGACGCTGGGGGTGTGAGCGATGTCCCTGCTGGCCATGCGGTCGATACGGCACCGTCCCGGGCGGTTTCTCGCCACTCTGCTGTGCGCGTTCCTGGGCGCCGCGATCATCATGACGTTCAACTCTCTGCACGACACGGCGGCGCAGGACGGCGTCGACTCGACCAGCGCGGAGACGCTGTCCCTCGCGGCGGGCGTCGTCGGCGGCTACGGCACCCTGCTGGTGTTCTTCGCCGTCGCCTCCGCCCTGACGGTCAACGTCCGTCAGCGCGCGGCCGAGTTGGAGTTGCTGCGCTGCTCGGGGGCGACCCCGGCACAGCTGAAGCGGATGGTCGTGGGTGAGGCGGTGGTCGTGGCCCTGGTGGGCGCGGCGCTGGCGATCGGCTCGGCGATGCTGGGCGGTCGGGCACTGCTGGAGATGTTCCAGGACAGCGGGCAGGTCGCCGAGTCCGTCGACCACTCCTTCGGCCCGATCGCGCTCATGACGGGCATCGACATCACGCTGCTCGCGTCGGCGGGCGCCGCCTTCCTCGCCGTACGGCGGGCGACGCGCGGGCACGAACGGCGGGGCGGGGCACGGAAGTTCCTCGCATACGCCGCGCTGCTCACCGGTGCGGTGTCCATCTCCTCCACCTTCGTCTTCTCGGCGACGGACGAGGCCCTGATGGCGCCGCCCGCCTACGGGGCGATCCTGCTGTCGGTGGGCTGCGCGCTGATGGCGCCGCGGTTGCTGGAGGGCGTACTGGACCGGCTGCCGCTGAACGGGGCGAGCGGCTGGCTGGCGGTGCGGAATCTGCGGGAGCGGGCCGGTCATCTGGCCGGGATCCTGATGTCGCTGATCCTGTTCACGGCGGTGGCCACGGCCACGCTCACCATGCAGGCGGTGGAGAGCGACGCCGTCGAGGCCTCGGGGCTGACGAAGTCGATCGACGCCAAGAACCTCGAGACGCTCAACTTCACGGTCGTCGGCATCATCGTGGTGTTCGTCTGTGTGATGCTGGTCAACTCACTGTATGCCGCGACGAGTTACCGCGCCCGGGAGTTCGGTCAGCAGCGGCTGGCCGGGGCGACTCCGGGCCAGGTGCTCGGGGCGGTCGGCGCCGAGACGCTGATCCTGACCGTCACGGGAGTGCTGTTCGGGATGGTGGCCGCGCTGGCGGGGATCGTGCCCTTCACCGTGGTCCGCAGCGACGGGGTGCTGCCGGGCGAGTTCTACGGCATCGGGGGCACGGTCGTCGCGATCGCGGCGGCGGTGACGCTGGGCACGAGCCTGGTCACGGCGCGGCGGATGCTGCGGATTCCGGCGGTCGGGGCGGTCGCGGTGGCGTCGTGAGAACGACCCGCACGATGAGGGCGGTCGCTTCGGCGGCCGCCCTGTTCACCGCACGCCGCCGGCATCGAGCAGCGCCGTGACCGTGGTGGTCACCAACCCGTCCAGCGTCTCGATCCGGGCACCGGCACGGGCGCTCGCCCCGTCGAACACCAGCATCAGCTGACGGGCGAGCAGCTCCGGATCCCGCGCCCCGCCCTCCTCGGCCTGCGCGCGGAAGAAGCCCTTCAGCCACTCCTTCGCCCCATGGGCGACCACACTCGCCGGATGTTCGAGGTCCTTCAGCTCGACCAGCGCGGCCAGATAGGGGCAGCCCTGGTACGCGGGCTCAGCAGACGCCTTCTCCAGCCGTGCGAAGACCTGAAGGATCCGGTCGCGGGGCGTGCCGGTGTCCTGCGCGGTGGGCACCAGCTGGGCCCCGTACTCCGGAAGCCGTCGCTCCAGGCTCGCCGCGAGGACCTCGTCCTTGCTCGCGAACAGCTGGTACATGGACCGCTTCGAGACCCCGGCGGTCCGGCAGAGCGCCTCCACGCCGACGGAGACGCCCTCGCGGTAGAAGAGCTCGGCCGCGGCGTCGAGAAGCCGGTCCCTGGTGGACGCCTTGTCTGATGTGGCCATACGGGCGAGGTTACCTCGCCACGAGGCGACAGGAAACCGATCGGTCTCCCCCCTTCCGATCCCCGGGACCCCCGTGACAACATCGCTGAACAAGCGCTTAGATAGGTGCTCTGACCGTCCCGACCGTCGCCGCCGACCTGGAGGCCCCGTTGTTCACATCCGTCGACGACGTCTCCGCACGCCTGGCCGAGACCGGCTATCTCGCCTCGCCCGCGGTCGCCACGACCGTCTTCCTCGCCGACCGCCTCGGCAAGCCGCTCCTGGTCGAGGGCCCGGCGGGAGTGGGCAAGACGGAGCTCGCCAAGGCCGTCGCCGAGGTCGCCGGGGCGCGGCTCGTGCGTCTGCAGTGCTACGAGGGGGTCGACGAGTCCCGGGCGCTGTACGAGTGGAACCACGCAAAGCAGCTCCTGCGCATCAGCGCGGGCCGCGACGAGACGTGGGACGAGACGAGCACGGACATCTTCAGCGAGGAGTTCCTGCTCACGCGCCCGCTCCTGACGGCCATCCGCGGCGACGACCCCAAGGTGCTCCTCATCGACGAGACCGACAAGGCGGACGTCGAGGTGGAGGGCCTGCTCCTGGAGGTGCTCAGCGACTTCCAGGTCACCGTCCCGGAACTGGGCACCATCACCGCGACGCGCAGGCCCTTCGTCGTCCTCACCTCCAACGCGAGCCGCGAGCTGTCCGAGGCGCTGCGCCGCCGCTGTCTCTTCCTGCACATCGGCTTCCCCGACGAGGAGCTGGAGCGCCGGATCGTACGGCTGAAGGTGCCGGGGCTCGACGAGGCGCTGGCCCGCTCCGTCGTGCGGGTCGTGGGCGCGCTGCGGGCGATGGACCTGCGGAAGGTGCCGTCGGTGGCCGAGACCATCGACTGGGCGCGCACACTGCTCGCGCTCGGCGCCGGCACGCTGGACGAGACGGTCGTGCAGGCCAGCCTCGGAGTGCTCCTCAAGCATCAGGACGACGTGCTCAAGGCGACCGCCAAGCTCGACCTGGACGCCCTGTGACCACGCCCGCGGGCGTCGCGGAGCGGCTGACGTCGCTCGTGGGCGCACTGCGCGAGCACGGCTTCCGGATCGGTACGAGCGAGACGGTGGACGCGGCACGGGCGATCGAGGTGCTCGGCCTCACGGACCGGGAGCGGTTGCGCGAGGGGCTGGCGGCGACGCTGTTGCACGGCACCGGCGGGCGGCAGGTGTTCGATCCGGTCTTCGACCTGTACTTCCCGCGCGGCGTCGGCGCGCCGGAGCAGCAGGCCGCGGGGCGGGAGGCGCTGCGGGACCGGCTGGCGGCCGCGCTCACCGCGGACGACCGGGCGATGATGGCCCGGTTGGCGGTGGAGGCGGTCGACGGCTTCGGTGGCTACGGTTCCTCACCGGAGTCGGACGGCTGGTCGTCGTACCAGACGCTCGAACGGCTGCGCCCGCAGACCCTGCTCGCCCGTGTCCGGGACAACATCCGTACCCAGGGCGGCAGTTCGGGGTTCGCCGACCGGCTACTGGAGGACGAGATCCGCCGGCGCATCGAGGCGTTCCGGGCACTGGTGGCCGCGGAGGCGCGGCGCCGGGTCGCCGAGCGGCGCGGACGGGACGAGATCGCCCGGCGGGCGGTGAGTCCGACCGCCGACCGGGTGGATTTCCTGTTCGCCGGAAAGGCGCAACTGTCCGAGCTGCGCAGGGCGGTCCAGCCGCTCGCCCGCAAGCTCGCGACCCGGCTCGCGGCCCGTCGCCGCCGGGCCTCCCGGGGCACGATCGATCTACGGCGGACGCTGCGCGGTTCCCTGTCGACGGGCGGGGTGCCGATGAGGCCGGTGCTGCGCCGACGGCGGCCCGTCCGCCCCGAACTGGTGCTGCTGTGCGACGTGTCCGGCTCGGTGTCCGGCTTCTCGGACTTCACGATGCTGCTGGTGCAGGCGCTGCACGACCAGTTCAGCAAGGTGCGGGTGTTCGCCTTCGTCAACCGGATCGACGAGGTGACCGGACTAGTCCAGCGCGGCACGGCCGACCCGGAGGGGCTCGGCGCCCGCATCCAGGCGGAGGCCACGCTCACCGGCTATCACGGAAGCAGCGACTACGGCTTGGCGCTGGGCGAGTTCGCGGAGCGGTACGGCGACGCGGTCGGCCCGCGCACGACCGTGTTCGTGCTCGGCGACGCCCGCACCAACATGAGCGATCCGAACCTGCCGGCCGTGCGGCAGATCGCCGAACGGGCGCGCCGCGTCTACTGGTTGAACCCCGAGCAGAGCTCCCGCTGGGGCACGGGCGACTCCGTCGCGCCCGCGTATGCCGAGCTGGTCGAGATGCACGAGTGCCGCACCGCCCGGCAGCTCAGCGCCCTGGTGGCGCGACTGCTGCCGGTGTGACGGGCCGCGGATCCGCCGCGATCGGACGACGAGCTGCGGATCCGCCGCGATCAGGCGGCGAGCTGCGGATAGAGGGTGGCCGGATCGGCCGACAGCCCGGCCTTGACCTGCCGCGAGATGTCGTCGGCCAGGACCTCGTAGGCACCCGACGCGATCCCGTCGAGGGCCTGGGCCGCGACGCTCTCGGCGGTGGACTTGGGCGCGTCGATGCCGGCGGTCAGGTCGGTGTCGACGTATCCGACGTGCAGGCCGGTGACGTCGATGCCGCGCGGCTTCAGGTCGAGGCGCAGGGAGTTGGTCTGCGACCAGAAGGCGGCCTTGGAGGCACTGTAGGAGCCGGCGAGGCCGATCCACGACAGCACCGAGTGGACGTTGAGGATGTGGCCACCGCCGTTGCGCTCGATGACGGGCACGAAGGCCCGGGTGACCAGGAGCGGTCCGTAGAAGTTGGTCTCGAACTCCCGGCGGACGTCGTCGACGGGTGAGTCGAGGAAGTTCGCGTTCACCGACGCGCCCGCGTTGTTGATCAGCAGGGTGACGTCCTGCGCCTGCTCGGCGGCCGCCGCGACCGAGGCGGGGTCGGTCACCTCCAGGGCGAGCGGCACCGCGTCGGGGTGTGTGACAGTGCGCGGGTCACGGGCGGTGGCGTACACCTTCTTCGCACCGCGCTCGTAGAGGGCGGCGACCAGCGCGCGTCCGATGCCGCGACTGCCGCCGGTGACCAGGGCGACGGAGCCTTCGATGGTGGTCATGAGTCTCTCCCAGTGGGGCCGAGCCGAGGGAAACCGATCGGTTTCCATTGCGTGGGAGCCAGCGTAAACCGATCGGTTTCCTGGGGGCAAGGTAAGGGCCCGTCCGGGACAAAATCAGGGTTCGCCCCCGATATGCGGTCCCGCGCGCCTTCCGTACGCTCGCCACAACCAGAGGGGGACGCCATGAAGGCAGTGGTTCAGGACCGGTACGGCTCGGCGGACACGCTGGAGTTCAGGGACATCGACAGGCCCGTGCCGGCTGCCGGCGAGGTGCTGGTGCGGGTGCACGCTGCATCCGTCAACGCGTACGACTGGCACTACATGCACGGCGACCCGAAGCTCGCGCGCGCCGTGTTCGGGTTCAGCAGGCCCAAGGCGCGTGTCCGGGGCCGGGATTTCGCCGGGCGGGTGGAGGCGGTGGGCAGGGGGGTCAGCGGGCTCAAGCCGGGTGACGAGGTGTACGGGGAGGCCGACGGCGCGTTCGCCGAGTTCGTGTGTGCCAAGGACGGCATGGTGGGCCCGAAGCCGGCCAACCTGACCTTCGAGCAGGCCGCCGCGATACCGCTGGCGGGGAACACCGCCCTGATCGGCCTGCGCGACGTGGCGGGGGTGCAGCCCGGCCAGACGGTCCTGGTCAACGGCGCGTCGGGCGGGGTGGGCACGTTCGCGGTGCAGCTCGCCAAGGCGTACGGCGCGGAGGTGACCGCGGTGTGCAGCACGAGGAACGTCGACCTCGTCCGCTCTCTCGGCGCGGACCACGTCATCGACTACACGCGCGAGGACTTCACCGGCGGCGGCCGGCGCTACGACGTCGTTCTGGACCTGGTGGGCAACCACTCGCTGGCCGGCCTCCGGCGCGCGGTCACTCCCACCGGCGCGCTAGTGCTGTCCGGCGGTGGGGTGTACGAGGGCGGCAGCGTCTTCGGACCGATGGCGCTCTTCTTCCAAAGGCGGCTGGCGGCACCCTTCACCCGCCGGCGGATGCTCGAACTCGCGGCCAGGCAGACCAAGGCGACCCTCGCTGCCCTGCGCGAGCTCGCCGAGTCCGGCAAGATGACCCCGGTCGTCGAGCGGACGTATCCGCTCAGCGAGGCGGCCGAGGCCATCCGGTACCTGGAGGTGGAGCACGCGCGCGCGAAGATCGTCGTCACCGTGTGACGAGCCGGCGCGGTACGGCCGGCGCTACTTCTTCGCGTACTCCCTCGCCGTCTGCCCCTGGAAGTCGTAGACCACGCACTGCTCGTCGCCCACGACCCAGGCGTCGTGTCCGGGCGAGCAGACGAAGACGTCGCCGGGGCCGACTTCCTGTTCGCCGCCGTCGTCCATGCGGATGTGCATGCGGCCCTGGACCACGTAGCAGTTGTGGTGCATCCGACAGCTCTCGGTGCCCGCGATCGGGCCCACGGACTCGGACCAGCGCCAGCCGGGCTCGAAGGTCGCCACGGCGAAGTCGAGGTCCGTCATGTGCACGGCTTCGAGGTGGCCGCGGGGGAAATCACGTCGCTCGTCGGGCTTCTCGAGCGGCTTCACTTCCAACACCATGACGCGCTCCCTTCCGGCCGCGGTTCACCGCGGCCGGGGCCGGTCTCCCCGGCGACCCTGGGCACCGCCGTCGGCGGCCGACCCCCTACCAGTCCATCGTCCGCCCGGCCACCCGGGGCCGCCATTCGGCGAACGGCCGCTCAGCCCTGGTCACCCTGGTCGCCGCAGAGTTCGGCGAAACGCCCGGCATCGATGTTGCCGCCGGAGATGATCACGCCGACCCGGCGCGGCAGGCGTCCCGCCCGGCCGGTGAGCAGGGCCGCCAGCGGGGTGGCACCGCTCGGCTCGACGACGATCTTGAGGCGTTCGAAGGCGAACCGCATCGCGTCCCTGATCTCGTCGTCGGTGACCAGCGCGATCTCGTCGACGAGCCGCCGGTTGACGGAGAAGGTGAGTTCGCCGGGCGTGTGCAGGGCCTGGCCGTCGGCGATGGTGTGCGGCACCGGGATGCTGATGCGCCGCCCCGCCTCCAGGGATCGCTTGGTGTCGTCCCCGGCCTCCGGCTCGACCCCGATCACCCGGGCCCCGGGGCGCAGGCCCTTGACCACCGTGGCGCTGCCCGCGATCAGCCCGCCACCGCCGACGGGCGTGATCAGGGCGTCCAACTCGCCGATCTCCTCGAGCAGTTCAAGGGCCGCCGTGCCCTGCCCCGCCATCACGTGGGGATGCTCGTAGGGCGGGATCAGGGCGAGCCCGCGCTCGGCGGCCAGGGCCTCCCCGATCGCGACACGGTCGCCGGTGTAGCGGTCGTAGGTGACGATCTCCGCGCCGTAGCCGAGGGTGGCGGCCCGCTTGGACGGCGGGGCGTCCTCGGGCATGACGATCACCGCGCTCGTGCCGAGTTCCCGGGCGGCCAGGGCGACGGCCTGGGCGTGGTTGCCGGAGGAGTAGGCGGCGATGCCCCGGGCCAGTTGCTCCGGGCTCAGCCGGGACGCCGCGTTGTAGGCGCCGCGGAACTTGAAGGCGCCGACCCGCTGGAAGTTCTCGCACTTGAGGAAGACCTCGGCCCCGACGAGGGCGTCGAGGGTGCGGGAGCGCAGCACCGGCGTGCGGTGCGCGACGCCCTTGAGCCGCGCGGCGGCATCACGGACGTCGTCGAGGGTGATCGGCGGGGTGGTGGTCGTCACGCGTGTCCTCCACTGGATGTCTGGTCGGTCGCTCGGCCCGTGGTAGTCCCGGCCTCGGCGCGCGCCTGCGACAGATAGCTGTAGGCGGAGGCGCGGGAGATGCCGAGCCGTGCCGCGACCTGCTCGATCGCGCGCCGCACGGCGAAGACGCCCCGCTCGTCCAGGCCACGGAACAGCTCCAGGCGCCGGGCGCGGTCGAGGGCGGCCCAGCTGCCGTTCTGCCGGAGCTGGTGGGCGTCGAGGATGGCGTCGACGACGGAGTCGATGTCGTTGCCGAAGGTGGTGACCGGGACGTCGGCCGAGGTGCCGCCGAATCCGGCGAGCGCGCCGAGCAGGGCATGGGCGTCGCCCACGGCGGTGACGTCCAGGTTGACGCAGAGGGCGCCGAAGACGGTGCCCGTGGAGTCCCGCAGCACCATGGTGGACGCCTTGACGAGCTTGCCGTTCCGGGTCCGGGTGACGTAGTTCAGTTCGTCGCCCGCCTCGTCGCCGCGCGCCACGATCCGCATGCCGATCTCGCTCATCGCCCCGCCCACGGTCCGCCCGGTGACCGAACCGGCCACGGCGACCACGGACTTCTCGGGCTGCCGGTAGTCGTGCAGGACCACTTCGCACATCGGCCCGAACGTCGCCGCGAGCCCGTCGACGACCGGCGTCAGCGCGGCGACGATCGCGTCCCGCTCGGCTTCCAGCGCCTGATCGGCGGCCATCGCACCCTCCCCGTCCGTCCTGGACCCGGACGCTGTCCCCGGGCCCACTTCTAGACTACATGTCCAATCTCTGTACTGACAGTCCAAATCAGATGGCCCAGTGCGCCGATCTTGACGACCCGCGTGATGTTACCGGTAACATCACGCCTCATGACAGTGACGTCGGCACCCCCGCACCCACGGGTCTTCAGCCCTGCCGCAGTGGTCGCCTCCTGCGTCGGCTTCATGCTCATAGGCGCCCTCCAGGCGCTGTACGGCCCGGCGATCCCCGCCTTCCGCGAGGAGTTCGGCCTGTCCCCGTCGGCCGCGGGTCTCGGGCTGAGCGCGCACTTCGTCGGCGGGGTGGCCGGCGTGCTGCTCTTCGACCGGCTCTACGGCCGGATCGGCAACCGGCAGATCCTCGGCACCTCGTATCTGCTGATGGCCGTCGGCGCGGCCGGCTTCGCGCTGGCGCCGAACTGGCCGACCGCGCTCGCCATGGCGCTCCTGGCCGGGCTGGGCTTCGGCGGGATCGACTACGGCCTCAACCAGCTGTTCGCCGTCGGCTTCGGCCACCGTTCGACCGCCATGCTGAACATCCTCAACGCCCACTTCGGCATCGGCGCGATCCTCGGCCCGGCGCTGATCGGCGCGGTCGGCGCCGCGCACTACCCCGCGGTCTTCCTCGGCTTCGCGCTGGCCAACCTCCCGCTGCTGCTGTGCCTGCGCGGCGTACGCGACCGGGCGCCGCAGCAGTCCGAGGCGGCCGACGAGTCGTACGGCGGCCAGGTCCTCGCCCGCAGCCTCGGCTCCGTACTCGCCGTGTTCGTCGCCCTGTACGTCCTGCACGTCGGCATCGAGGCCGGGGTCGGCGGCTGGGAGCCGACCCATCTGGAGACCGTCGGCTACGGCGCCGGGTTCGCCGCCACCGCGACTTCCGTGTACTGGCTGATGATGACCCTCGGCCGCTTCCTGGTGGCCCCGATCGCGCTGCGTTTCTCGGACCGGGCCATCATCACCGTCTCGTGCGCGGGCATGACGGTGTGCCTGCTGCTCGCCGCGATTCCGGGGCTGGCCCCGTACGCCTACGCCGGTGTCGGCCTCTTCATCGCGCCGATCTTCCCCACCGGCCTGCCCTGGCTCCACCGGGCCGCCCCGCAGGCCCGCCGGGCCGGCGCCCTCGTCATCGCCGCCTCCATGGTCGGCGGCGTGGTGGCGGGTCCGGCGCTGGGCAAGGCCATCGAGTGGTCCGGCGTCCGCAGTGTCCCGCTCCTCCTGGGCGCCGTCTCGGCGCTGTGCCTGACGGCGACGCTCTGGCTGATCCGCGCCACCCGGCCCCGCTGACCTGCGCCCCGCCCGTCGCCGATCCTCCCTCCCCCCTGCCTGTCCGCACCGAAGGGAAGTCTCCGCATGTCCGCTCTGACAGCGTCGTCCGACGGTTTCCTGCTCCACGGCGAGCCGTTCCGGATCATCTCCGGCGCCATGCACTACTTCCGGATCCACCCCGACCAGTGGGCCGACCGGCTGCGCAAGGCACGGCTGATGGGCCTCAACACGGTGGAGACGTACGTGCCGTGGAACGCCCATCAGCCCGATCCCGACGGACCCCTCGTCCTCGACGGCTTCCTCGACCTGCCCCGCTTTCTGAGCCTCGCCCGCGACGAGGGCCTGCACGTCCTGCTGCGCCCGGGTCCGTTCATCTGCGCCGAATGGGACGACGGCGGCCTGCCGTCCTGGCTCCTCGCGGACCCCGGCATCCGGCTGCGCACCGCTGATCCGCGCTTCACACAGGCGATCGACCGCTACTTCGACGCTCTGCTGCCCGAGTTGCTGCCGTACATGGCCGCGGCGGGCGGCCCGGTCATCGCCGTGCAGGTGGAGAACGAGTACGGCGCCTACGGCGACGACACGGCGTACCTGAAACGTCTCGAACAGGCCTTCCGGGCCAGGGACGTGGAGGAGCTGCTCTTCACCTGCGACCAGGCCGACCCCGAGCACCTGGCCACCGGAAGCCTCCCCGGAGTCCTCGCGACCGCCACCTTCGGCAGCCGGGTCGACCAGAACCTGGCGGAGCTGCGCAGGCACCGGCCCGACGGCCCCTTGATGTGCGCGGAGTTCTGGATCGGCTGGTTCGACCACTGGGGCGGCCCCCACCATGTGCGGGACGCGGCCGACGCCGCCGCCGACCTGGACCGCCTGCTGTCCGCGGGCGCCTCGGTCAACATCTACATGTTCCACGGCGGCACCAACTTCGGCTTCACCAACGGCGCCAACCACAAGTACGCCTACGAGCCCACGGTCACGTCCTACGACTACGACGCGGCCCTCACCGAGTGCGGTGATCCCGGCCCCAAGTACCGCGCCTTCCGCGAGGTCATCGCCCGCCACGCACCGGTGCCCGACGAGCCCGTGCCCGCCCCGGCTCCCAAACTCCCGCCCACCACAGTTGAGTTGGACCGCCGGTCCTCCCTCCTCGCTCATGTCGAGAGGCTCGCGAAGCCGATCCGCACCGAGGACCCGGCGACGATGAACGACCTGGACCTGCAGACCGGTTACGCGCTGTACCGCACGACCTTCGACACGGCGGGCGACGGCCTCCTGCACTTCACGGGCGGTGTCGGCGACCGCGCCCAGGTCTTCGTCGACGGCGCCCCCGTCGGCGTACTGGAACGCGAACGCCACGACGAGACCCTCCCGGTACGCGTCCCGCACCCCGGCGCCAGGCTGGAGGTCCTCGTCGAGAACATGGGCGGCGTCAACTACGGCCCTCGCATCGGCGCCCCCAAGGGCCTCCTCGGCCCCGTCACCTTCGACGGCACCCCGCTGCACGGCTGGGACTGCCACCCCCTGCCGCTGCACGACCTGGACACCGTGCCGTTCGCCCCGTCCGACGCGCCCACGGCCGCCGGACCCACCTTCCACCACGGCACGTTCGAGGTCGCCACCCCGGCCGACACCTTCCTCGCCCTGCCCGGCTGGACCAAGGGCCAGGCCTGGATCAACGGCTTCCACCTCGGCCGCTACTGGAGCCGCGGCCCGCAGCACACCCTGTACGTCCCCGCGCCGGTCCTGCGCCCGGGCACCAACCACCTCGTCGTCCTGGAACTGCAGGCCACCACCGCCACCCGCGCCCAGCTCACCGACACCGCCGACCTCGGACCGGAGAACACCTGGTGACCCACCCACACCGCCTGCGCGTCCCCGCGCCCGCCACTCCCCCGCCGACCGGCCACCTCCCCTTCGCCGACGCACCGGACGTGCCCGACCCGATCGAGGTGACCAGCCGCCGGCTCACCCGCGGCGGCCGCCCCTGGTTCCCGGTCTCCGGCGAGTTCCACTACTCCCGCTACCCCGCCGAGGAGTGGGAGGAGGAACTCCTGAAGATGAAGGCGGGCGGCGTGACCGCCGTCGCGAGCTACCTCATCTGGATCCACCACGAGGAGACCGAGGGCCGGATCCGCTTCGACGGCAACCGGGACGTACGCCGCTTCGCCGAGCTCTGCGCCCGCCACGGCCTGGACTTCATCCCCCGCATCGGCCCCTGGTCCCACGCCGAGGTACGCAACGGCGGCCTGCCCGACTGGCTCCTGGCCCGCGACTGCACGCCCCGCACCGACGACCCGGCGTACCTGGAGCCGGTCCGCGCCTGGTTCGCGGCGATCGCCGGGCAACTGCACGGCCTCGACCGCGGCCACGGCGGCCCGGTCATCGGCATCCAGATCGAGAACGAGCTCTACGACCAGCCCGACCACCTGCGCACACTCAAGCGCATGGCCCAGCAGGCCGGTCTCCGCGCGCCCATCTGGACGTCGACCGCGTGGGGTGGCGTACAGCTGCCGGGCGACGAACTGTTCCCCCTCTACGGCGGCTACCCCGAGGCCTTCTGGACCGAGGCGGACGGCGGCTGGCCCGACACCTGCCGCAAGCACTTCTTCTTCACCCACCAGCGAGACGACGAGGGCATCGGCGCCGACCTGCGGCCGACCACCGTCCGGGGCGGCGACCCGGACGCCCTCGCGGACCGGTTCCCCTGGGCCACCTGCGAGTTGGGCGGCGGCATGGCGGTGGCCTACCACCGGCGGCCGCGACTGGACGCCGCCGACATCGGCGCGCTCGGGCTCACCAAGATCGGCTGCGGCTCGGTGTGGCAGGGCTACTACATGTTCCACGGCGGCACCAATCCGCTCGGCGAGCGGTCCACCCTGCAGGAGTCCCACGCCACGGCGTATCCGAACGACCTGCCCGTGCTGACGTACGACTTCCAGGCGCCGCTCGGCGAGTACGGTCAGTACCGGCCCTCGTACCACGAACTCCGCCTCCAGCACCTGCTGTTGGCGGACTTCGGTCACCGCATCGCCCCCATGGAGTCCGTGCTCCCGGAACACCGGCCCGACGGCCAGCACGACCGGGAGACCCTGCGATGGGCGGTCCGCAGCGACGGCCGCTCGGGCTTCCTGTTCGTCAACAACCACCAGCCGCACGAGCCGCTGCCGGCGCACCCGGGCACCTGCTTCACGGTCGAATTCCCGGACGCGTCAGGAGCGTTGACGCTTCCCAGCTCCCCCGTGACCGTCCCCGAGGGCGCTTACTTCTGCTGGCCGCTGCGTCTGGAGGTGGCGGGGCTGCGGCTGGAGTGGGCCACCGCTCAGCCCGTGTGCACGGTCGACGTGGACGGCCGTACCGTCCTGGTGCTGGCCGCCACCGACGGCATCGCGCCCGAACTCGCCCTGGACGCGAGCACGGTGACGTCCGTCAGCGCGCCGACCGGGGACATCGCCGAGGTCGGCGGCCGGGTCCTGGTGACGGGGCTGCGGGCCGGTACCGACGCGCTGGTCGAGGTCGGGACGGTGGACGGTGGGCGGGCCGGCCTGCTGGTGCTGGACGCGGCGACGGCTCGTACCGTCTACCGGGGTGAGGCATGGGGCGCCGAGCGGCTCGTGCTGTGCCCGGACGGGGTCGTGTTCGACGGCGACGAGATACGGGTGCACGGCGCTGCCGCGGGGTCGTCGTTCGCCGTGCTGCCCGCGCCGGAGCATGCTCCGGTGGTGGACGGGGAGACGGTGGCCGGCGAGGCGGACGGGGTGTTCTCCCGGTACAGCTTCGGGGCGGGCGGGGATGCGGTTCTTGATGCCCCGGTGGCCCTGATCCGGCCCGCGGGTCCTGCGCCCGAGCCCATGACGGGCGTGCTGGACCGGGCGAGCGTGCCTGCGGACAAGTACTTCGACACGGTGGCCGCCGAGTACCGCATCGACGTGCCGGAGGATCTCCCGGAAGGGACTCTTCTGCGGCTGCACTGGGCCGGGGACGTGGGGCGGGCGTATGTGGGAGACACCCTGGTCGCCGACCAGTTCTTCTCCGGGCGGTGCTGGGACATCGGGCGGCTCCCCGCGGGAGCGGCGCTGTGCGTGCGGGTGCTGCCGTTGCATGCCGATGCCCAGGTGTACGTGCCGCGGGACACGGCGGACGCGGCGCGGACGGCTGTCGTGTCTCATGCCGAGTGGGTCCGGAGCCGTACCTGGACGGTGCGGTCGGGCTGAGGCGGCGCCCGTCGGGGATTCCGCCCCGTCGCCCTGCCTATGCTGGGGTCCTGCCGGGGCGGAACACCACCGCACTGCCGTACCGACGTCGAGGAAACGCGATCATGACCCGAAGCTCCGCCGACGGCTCCGCTCCGAGAGGGCGCAGCAGACGGAACTTCGCGGGCGCGCGCCCCGTGATGGACGATGTGGCACGGCTGGCCGGGGTCTCCAAGCAGACCGTCTCCCGCGTCCTCAACGACCATCCGTCGGTGCGGCCCGAGACCCGCGAGACGGTCCTGACCGCCATGCGGACGCTCGGCTACCGGCCGAGCCGCAGTGCCAGGTCACTGGCCAGCGGCCGGACCCGCATGGTCGGCGTGATCTCCTTCGACGCCGCCCGCTACGGGCCCGCCGCCATCCTGACCGCGATCAACACGGCGGCGCAGGAGGCGGGTTACCTGCTGAGTTCGATCGCGCTGGACACGGCCGAGCCGGACACCGTGGTCGAGGCGGTGAACCGGCTGTCGGCCGAGGGCGCGGACGGTGTGATCGCCATCGCCCCCCAGCTGTGGGTGGGCAAGGCCCTGGCGGACACCCGCCTCGACACCCCGCTGGTCGTGCTGGAGAACGGCCTCGACACCGAAACCCAGCAGGTCACCGGCGACTCCCGGACCGGCGCCCGCAAGGCCGTCGAGCATCTGCTGGACCTGGGCCACCGCACCGTGTGGCACATCGCGGGCCCGACCGGCTGGACCTCCGCCGACCTCCGGCTGGGCAGCTGGCAGGCCGGTCTGGAGGCGGCGGGGGCCGAAGTCCCGGAGCCGCTGATCGGCGACTGGAGCGCCGACTCCGGCTACGAGCTGGGCCGGCGCCTGGCCGCCCGTCCGGACGTCACGGCCGTGTTCGCCTCCAACGACCAGATGGCCCTCGGCCTGCTGCACGCCCTGCACGAAGCAGGCCGCTCCGTCCCCGGCGACGTCAGCGTCGTGGGCTACGACGACATCCCCGAGGCCGCGCACTTCCTGCCCCCGCTGACCACCGTGCGCACGGACTTCGCCGAGATCGGCACGCGGTCACTGCGCCTGCTCCTCGACCGGCTCGACGGCAGCGCCGAGTCGCCCCGGGTCGACACGCTGGTCCCGGTCGACCTGGTGATCCGCCACAGCAGCGGCCCGGCACCCGGACGCTGACGGCGTCCTCCCCGACGACGGCCGGAGGTCATCAGGGGCCGCCGAGGCGGTCACCGAGCACAATTGCGGCGGTCAGCTCGTGTGGCTGGACTCGACGACCGGCATCGCCGATGGGGTGACCCGCGCGCTCGGCCGACGGGACACGGCAGCTGAGTTCGAACAGCCGACCAGCAGGATCCGCCGGTCGGCCCACTCGTGAGTCACCGGGCGGGCCGGCGGCCCCCGCACAATGAGCCGCCGCCCGCCGCCCGCCGCCCGCCGCCCGCCGCCGCTGCCCGCCGGCCGTCAGCCGGTCCCTTCGGCCGCCGCCCGCTTCCAGGCCGCGTCCCGCAGCAGGCGCAGCCCGTTCAGGCCGACGAGGACCGTGGAGCCCTCGTGACCCGCGACGCCGAGCGGCAGCGGCAGGGTGCCGAGCAGGTCCCAGGTGACGAGGCCGGCGATGAACACCCCGGCGATGACGAGGTTCTGCACGACCAGTTTCCGGGCACGGCGGGAGAGGGCGACGGTGGCGGGGACGGCGGCGAGTTCGTCGCGGACGATCACCGCGTCGGCGGTCTCCAGGGCCAGGTCCGAGCCGACGCGGCCCATGGCGACGCCGATGTGGGCGGCGGCCAGGGCGGGTGCGTCGTTGACGCCGTCCCCGACGACCAGCACCTTGCGGCCCGCGCCCTCCAGCTCCTTGACCGCGGCCATCTTGTCCTGCGGCAGCAGCCCCGCGCGCACGTCCTCGATGCCGGCCTCGGCGGCCAGACGGGCGGCGGCCCGGGGGTTGTCGCCGGTGAGCAGGACCGGGACGGTGCCGGTGAGCGCGGTCAGGGAGGCGACGGTGGCCGCGGCGTCGGCGCGCAGCCGGTCGGCGATGCCCAGCGCTCCGGCGGGGATGCCGTCGACGGCCACGAGGACGGCGGTACGGCCGGACGCCTCCAGTTCCCCGGCCAGGGTCACGACCGTCGTGTCAGCGCCGTCGAGCAGGCGGGCCGGGGCGCCCACCTCGACCGTACGGCCGCGCACGACGGCCTTGACCCCGACGCCGGGCGCGGACGTGAACTCCTGCGCGGTGGGCAGGTGGAGGCGCCGGTCGCGCGCGGCGTCCACGACCGCCCGGGCCAGCGGGTGCTCGCTGGGGTGCTCGGCCGCGGCGGCGAGCGTCAGCAACTCGTCCGCGTCGAGCCCGGATCCGGGCAGCGGTCGTACGTCGACGACGC
Source organism: Streptomyces sp. NPDC107522 (assembly GCF_055657525.1). Taxonomy (NCBI): domain Bacteria; kingdom Bacillati; phylum Actinomycetota; class Actinomycetes; order Kitasatosporales; family Streptomycetaceae; genus Streptomyces; species Streptomyces sp. NPDC107522. The sequence continues at coordinate 53,580 of NZ_JBVKAU010000012.1, read as the reverse complement.
GCGGTGTGCCCTCGGTGAGCGTGCCGGTCTTGTCCAGGGCGACGGCGTCGACCTGTCCGAGGCGTTCCATCACCACCGCCGACTTCACCAGCACGCCGTGCCGGCCGGCGTTGGCGATGGCCGACAGCAGAGGCGGCATGGTGGCCAGGACGACCGCGCACGGCGAGGCGACGATCATGAAGGTCATGGCGCGCAGCAGCGCCTCGGAGAACTCCTCGCCGAACGCGAGCGGGACACCGAACACGGCGAGCGTGGCGGCCACCATGCCCAGCGAGTAGCGCTGTTCGACCTTCTCGATGAAGAGCTGGGTGGGCGCCTTGGTCTCGGAGGCTTCCTCCACCATCCGTACGATCCGGGCGATCACGGAGTCGGAGGCGTCGCGTTCCACCCGGACGCGCAGCGCGCCGGTGCCGTTGAGGGTGCCGGCGAACACCTCGTCTCCCGGCACCTTCGCCGCGGGAAGCGGCTCTCCCGTGATGCTCGCCTGGTCGACGTCGCCGGCTCCGTCCAGCACCCGGCCGTCGGCTCCGACCCGCTCGCCCGGCCGTACGAGGATGATGTCCCCTACCACCAACTCTTCGACGGCGACGGCACGTTCGCTGCCGTCGGGTGCGATCCGGGTGGCCGTCGCGGGGGCCAGGTCGAGCAGGCCGCGCACCGAGTCGGCGGTGCGGGCGGTCGCCAGGGCCTCCAGGGCGCCCGAGGTCGCGAAGATGACGATGAGCAGGGCGCCGTCCATGACCTGCCCGATGGAGGCGGCGCCGAGCGCGGCGACGACCATCAGCAGATCGACGTCGAGGGTCTTGTCCTTGAGCGCCTTGAGCCCTTCCCAACCCGGCTCCCAGCCGCCCGTGGCGTACGACAGCGCGTACAGCGGGCCCCAGGTCCAGGCGGATGCTCCGGCGAGCTGGAGGGGCAGCGCGAGCAGGAACAGTGCCGTGGCCGCGACGGCCCAGCGGACCTCCGGCAGCGCGAGGAGCCGGGTGCGCCGCCGGGGCACGCGCGCAGCCGCGGCGTGGTCGACCGAGGGTGGGGTGAGCGTGGCAGTCATGCCCCCACCATAGAGGAACGAATGAAGACCCGTTCATGTCTTCATGTCAGGGGCCCGGGTTCGGAGGCCGCCGACCCGCCTGCACACCAGATAGATCCCGAACGAGATCGTGGTGACGTACGGGCTGATGGGGATGGAGCTGCCCAAGGCCAGCAGGATGCCGCCCTCGATGGAAGCCACCGCGAACACCACGCTCAGCACGGGAAGCAGCACGGGCGAGGCGGTGACCCGGGCCGCGGCCGCCGCGGGCGTGACCACGAGAGTGAGCACCAGCAGGGCGCCGACGATCTGCACGGACAGCGCGACCGCGAGACCCAGCACGATCATGAAGGCGAACGACAGTCCGCGCACCGGCACGCCCCGCGCCTCGGCCACCTCGGGGTCGGCGCTGGCGAACACGAGCGGTCGCCAGATGACCGCTAGCGCCACCAGGACCACGGCCGACGCGCCGAGCAGCCAGGACATCTGCGGGGTGTCGACGGCGACGATCTGCCCCGTCAGCAGGCCGAACTTGTTCGCGGCGCGGCCCTTGTACAGCGCGAGGAACAGCACACCGAGCCCGAGCCCGAACGGCATGATCACGCCGATCACGGAGTTCCGGTCCCGGGCCCGCGCACCGAGCACCCCGATCGCCCCCGCCGCGACGAGCGAACCGACGATCGATCCGGCCACGATGTTCACGCCCAGCAGCAGCGCGGCCGAGGCGCCGGCGAACGACAACTCGCTGATCCCGTGCACCGCGAACGGCAGGTCCCGCATGATCACGAACACCCCCACCAGACCGCCGACCAGGCCGAGCGCGGCGCCGGCGACGAGGGAGTTGCGGACCAGGGCGAGCAGTTCGCCGTAGTTGTCGAAGTTGAAGATCTGCTGCCAGATCCCCTCGGCGATGGTCATGGCCGTACTCCGTGCGGTGGTTCGGGGTGGTGCGGCGGCTGCGCGACCTCGTCGGGTGCGCCCACGACCACAATCCGACCCCGGACGCGGAGGACGTCGACCTGTGTGCCGTACAGCTGCGACAGCGCCTTGGAGGTGAGCACCTCGTCGGGGGTGCCGGCCCGGAAGCCGCCGCGGGCGAAGTACAGCACGCGGTCGACCAGTCCCAGCACGGGGTTGATCTCGTGGGTGACGAACACGACGGCCGTGCCGTGGGAGCGGCGCCGGGCGTCCACCAGTTCGGTCACTGCTCGCTGGTGGTGCAGGTCGAGGGAGAGCAGTGGTTCGTCGCAGAGCAGGATCCGCGGGTCGGTCGCCAGGGCCTGCCCGATGCGCACGCGTTGGCGTTCGCCGCCGGAGAGCAGGCCGACGGGCACGTCCGCGTAGGCGGCGGCCCCGACCGAGGCGAGGACCTCGTCCACGCGTCGGCGTACGGCGCGCGTGCGCAGGCGGGGGCCGAAGCCGTGGCCGTCGATACCGAAGCGGACCAGGTCCCGGGCGCGCAGCATCGCGTGCGTGGACAGGCTTCCCTGCTGCGGGACGTAGCCGATGCGCCGGCTGCCACGCCGGGGCGGGTGGCCCAGGACCGTCAACGTCCCGGCGGAGAGCCGCCGTTGGCCGAGCAGGGCGCGTACGAGGCTGGTCTTGCCCGAGCCGTTCGGGCCGAGCACGGCCAGGAACTCGCCCGGCCGTACATCGAGATCGAGGTCCTGCCACAGCACGCGGTCGCCGTAGGAGAGGGCCGCGCCGCGCAGGCTCATCACGGCCTCGGTGGACGGACTCACTTGGCCAGCGCGCTCGCGAGCGCGTCGACGTTGGCGGTCATCCAGCCGAGGTAGTCCTTGCCCTTGGGGAGGGTTTCCGTGACGGGGACGACCGGGATGTCGGCAGCCTTCGCCGCCTGCTCGGCCTTCTCGGTCTGCGGTCCGGACGTCTGCTCGTTGTAAACGAGCGCCTTGACCTTCTTGCCGGTGAACAGCGCCAGGGTCTCCTGCAGGGTCCTTGGCGAGACGTCGTCGCCTTCCTCGATGGCCTCGCTGAACGCCTCGGGCGTCGCGTTCTTCAGCCCGCTCGCCTCGATCATGTACAGCGGTACGGGCTCCGTGATGGCCACCGCCTCGCCGCCGTGGTCGGCCTCGATCCGGGCTTCCTTCTCCTCCAGCGGCTTCAGCTTCTCCTTGAAGTCCTCGGCCTTGGCGGTGAAGGTGGCGGCGTCGTCCGGGTCGGCCTCGGCCAGGGCGGCGGCGATGCGGTCGGCGAGCTTGGCGGCCGTCGGGAAGTCGTACCAGACATGTTCGTTGAGCTCCCCGCCCGCCGGAGCTGTCTTGCCGGAGACCTTGACCGCGTTGACCACGTCGGCGGACGAGTTGTCGCTGCTCTTGAGCATGCGGTCGATGAAGTCGTCGTAACCGCCGCCGTTCTCGATGACGACCTTCGCCTTGGACAGGGCCAACTGGTTCTGTGTGTTGGCCTCGTAGGAGTGCGGGTCCTGGTCCGGGTCAGCGATGACCGAGGTGACCGCGACCTTCCCGCCGCCTATCCGCTCGGCCATGTCTCCGTAGACGTTCGTCGACGCCACGACCGGAATGGCGGAGGCCGCGGCGGGGCTCTGCGCGGCGTCGGCGCCACTCCCGTTGCCCGAATTCGACGAACTGCCGCAGCCCGCAAGGAAGATCAGGCAGGTACCGGTTATGAGCGGCGCGAGACGTCGCGACGAGGACGCGGGCATGGATCCCTCCGGGGGCAAGACGAATGGTCCGCCGAGCTCGAGCGGTCCCGGCTTCGGATCCACGCTAAATGAAAATGGATGTCACAAGCGTCTCTCGGGCATTCTCTGGTTCAACCCTTACCCAGAACTCACTTTCCGTGGTCAGGTGACGGGACCTCGTCCAGCAGCTGGGGGCCGTTGTTGCGGACGCTGTTGACGGCGGGCGACACGGGCCGGGCGTCCAGATGGCCGCCAGCCGGTGGGGTGAGCAGGTCGCGCAGGTCGTCGGTGGACTGGTGATGGGGGTCGAGCCAGGCGTCGTAGTGGTCGGGGGTGAGCGCCAGGGGCATGCGGGGGTGGATGCGGCCGGCGGCGTCGGTGGCCTCGGTGGTGATGATGGTGCACGTCATCAGCCAGGCGGCGGGGTCGTCGTCGTCCTTGATCTCCGGGTCGCGCCAGTACTCGTACAGGCCGGCGAGGGCCATCACCTGCCCGTCCTCCGGGTGGATGTAGTACGGCTGCTTGCGCACCTTGCCCGACTTGTTGTCCTTGACCTGGTCCCACTCGTAGAAGCCGTCGGCCGGCAGCAGACAGCGGCGTTTGACGAAGGCGCGGCGGAAGGCGGGCTTATCGTGCACGGTCTCCACGCGCGCGTTGATCAACCTCGCGCCGATCTTCACGTCCTTCGCCCAGGAGGGCACCAGGCCCCAGCGCAGGGGCCGCAGCCGGCGCCGGGCCGGCGCGTCCTCGTCGGCGCCGCGCGGGGTGCGCTCCAGGACGGCGTACACCTCGTCGGTCGGGGCCACGTTCCAGCTCGGCGCCAGGGTTTCCTCCGGATGCCACTCGGACACCTGGAACAGCTGGGCGAGGTCCTCGGGGCTGCGGGTGGAGGTATAGCGGCCGCACATACGGCCACTGTGCCACGGCTCGGTGAGCCGGTCCTCACAAGCTGGTCAGCACCTGGGGCGACAGGTTCTTGATCATGGTGTTGGTCCAGCGCAGCTGCCGCAGGGTCTGCGGATGGCACTCGGCGACCAGGGCGAGGAGCTTGTCGTCCTTGGTGGCCTGTGCGGCCTGGGCGGCCTGGGCGAGCATCTCCCAGTACAGGGAGTTCCCGGCGGCGTCGAGATGCAGCCGACGAAGGTCGCGCAGCAGGAGGAGGCCCGGTTCCGGGCGGTGCCCCACTGCTTCGGCCGCCTTCTCCCTGAGCGTCGACAGCAGGCCGGCAGCGTCGGCGTCGGACGGGTCGCCCAGGTGCAGGCCTTGGTCTCGGCCGGCCTCGGCCAGGCGTCGGACATGGTCGCGGGACCAGTGGGCGAGGTCGGTGGCGACGTGGTGGATCTCGTGCTCCGTGCGGTGGCGGTCCGCCACGGCCGTCAGCTCCTTCGCCAGGTGCTGTTCGCCGTGGTGGAGCGCACGGAGGGTGAGTGTGATGCCGTTCACCGGGCGTTCTCCTCACGGCTGTCCCCGACGCCACAGTTGTCCCCGACGGCACGGCTGTCACCGCCAGGGCCTACCGACTCGCTGACGAGGGCCGACGGACCGCCGGTCGTTTCCGGTACGGCGTCGGCGCGGGCGGGCGCGGATGCCGTGGTCGTCGGCGCGGGAGCGGTGTCGCCGTCGGCTCGTTCGACGCGACGGAGCGCGGCCGCGGCGGTCTTGAACAGCGGCTGCTTGGAGACCGGGTCCCAGTCGGTGACGGTCGTCTCGTTCGCGGCGCGCCCCGGTGTCTCGCCGTCCGGTGCGTGCCCGGCCTTGGTGTCCCAGTAGCCGTAGTGGAAGGGGATGAACAGCATCCCCGGCCGGATGTCCGTCACCCGCAGCCGCCCGCGCACCGCGCCGCGCGGGGTGGTGACCTCCACCAGGTCGCCTTCGTCGATGCCGAGCGCGGACGCGTCGGAGGCGGACGCCTCCACCCATACGTCCGGGGCGGCTCGGTTGAGCTGGGGTGCGCGCCCGGTCTTCGTACGGGTGTGGAAGTGGTAGATGGTGCGGCCGGTGGTCAGCTGGAACGGGTGGGTGTCATCGGGCGCTTCGTGGGGCGGCAGATACTCGGCAGCCTTGATCACGGCCTTGCCGTCGGGGTTGAGCGACCGGTACTCCACGTCGTCGTTCGTCGCGCCGGTCAGCAGGTCCTTGCCGTAGGACTCGCAGACGTCGGGGTGTGCCCAGCTGATGCCGTCGGTGTAGAGGCGGTCCGTACCGTGCGGGGACTGCTCGTCGCACGGCCACTGGATGCCGGTGCCGCCGCGCAGTCGGTCGTAGCTGAGGCCGGTGTAGTCGCACGGGCGGCCGGCACTGCACCGTTTCCACGCCTCGAAAGCGGACTGCGGATCGTGCCAGGTGAGGAGCGGGCCGCCGTCCTTGTCGCGGAAGTCCATGCGGACGGCGTAGTCGAGGAAGATGTCGAGATCCGCTTTCGCCTCGCCGGGCGGGTCGACGGCCTGGTCGGACAGGTGCACGGTGCGGTCGGCGTTGGTGAACGTGCCGGTCTTCTCCCCCCACGTCGCCGCGGGCAGCACCACGTCCGCCAACTGGGCGGTCTCGGTGAGGAAAAGGTCCTGCACCACCACGAAGAGGCGGTCCTGCTCCAGGATCGAGCGGATCCGGGACAGCTCGGGAAGCGACACCGCGGGGTTGGTGCCGGTGATCCACAGCATGCGCAGCGAGCCCTGCTCGGCGTAGCGGAACATCTGCATCGCGTGGGTGGGCGGGGCGTAGTGCGGGATCGTCCTCGGTTCGACGTTCCATACGGCGGCGAGCTCTTCGACGTGTGCGTCGTTCTGCCAGTTGCGGAAGCCGGGCAGGTCGCCGTCGGCGCCGCACTCGCGGGTGTTCTGGGCGGTGGGCTGCCCGTTCATCTGCAGGACGCCGGCGCCGGGGCGTCCGAGCATCCCGCGGATCAGGTGCAGGTTGTTGATCTGTACGGCGGCCGCGGTGGCCTGGTGGGACTGGTAGACGCCCTGCAGCACCGTGGACAGCAGCCGGTCGGCCGTGCCGAGGAGTTCGGCGGCCTCACCGATGCGGGCGGCGGGTACGTCGCAGATCCCGGCGGCCCACTCGGGGGTGCAGTCCTTCACCCGGGACGCCAGCTCGTCGAAGCCGACGGTGTGGGCCTCGACGTAGCCGTGGTCGACGCGGTCGGTACGGATGATCTCGTGCAGCAGCGCGTTGAGCAGCGCCACGTTCGTGCCGGCGCGCGGCGCCAGATGCACGGTGGCCTGGCGGGCCACAGGTGTGCGGCGTGGGTCGACGCACACCAGGCGGGGCGGGTCGGCGCCCTCCAGCCGGTCCAGGATCCGCATCCACTGCACGGGCTGGGTCTCGGCGATGTTGTGCCCGAACAGGGCGATGACGTCTGCGTGGTCGATGTCGTCGTAGCTGCCGGGCTGCCCGTCGCAGCCGAAGGACTCCTTCAGCGCCTCGGCGGCGGTGGAGGTGCACAGCCGGGTGTTGCCGTCCAGATGGTTGGTGCCGATCCCGGCGCGGGCCAGCACGGCGAGCGTGTAGTACTCCTCCAGGAACAGCTGCCCGGTGGTGTAGAAGCCGATCGATCCGGGGCCGCGATCCTCCAGCAGTTCCCGGGAGCGGGCCACTATCCGGTCCATCGCCGTCGCCCAGTCGCACTCCACCAGGTGCCCGTCCCGGCGTACCAGCGGCTTCGTGAGCCGGTCGGTGGAGGCGTTGGCCCGCCAGGCGAACAGGTCCTTCGGCTCCAGGCGCCCCCGGTTGACGCGGTCCTGCGCCCGGCCGCGCACACCCACCATGCGCCCGTCCAGGACCGCGATGTCCATCGCGTCCCCGTCGGAGTGCAGCACCGACGCGGTCTGCACCCACCGCTGCACGCTGCCCGCCTCGACGCCCTCCTCCAGGCAGGTGTCCACCCGCTCGGGCCACGCCTGGTGCCGACCGTACGGTGTACGGCTGCCCCACGGCAGCGCTATCCGGTCCACCGAAGCGTCCACGGCCACCTCCCTGACGACCGGTGACGACGCGCGACGCGCCGTGGGTCACCCGGTACCCGTTGCCGCGGCTGCGTAACGACTCCCTGCGTGCTCCGCAGGTGACCCGGTGCTGCCGCTCTGCGCGTGTCAGCCTTCGACGCCGGTCGCGGTGTGGGCGGAGCCGACCGGTTTGGACTCGGGGGAACCGCGCTGGCGCAGGTAGATCGACAGGACGACCATCGAGGCGACCGCCAGCAGCTCGGACTGCCAGTTCTGGAGGGTGCGGTTCCAGAAATCGGCCGAGGTGAGGTACTGCCCCCAGCTGATGGGGGCCTGGAGGTTGCGCAACTGCTGTTCGTTGTGGGCGGCGGTACCGGCGACGGACTGGGCCAACCAGGACAGCAGGAACAGGCCGCCCATCACCAGGCCGAGGGACCGGGAGTACACCGCCTGGCGCCAGCCCCGAGCACGCGCCCAGCGGGGTGCGTCGGCGGGGGCGTGCTCGCCCACGAGCTGGTCCTCGTCGGACTCGCGGCCTGCCTTGTGCAGTTCCTTGGACTCCGGCGAGCCGCGCTGCAGCAGCCAGACGGTGACGAAGACGTAGAGGAAGAACTGCAGGTACTCGGACTGCCAGTTCTCCGTGACGTCGACGGCGAAGTCCGACGAGGTCAGGTAGGGGCCGAGGTCGATCGGCTCCATTCCGTCACTGACCAGACGGTTGTTGAAGTCGGCGTGGCCTGCGACCGCCTGTCCGGCCAGGGACAGCAGGAAGCCGATCCCGAACGCCAGGCTGAGGCTGTTCTCGCGCAGAAAACGGCGCATGCCGGTGCCCCGCCCTGTCATCGGTGCATCAGCCCCAACGTCATGAAGTAGGCCAGGCCGCCGATCACGAGTACCAGGCACAGGGTGAACATGGTCCGCATCGGTGCCTCACCCGCCCTTCACCCTGCAGTCGTACGGCTGCTCGGGGCGGGGCGTGCAGCCGGCGGCCGTCACCTTCCAGCCGGTCGGGAAATGGGCCAGGAACAGGGTGTCGTCGGTGAGGACGACCCGGGCCTGGTTGCCGTACACGTCCACTTTCCGTACCGAGTCACCGGCCGGGAGCTGTTCTTGGGTGACCGCTTGATCGCATGCCGTCTGTTCGGACTTCTCCAGCTCTTCGAGCGTGTTCGGGGCCAGCAGAGCGCAGGCCTGCCTGCCGTTCCCCTGTCGCAACGCGTCCGTGAAGCCGGTCGCGGCAGCGGAAGCGCCCTCGGTGCGCTCGCCCGGAGCACCACAGCCGGTCGTCACGGCGAGGGCGGCCACCAGGGCGCCGCCGCACCATCTGCTGATCGACATCGCGCTTCGCTTCCGCTCGCGTCGTCACTTCTGTGACGTGGAGGACCAGGATCCGCGACGCTGTGACGGGCCGCACGGTGACGGGCCCCGGGTGGGTGACGGGGCTCTGGATCGAGCGGACGGCCCGTGCGGTACGGGGGTGATGGTCGGTACGACGGTGACGCCGAGGTGGACCGGCCGCTGCGCGGGCTCTCCCGGCGCCTCGTCGTCCGCCGTCGGGGTCATGCTGCCGGGATGCCGAGTTCGGCGAACAGGGCGCGTACGCGCTGTTCGATGTCGTCACACGCCCACCCGGCCGACCTGGCGCGTCCTTGCTCTCGAGGCCGACGAGAAGGTGGCGAATCACTCGAAGGTCAAGCCTCGCAAGCGGGCTTACGCCTCATCGACGGGCGAGTTCCGCGGCGCCGAAGGAGACGTCGAAGCGGTCGCACCAGATGCTGACGCTGCTGTACCGGGCCGGATCGACGTCTGCGGGCACGGTGTAGTTCTGGCTGCCCTTGTTGCCCTTGAGCTTGCCGAGACCGACATGGTCCCCGTCGTCGAACACGTGCCAGCCGTCCCGGCCTTCCTCGACCGGTGCGTCGGTCAGCAGGACGCGCAGGTCGGGGCCGTTACTGGTGTCGAGGTTCTCCAGCCGTACGACGTGGGAGCCATCGGCCAGCCGCACGAGCTTCACCGTGCCGGACGTCGCGTGTTCGTGGCTGATCAGCTCTCCCGTGGCCACCGTCACCGGTCCGGCCGGAGCCGGCGCGGTGGAAGCCCCGGAGGACGGCGCCCCGGCAGGCGCCCTGGAGGCGTCCACGGTCACGGGCAACGCCTCCTGCACCGTCTTGTCCTGCCACAGCTTCCACGGCTGGAACCAGTACAAGCCGAAGCCGGCCCCGGCGGCCACCACCACCAGTACGCCGGCCATCCACAGCCTGATCCGAGTGCGTCGTCCCCGCCCCATACGGCCCACCTCCTGTGAGTCACTGGTCTCACCCCCATTCAACGGGTGGAGCGGCCGTCCTGGGCCGCGCAGCCGATGACGAAACCCTTACGTCCGCCGGGGACCGGACCGGGTCAGCGGTGCTCCGGGTTGTCCGCACCCGGGCGGCAGCCGGCGTCCCACTCCGAACGCTGGTTGCCGTAAGCGGGGATGCCTCCGGAGCGCTTCAGCAGGGCGGCGATGTGCATCAGGTTCCAGGTCATGAAGGAGGTGTTGCGGTTGGTGAAGTCGTTCTCCGGGCCGCCCGAACCCGGGTCCAGATACGACGGCCCGGGGCCGGCCGCGCCGATCCAGCCGGCGTCCGCCTGGGGCGGGATCGTGTAGCCGAGGTGCTGGAGGCTGTAGAGGACGTTCATCGCGCAGTGCTTCACGCCGTCCTCGTTGCCGGTGATCAGACAGCCGCCGACTCGGCCGTAGTAGGCGTACTGCCCCTGGGAGTTGAGCAGCGAGGAGCAGGCGTAGAGGCGCTCGATGACCTGCTTGGTGATGGAGCTGTTGTCGCCAAGCCAGATCGGGCCGGCGAGCACCAGGATGTCGGCGGCCATCACCTTCTCGTACAACCCCGGCCAGGCGTCGGTGGCGAAGCCGTGCTCGGTCATGTCGGGGTAGACGCCGGGTGCGATGTCGTGGTCCACGGCGCGGATCACGTCCGTGGCCACGCCGGCGGAGTCCATGATGGCCCGGCTCTTGTGGATCAGGCCCTGGGTGTGGCTCAGCTGCGGGGTCGGTTTGAGGGTGCAGTTGATGTAGAGGGCGCTCAGGTCGTCGAAGCGGTACGGGGTGCCGGTGGGGGGTGAGGTCGCCATGGGGGCAGCGTCTCGCGTGACTTCCGCTTTGTCCCGGTCCGACGCACCCTCGCATGCCTCCTTCCTCAACCGGCACCTGCGCTGAGCCGTTGGGCCGGTCGGCCGGGTCAGCGGGCGACGTATCCGCCGTCGACGGGACGGGCGACGCCGATCACGAATCCGGCTCCGGGGCTGCACAGCCAGAGCACGGCCCGGACGATCTCCTAGGCGGTGCCGAGCCGGTTGATGGGCTGGTCGGCCTCGGCATCGGCCCCGGCCTCGCTCAACGGTGTGACGAGGCCGGGGCCGATTCCTCGTGTCGCGCATGGGTGGGGGTGGCGTGCTGGGCCACGATGCGGGAGACGCGCGGGGTGCTGACGGCGAGCGCGATCAGCGGGAGCAGGGTGAGCGCGGCGATGATGGTGCCGAGAGGGGCGGGCCGGTCACCCCGAGAGCGGAGTCCAGGGCCGTTCCCGCGATCCAGGACCCGGTGGCGGCGCCGGCGTTGAAGGCCGAGGTGCTCATCGCGGAGGCGAGAGGGGGAGCGTCTCCGGCGAAACGGACGGCGAGCGCGGTGACGACGGGGTTCACCGTGAACCCGGTCAGGCCCATGAGGAAGACCAGGACGGTGACCGTCAGCGCGTTGGTGGACAGCGGGATCAGCAGGAGCAGCACCAGGGCGGTGGCGGCCGCCGCGGTGATGGTGGTGGCCATCGGGCGCCGGTCACCCAGGCGGCCGCCGGTGGTGCTGCCGGCCAGGGCGCCGATGCCGAACGAGATGAGGACGAGCGGTACGGCACTCTCCGGGATGCCGGCGGGGTCGGTCAGCAGCGGTGTGATGCAGCTGTACACCGCCGGCACGCCGCCCGTGATCAGCATGGCGGCGGTGAGCGCCAGCCACAGCCCGCCCTGACGCAACGCGCCGAGCTCGGCGCGCAGGGAGACGGCCGTGCGCTGTTCCCGGGCGGGGATGAAGCGACCGATGAAGACGGCGGCGAGAGCGGAGAGGGCGGCCGGCGCCCAGAACGGGCCGCGCCAGCCGGCGTAGTGGCCGACGAAGGAGCCGATGGGCACGCCGACGACATTGGCTCGCCCCGGCAATCCGCATCGCCGACCCGTCTCCGCGGGCAGGCCCGCGTCGCCTCGGAAATGGCGAACTCGTGGTGGGGCGCGGCAGCGGCGGCGGCTTCGTCGGCATGCCGGACCGGATCGGCCGGCTTACACCGCTTGCCGGTCATCTCGATGATGCTGATGGGGGAACGCAACAGACCGTTCAGAAGGGCGTAGACACCCCGGTGGCGTCGTGGTCCGGCGGCGTGGAGGTCCGGGTGCGGAGGCTCCGCGCCAGGGTGGGGATCATCACCGTCGCGGGGACGAGGTGCAGCCCGACGAGGGCGGTGGTGGTGGCGGTGTTTGCACCGGAGAGGAGGGGCGGGATCAACGAGATCGCGGTCAGCGACACTGCCGTCCACAGGAATCGCTTGGCGGGGCGAGCGCTCCAACGGAGAAGAGCGACGGCGATGACGATGCCCACGACCGAGAAGAAACCGGTCACCACGGCAAACCCGGGCAACGGAATCGTCTCGCCACCATTGGGGACCTCGAAATCGACGCCACCTGCCTGGGCAAGCGCCGCGGCGAGGGTGGTGGCCCCCATCGCTGCGAGCGTGGCGATGAAGCCGGTGACGGCGAGCCCGCGGAGTCGGTGGGTGTGGCTGGTCCGGCCCGATCCCGGGCCTGCGACGAGCCTGGCGTCATTCATGCTGGTCATGTCGTTCCTCCATCCTTCGGCAACTGACCCGGCGTCGCGTCCGAGGACCGGCCCGGGCTCGCTACTCCGTGCCGTCCGCCGGCAGGCGCTCCGGCAGTCCGAGCCGCGGGAACTGGTCGTCGTGGAACGTGACGATCTCGGTGATCGCCCCGCCGGTGATGCGCAGGACGTCGATCGTCAGCGGCAGGTACGCGCCCTCGCGCTGCTGCCAGAGGTAGAAGGCGACGGCGGGCTGCCGGTTCACGGAGGTGGGGACGGCACGCAGGCCCTTCATGCCCTCGAAGCCGCTCTCGACCCAGTCGTTCACCACCGCGTCGCGGCCGACGTGCAAACCCGGCGTGGGCGGCATCGAGCACCGGACGTCGTCCCGCAGCATCGCGGCGAGCGCCGGGACGTCCGTGGCCACGCTGGCGTCGGTGTAGCGGCGTACCAGCTCGCGCGTGCCGGCGTCCTCCTCGCCGCCGGTCCAGTCCTGCCGCTCGGCGGGCAGGTGCTCCCGCATGCCGGCGCGAGCCCGCTGCAGCGCGCTGTTCACGGAGTTGACGGAGACCCCGAGAATCTCCGCGACGTCCTTCGCCGGCCAGCCGAGCACGTCCCGCAGGATCAGCACGGCCCGCGGGCGCGGCGCGAGGTGCTGGACTGCCACCAGGTACGCCAGCTCGATCGTCTCCCGCGCGACGGCGACGGACTCCGGCCCGTCCGCGTCACCCGCGGGCAGCTCGTCGAGCAGCCGGTCCGGGTAGGGCTGCAGCCACAGCACCTCGCCGCCGGTCGCCGGCTCCGGGCGGCACTTGGCGAGCAGGTCCAGGCAGGCGTTGGTGGCGATCCGGTACAGCCAGGCCCGGAAGGTCGACCGCCCCTCGAAGGTCTCCCGCCGCCTCCAGGCACGCAGGAAGGTCTCCTGTACGGCGTCTTCTGCGTCCTCGAACGACCCGAGCATCCGGTAGCAGTGCACGTGCAGCTCCCGCCGGTGCCGCTCCGCCAGCCCCGAGAACGCCTGCTCGTCGACCTCACCCAGCCCGCTCACGCCCAGCTCCTCCAGCCGCGTGTCCGCACTCATCACGTCATCCTTCCGCCTCGTCGTGTCCGGTCGTAGGTGTGACGGGTGCGGGCGCGAAAACTCATCACCAGGGTCGGTCGGGCTGATCGAGTAAGCCTTTGCCGATCTCAGTGTGAGCAGCTGAGGTGGAGCGTCAGCACGGCCCGGACTCACTTCAGGTGTCGGTCCAAGAACCGGCACCCGTCGTCCAGCTCGAACCACGGCGTGCCGGTGTGCCCGCCCATATTGGCGTGCAGTGTCTTCTCCTTGCTGCCGAAGGCGTGGAACAGGTCCAGGGCCCGTTGCCGGGGGTTCCCTTCGTCGTCCCACTGCAGCAGGAACAGCAGCGGAATGGTGACGTGCCGGGCCTCCTCGCGCTGGGCGCGGGGCACGTATCCTCCGGCGAAGAAGCCCGCGGCCGCGATGCGCGGCTCGACCACCGCCAGCCGGATGCCGAGGGCGGCCCACCCCCCGGAGTACCCGACCGGGCCGCCGATCTCGGGCAGCTCGAGGAGGGCGTCCAGAGTGGCCCGCCATTCCGAGACCGCTTCTTCGACCAGCGGGCCGACGAAGGACTCCAAGATCTCGTCGACCGGCTCGCCTACCCGCATCGCCCGCCGGAGGTCGGCACGAGCCTGCTCGTCGGCGGCGGAACGGGGACGGCCACCGCACCCGGCGGCGTCGATGGTGGCCACCGCGTAGCCGCGCGCCGCGGTGTACCGGGCCCGGGCCACCAGCCGGGGATCCGCCTTGGGCAGGCCGTTGTTGTGGGCCATCAGGACCAGCGGGGCCGGTGCGGATCCAGGTGTCCACAGGGTGCCGGGGATCTCGCCGAGGGTGAACTCGCGCTCCAGGACACCGTCGTCGAGGCGCTGCTCAGAAGTGAATTGCACGGTCGTGCCTTTCGGGAGGGCTCTTGAACGGCGCTCCCGGACGACCTATCGCCTGACCGTGACCCCGGAGGGGAGCACCCACGTCGATACTGCGTTCACGGGTACCACCTCCTCGTTCTCTCGCACGGCCGCAGGGAGATTAGCAACGGTCGCCGTGGGCCGCCAACGGGTTTTGCGGAGGATTCGTGGCCTGATGCCGCCTCACCACGTAGGACACGGTCCTGGACCAAGAGGCCGTAGCACGGCCGGCCTCGCCCGGCGCCCCCGTCACCGCCTCAGCTTTCGATCGATTCGTAGTCGAACCAGTCGAAGTGCACAGTGCCTGCCGAGGCGAACATCCCGATGACCCGGCCGGTGAAGCCGCCTGCGACCTCCGTGGACAGGTACCGGCCGTCGAGCGAGGCGAGTCGGACGAATGCGCCGTCCGGTTCCTCCACGCCGATGGAGACGGTGTCGGGTCCGGTGCGGGCGTCGTTCAGTTCCTGTACGGCGGCCACCTCGATGCGGAGGACCACGGGTCCTGCGGGTGTCGGCCGGGATGCGACGACGGAGTCCAGGGGGCCGATGCGGGCCCGCACACGCACCTCGCCGGACACCGCCTCGATCTCGTAATGATGCTGCTCGTCGAGGCGGACGGCGAGGCCGCCACGTCCTTGCGCCGGGTCGATCAGGGCGCGTACCCGGCAGGACGGATGCTGCTGCCGGCGGCCGACGAAGGTGACGTCGGTTTCGTCGAGCGATCCGCCGCGTGCGCGCAGGGTCAGCCAGCCCGGCCGTTCCTTCGTCGTGCAGTCCTCCGGGAGGCGGCGACGCGGCGAGACCCAGCGTGGAGCGAGCTCGCTGAGGTCGAAGTCGTCCCGGACCGGCTCGGCGGGACCGGGCCGCAGCGGCCAAGGGGGTGCGGCCATGACGGGCATCAGCTCGCCGACGACCGGCCATCCGTCGACCCAGTCGACCGGCACCAGGAACGTCTCCCGGCCCAGTACGTGCCAGCCGGGGCTGCCGCCGCCCGGCCGTACGCCGAGCAGGACCATCCACCACGAGCCGTCGGGCGCCTCCACCAGGTCCGCGTGGCCGGTGTTCTGGATGGGGTGGTCGGTGCCACGGTGGGTCAGGATCGGGTTGGCCGGGCACGGTTCGAAGGGGCCGTCGGGCGTGCGGCCGCGGGCGATCGAGACGCCGTGGCAGCGCTCGGTGCCGCCCTCGGCGATGAGCAGGTACCAGTAGTCGCCGATGCGGTAGAGGTGCGGCGCCTCCGGAGCCTTGGCACCGGGAGTGCCGGACCACAGGCGCCGCGGCTCACCGAGTGTCTGTCCGGTGTGCGGGTCGATGCGAATCTGGCTGACTCCCGCGACCGTGCACCAGCAGTTTCCCTCGTCGTCCCAGGCGAGATCCGGGTCGATGCCGTGCACTCCGGGCAGCCGGATCGGATCGGACCAGGGGCCGGCCGGGTCGGTGGCCGTGAACAGCAGATTGCCGTCGCCGCTCACGTTGGTGACGATCAGCCAGAAACGTCCGTCGTGGTGGCGCAGGGTGGGTGCGTAGAGGCCGCCCGAGGAAGGCGAGTCGGGCGGCAGCCTCAGCTGACTCGGCCGGTCGAGCGCGTTGCCGATCTGCGTCCAGTGCACCAGGTCCCGGCTGTGGAAGAGGGGAATGCCCGGGAAGTACTCGAAGCTGGAACAGGCCAGGTAGTAGTCCTCGCCCGCCCGGCAGATGCTCGGATCCGGGTGGAAGCCGGGGAGCACAGGGTTGTTGATGGTGTTGCCCGTCCGGGGAGTGCCCGACACCCTCATCGAGTCCCTTCTCCGTGGTGGAGTGAGAAAGTTTCGTCGGCTGTGTCAGATAGTTTCCCGCGGAGGCTAGCGACAGCCATTACGTGGGTCAATGCCTCGCACCCGCCTCCGGAGGTCAACTCGCGGGCGGAGCCGTACTCTCCCGGACGGTCAGAGTCGTCGCGAGCTCCAGCCTCGCCTGGGGCGCCTCCTCGCCACGACCCAGCGTGAGCGCCAGCTCGGTCGCGGCCACTGCCATCTCCGTCAAGGGCTGGTGGACGGTGGTCAGGGGCGGGTCCACCCAGGCGACGACCGGCAGGTCGTCGAATCCGACGACGCTCAGGTCGTCGGGGATGCGCAGGCCGGCCTCGCGTGCCGCCTGGTACACGCCGAGCGCCTGCAGGTCGTTGGCGGCGAAGATCGCTGTCGGGCGTTCGGGCAGAGCCAGCAGGGCACGGGCCGCCATGCAGCCGTCCTCCCGGGTGAGCGGGGCGTGGACGACCAGCTCCGGATGGACCGGCAGGCCGGCGGCCTGCATCGCGGAACGGTAGCCGTCCAGCCGGGCGGTGCAGCAGAGCAGGTCCTCGGGCCCGCTGATCATCGCGATGCGGCGGTGCCCCAGCTCGGTGAGGTGGCGGGTCGCGGCCCGGCCGCCGGACCAGTTCGTGGCACCCACGAACGGGACGTCGTCCGGCAGCTCCGTGGTCGGGTCGAAGACGACGAACGGGATGCCCTTCGCCTTGAGTTGTTCACGCTCGGCCTCGGAGAGCTGGGCCACGGACAGCACGCAGTTCGGACGCCGGGAGACGGTGTCGTCCCAGCTGGGCGTGGCGGTGTCATGCAGACCGAACTCGGAGACCATGACTCCGACGCGATGCCGACGGGCCACACGCTCCACGCCCCGGATGATCTCCACCGCCCACATGTCCTTGAGCTCGCGGAACACCAGCTCCACGACGTTGCTCCGGCCCGCCCCGGAGGGCTTGCGGTAGCCGTACTGGTTGACCAGCGCCTCGACCCGGGCGCGGGTGTCCGCGGACACGCCCGACTTGCCGTTGATCACTTTGGACACGGTCGGGACCGAAACCCCCGCCGACTCGGCGATGTACGCGATGGTGACCGGCCGGGGCGTGTCGCTCTGCCCGCCGTCCCGGTCCCCCGGGCCTTCGGCTGCGTAGTCGGCCAACGTCGCCTTCCCGATCATCGAACCGCTCGCGCCCGGCGGTGGCCCGACGCGAAAGCGGCTTGAACAGCACCGACATGAATGTGCGCCGCCATTCTGGCACCTCTCACCGACGAGCCTGCGGCCTCACAGAACCCCCACTTTTAATTCTCCGCCGCCGCACACCGAAAGTTTCTCTCTTCGGGCGACACATGCCCGGTCCCGCGGCGGCGAGATCACCTCTGGCGGCGCGACGGACCACCGTTGCGCCGCCACAGCGGTCCGGAGCGTTCAACCGATCGGTTGAACCAAGGTTCCACCGCCGGCACGGCCCACCGCTCCGTCCGGGCGACGCGAAGTCCCGCTCCACCACGCAAGGATGGCCATCGCCCATGGCGCCAGGGTCTTGCACTCCTCCTCCCCCCGACAGAGAGGTCTCCTCAGCGTGTCCAGCTTCCTCAGCAGACGACGTGTCCTCGCCACCGGAGCAGGTGCCGCACTCGGTCTCGGCGCGATGGACGCCGGCGCGACCTCCGCCTCGGCCTCCCCGGCCACAGCCGCACGGCGCGGTGCCGGGCCCGAGGAGACGCGCACGCTCGACGAGCTGTACCAGGCTGCCCTCAAGGAGGGCGGGAAGCTCGTCGTCTACAGCGGTGGGGACACCCCGACCCAGCAGGACGGCACCAGGGCGGCCTTCAAGGCCCGCTTCCCCGACATCGACCTGACGATCGTCGTCGACTACAGCAAGTACCACGACGTCCGCCTCGACAACCAGTTCGCCACCGGCACCGTCGTCCCCGACGTCGTACAGCTGCAGACCCTTCAGGACTTCGTCCGCTGGAAGCAGCAGGGCCGGCTGCTGCACTACAAGCCCGCCGGATTCTCGAAGCTGTACGACGGGTTCAAGGACCCGCAGGGCGCCTGGGTCGCCGTGGCCGCGATCGCCTTCAGCTTCCTGTACGGCACCGCGGCCGTGGGCTCGGACGCGCCCCGCAGCCCACTCGACCTGATCGACCCGAAGTGGAAGGGAAAGATCGCCTCGTCGTACCCGCACGACGACGACGCCGTCCTTTACCTCTACGCGCTGTACGCCCGCACCTACGGCTGGGACTGGGTGGCCGGGCTCGCCGCCCAGGACGTGCGGTTCTCGCGCGGCAGCAACACCCCGGGCGAGGCCGTCTTCTCCGGGCAGAAGGCGATCGGCATCGGCACCGCGGGCTCGGCGGTCCCCTCGTCCTCCTCCCCCGCGAGGTTCGTGATCGCCGACGGGCACCCGTTCATGGCCTGGGGGCAGCGCGCGGCGATCCTCAAGCAGGCCGAGAACACCACGGCCGCCAAGCTGTACCTCAACTGGCAGCTGTCCGCCGAGACACAGAGGAACTCCTTCAACGGCTGGTCGGTGCGCACCGACATCACGCCCCCGGCCGGGCTGAAGCCGATCTGGGAGTACCCCGACGCCCACCTGGACGGCTTCCCGAAGTTCATGGCCGACCGCGCCGAGGTCGAGCGCTGGAAGCAGACCTTCGCCCTCTACTTCGGCGAGGTCAAGGGCGACCCCACACCCGGCTGGCTCGGACTGCGCCCCGGAGCCTGACCCCGCCCACCGCTCTTCACATCACTCATACAGGCGGTGGATAGACTCGGGCCCCTGTCCCGATGGATCTTTCGTCCAGGGGGTTCGTCGTGTCCGACCACCGCCCCGCCCGCACTCCCGCACCGGCCAGGGGCGAGTCATTCGCCCTGCGGCACGTCCCGCATCTGGTGTTCTTCGTCGTCGTCGGCGCTGCGTTGGTCCGGCTCGCCTCGCTGAACATCGCGCTGTGCTGGGAGATCGTGGCCGTCAGCGGGCTGCTCGCCACGACGTACGCGGCAGGGCTGGTGCTGTGGCGGAGACTGGGTCCGCCGGCCCGGCACATCTGGGTCGCGGCCCTGCTGGTGCTGTGGGCGGTGCTCGTGTTCCGCACTCCGCCGTTCCTGACCAACGCCTACGTCTGGTGTGCCGTACCGCTGGCGTGTGCGGCCCTGCGTGCACTCGGCCGGCGGACGGCCGGGGTCGCGGTGGCCGCCATCACGCTTGTGCTGGTGGGTCAACTCACCCGCACCGTCGGCGGGTTCGACCCGGAGCTGGTGCTGATCCCGGTGGCGGCCGTCTGGGGCACCGTGGCCCTGTACCGGGGGCAGCAGCGTGAGGCCGCGGAACGTCAGCGCCTGGTCGAGGAGTTGCGCGGCACGCGTGACGTGCTGGCCCGGGAACAGCGCCGGGCCGGCGTACTGGCGGAACGCGAGCGCATCGCCCGGGATCTGCACGACACGCTCGCCCAGGACCTGTCCGCCAGCGTGATGCTGCTGCAGGCCGCCCAGCGGGACTGGGAGGAGCGCCCGGACATGGCGCGTACGCGGGTGCGCGCGGTGACCGACGGCCTGGACGCCGGTCTCGCCGAGACCCGTCGGATCATCCGGGACCTCACCCCGTCCACGGTCGCCGAGGCCGGACTGGAGGGCTCCCTGCGCCTGCTGTGCGCCCGCGCGCAGGAGGACGGAACGGCACAGCGTGTGCAGTTCCGCTCGGTCGGAACCCGGCGCACCGACCTGGACGAGCAGGCCGCCGCCGCTCTGTTCCGCCTGGCGCAGAGCATGCTGGCCAACGTCCGCGAACACGCACGGGCCACCCATCTGCTGGTGACCCTGCGCCGGCACCCGGACCGCGTCGAACTCGACGTGTGCGACAACGGTGTCGGCTTCCGACCCGATCCCACCGACGGCACGCGCCTCTCCGGTCGGGGCTACGGCCTCCCGACGGCGCGGGCGCGACTTCGCGAATACGGCGGTGACCTCGATGTCGACAGCGCTCCCGGCCGGGGCACCCGGATCCGGGCCACCGTCCCCACGCGGCCACGGACCGGCTCGGTCGCGCCCCTGGCCGAGGCGGTCCGATGACGACCTCGGAGCTGCGCCGGCTGCGGCTGCTGATCGCCGACGACCACATCGTCGTACGGGCCGGGTTGCGGGCCGTACTCGACGGTGAGGCGGATCTGGAGGTGATCGCCGAGGCGGGCAGCGGTGAGGAGGCCGTACGCCTCGCTCTCGACCTGGCGCCCGACGTCGTGCTGATGGACCTCCGGTTCGCAAGCGGCGACCACGGCATCGACGGCGTCGAAGCGGTACGCCGGCTCGCCGCCGAAGCTCCGGGGACACCGGTGGTGATGCTGACCAGCTACGCCGGAGTCGCCGACGTCGTACGCGCGCTGGAGGCCGGCGCGCGCGGCTATGCGCTCAAGGCGGGGCCGCCCGACGACCTCTTCCGGGCCGTACGCGGCGCAGCGGCGGGCGGTATGGGGCTCGCACCGGCGATCGTGGGCGACCTCGTCGGTCAAGTGGTGAGCCCGGCACCGGACCTGACCGTGCGCGAGCGGCAGGTCGTCCGGCTGATGGCCGACGGGCACAGCAACCGTTCCATCGCCGAGTCGCTGTTCCTCACCGAGGCGACCGTCAAGACCCACCTGGTGCGCATCTACCGGAAACTCGGCGTCGACAACAGGGCAGCGGCGGTCTCCGAAGCGGTCCGGCGCGGTCTGCTGGAACTCACGTAGCAGTGACGAGCAGAAGCGACTGCCTGGATTGAAGTCAGCCGGGTCCTCCCCGAGTCGGCGGCTCCGGTGGTTTCCGGGCCGCCGACTCCCGTGAGGGCGGGCAAGGGCCGTCACTTCTTCGCCATGAGGTCCTTGAGCGCGATGTTGAGTTCCAGGACGTTCACCCGGGGCTCGCCGATGAAGCCGAGGGTGCGGCCCTCGGTATGCGTGTCGACGAGCTGTCGTACCTCGGCGACGGGCAGGTGGTTCCGGTAGGCGACCCGGTGCACCTGAAGGCCGGCGTACTGCGGGGAGATGTCCGGGTCCAGACCGGAGCCGGACGAGGTGACCGCGTCGGCGGGGATTTTGGAGGGCTTCACCGTGTAGCCGGGCACGGAGTTGTCCCTGATGACTTTCGCCTTCGCCTCCTTCACCCACTTGATGAGTTCGGGGTTGTCGGCGGAGCGGTTCGTGGCGCCGGAAAGGATCAGCTTGTACTGGGTGTTGACCGAGTTCTCACCGAGCCCGTTGGCGGGGCGCGGCTGGAAGTAGTCCAGGCTGTATCCCTGTTGGCCGATGAGCGAGGAGCCGACGACCTTGCCGTCCGCCTTGATCTCGGAGCCGTTCGCCTTGTTGTGGAACAGGCCCTGTGCGATGCCGATGACGATCAGTGGGTAGATGACGCCGGTCACCAGCGTCAGCACGAGGAGGGCACGCAGGCCCGCCCCGAGCAGCCGGGCGGTGTTCATGACGGAGTTGTTCATGGCGATCAGCCGATTCCGGGGATGAGGGAGATGAGCAGGTCGATGAGCTTGATGCCGATGAACGGAGCGACCAGGCCTCCGAGGCCGTAGATCGTCAGGTTCCGGCGCAGCATCCTGTCGGCGCTGACCGGCCGGTACCGCACGCCCTTCAGCGACAGCGGCACCAGCGCGATGATGATCAGCGCGTTGAAGACGACCGCGGACAGGATCGCGGAGTCGGGCGAGGACAGGTCCATGATGTTGAGCTTGTCCAGGCCCGGGTAGACGGCCGCGAACAGCGCCGGGATGATCGCGAAGTACTTGGCGACGTCGTTGGCGATGGAGAACGTCGTCAACGCACCCCGGGTGATGAGGAGTTGCTTGCCGATCTCGACGATCTCGATGAGCTTGGTCGGGTTGGAGTCGAGGTCGACCATGTTGCCGGCCTCCTTGGCGGCCGACGTGCCGGTGTTCATCGCCACGCCGACGTCCGCCTGCGCCAGCGCGGGCGCGTCGTTCGTACCGTCGCCGGTCATCGCGACCAGCTTGCCGCCGGCCTGCTCCCGCTTGATCAGCGCCATCTTGTCCTCGGGAGTGGCCTCCGCGAGGAAGTCGTCGACGCCGGCCTCCTCCGCGATCGCCTTGGCCGTCAGCGAGTTGTCACCCGTGATCATGACGGTCTTGATGCCCATGCGGCGCAGTTCCTCGAACCGCTCCCGCATGCCGCCCTTGACGACGTCCTTGAGGTGAATCACGCCGAGGATCCGGGCGCCCCGCGCGTCGTCCACCGCGACCAGCAGCGGCGTGCCGCCGGCCTCGGAGATGCGGTTGGCGATCCGGTCCGCGTCGTCGGCGACCGTGCCGCCCTGCTCCCGCACCCAGGCGATGACCGAAGCGGCCGCACCCTTGCGGACCCTGCGACCGTCCCCGTCCACGCCCGACATGCGGGTCTGGGCGGTGAAGGTGATCCATTCGGCGTGGGCCAACTCGCCCTGGTGCCGCTCCCGCAGCCCGTACTTCTCCTTCGCCAGTACGACTACGGAGCGGCCCTCGGGCGTCTCGTCGGCCAGCGAGGACAACTGGGCGGCGTCGGCGACCTCGGCCTCCGTCGTACCGCTCACCGGCAGGAACTCGGCGGCCTGTCGGTTGCCGAGGGTGATGGTGCCGGTCTTGTCGAGCAGCAGCGTGGAGACGTCGCCGGCGGCCTCGACTGCCCTGCCCGACATGGCGAGTACGTTGCGCTGGACCAGGCGGTCCATGCCCGCGATGCCGATCGCGGAGAGCAGGGCGCCGATCGTCGTGGGGATGAGGCAGACGAGGAGCGCGACCAGCACGACCATCGTCAGATGCGTACCGGCGTAGTCCGCGAACGGCGGCAGGGTCGCCACCGCCAGCAGGAACACGATCGTCAGCGAGGCGAGCAGGATGTTCAACGCGATCTCGTTCGGCGTCTTCTGCCGCGCCGCGCCTTCGACCAGATTGATCATCCGGTCGATGAAGGTCTCGCCCGGCCTCGTCGTGATCTTGATGACGATGCGGTCCGAGAGGACCTTCGTACCGCCGGTCACGGCGCTCCGGTCGCCGCCGGACTCACGGATGACCGGGGCCGACTCCCCGGTGATCGCCGACTCGTCGACGCTTGCCACGCCCTCGACGACGTCACCGTCACCGGGGATGACGTCACCGGCCTCGCAGACGACGAGGTCGCCGATCCTCAACTCGGTTCCGGATACCCGCTCTTCCGACCCGTCGATGAGCAGTCGGCGGGCCACCGTGTCCGTCTTGGCTTTACGCAGCGTGTCGGCCTGCGCCTTGCCGCGCCCCTCGGCGACCGCCTCCGCCAGATTGGCGAAGACCACCGTCAGCCACAGCCACGCGCTGATAACCCAGCCGAACCAGTCACCCGGGTCCTTGAACGAGAAGACCGTGGTCAGCACCGACCCGATCCACACCACGAACATCACGGGCGACTTCACCATCACCCGGGGATCGAGCTTGCGGAAGGCGTCCGGCAGCGACTTGACCAGCTGCTTCGGATCGAAGAGACCCGCACCGACACGGCCCTCGGGGGCCTTGTGCCCCGTGGGTGCGTCCTGGTGAGGCGCAAGGGTGGGAGTGGCCATCGAGTCCTGCTTCTTCACGTCGGTGGTCATGAGGCCAGCCCCTCGGCCAGCGGACCCAGCGCCAGTGCCGGGAAATAGGTCAGACCGGTGATGATGAGAATCGCGCCCACCAACAACCCGGTGAACAGCGGCCTTTCCGTGCGCAGGGTGCCCGCGGTGGCCGGCACCGGCGTCTGCTCGGCGAGCGAACCGGCCAGCGCCAGCACGAACACCATCGGCACGAAGCGGCCGAGCAGCATGCACAGGCCCAGCGTGGTGTTGAACCACTGGGTGTCCGCGTTCAGACCGGCGAAGGCCGAGCCGTTGTTGTTGGAGGCGGACGTGTAGGCGTAGAGGATCTCGGAGAATCCGTGCGCGCCGGAGTTGGTCATGGAGTGCGCCGGGGTCGGCAGCGCCATCGCCGCGGCCGTGAACACGAGGACGAGCGCCGGGGTGACGAGGATGTAGCAGGCCGCCAGCTTGATCTCGCGGGTGCCGATCTTCCTGCCCAGGTATTCGGGCGTACGGCCGACCATCAACCCGGCGATGAACACCGCGATGACCGCCATGATCAGCATGCCGTAGAGGCCGGAGCCCACACCGCCGGGCGCGATCTCGCCCAGCATCATGCCGAGCATGGTGATGCCGCCGCCGAGGCCGGTGAAGGAGGAGTGGAAGGAGTCCACCGCACCGGTGGAGGTGAGCGTGGTCGACGTCGCGAAGATGGACGAGGCGCCGACGCCGAAGCGTACCTCCTTGCCCTCGTACGCCCCGCCCGCGATCTCGAACGCCGGGCCGTGGTGGGCGAACTCGGTCCACATCATCAGGGCGACGAAGCCCAGCCAGATGGTGCCCATCGTCGCGAGGATCGCGTAGCCCTGCTTCACGCTGCCGACCATCAGACCGAAGGTGCGGGTCAGCGCGAACGGGACGACCAGGATCAGGAAGATCTCGAAGAGGTTCGAGAACGGGGTCGGGTTCTCGAACGGATGCGCGGAGTTGGCGTTGAAATAGCCGCCACCGTTGGTGCCGATCTCCTTGATGGCCTCCTGCGAAGCGACCGCACCGCCGTTCCACTGCTGCTGCCCGCCCATGAACTGGCCGACCTCGTGGATGCCGGAGAAGTTCTGGATCACGCCGCAGGCCACCAGCACGACCGCGGCGACGGCCGCCAGCGGCACGAGAATGCGGACGACACCCCGCACCAGGTCCGACCAGAAGTTGCCCAGCTCACCACTGCGCGAGCGCGCGAACCCGCGCACCAACGCCACCGCGACGGCCATGCCGACCGCCGCGGAGACGAAGTTCTGCACGGCCAGCCCGGCGGTCTGCACGACGTGGCCCATGGTCTGCTCGCCGTAGTACGACTGCCAGTTGGTGTTGGTCACGAAGGACACGGCGGTGTTGAACGCCTGGTCCGGATCGACCGACGCGAAGCCGAGCGAGCCGGGCAGGACACCCTGGAGCCGCTGCAGCAAGTAGAGGAAGAGGACACCGACGGCCGAGAAGGCGAGGACGCCACGCAGGTACGCGGGCCAGGTCATCTCGATGTCGGGGTTGGCACCGATGCCCTGGTAGATCCATCTCTCGACGCGCAGGTGCTTCGTCGAGGAGTAGACCTTGGCCATGAAATTACCGAGGGGAAGGTAAACGAGCGCCAGAGCGCCTATGAGGGCCAGCAGTTGGAGCACGCCGGCCAGTACGGGACCCATGTCTGCTCTCAGAACCTCTCCGGGAAGATCAGGGCGAGGACGAGATAACCCAGCAGGGCGACGGCCACGACCAGGCCGACGACGTTCTCGACGGTCACAGCTTCGTCACCCCCTTGGCGACGAGAGCCACCACCGCGAAACCCGCAATGGTGGTGAGGACGAAGGCCAGATCGGCCATCGCGTACTCCTGGAGTGAGGTTCGGCGAAATCGGACGCTTAGAGGAAAACGCCTCCTTGGCCGGATCACGTCACCCATTGACGGCTCTCTTACGGCCGCACGTACGGCTTTGACGAGACTCTTACGCCCCTGACCAGGACCGGCGAGGAGACCGCCGTGCCGGTCGGCGCCGGGCCCAGTGGCGCTGCCAGGGGCTTCGCACTGAGCTCAATTCGTCTTGTCCTCGGCACGGTCCAGGAGCCTGTCGCGTCGGATGCCCAGAGCGCTCAGCGAGTCCTTGGCGAGGTCCGCCAGGGCGGCCGGGCACAGCAGGTGGTCCAACGGCGCCTTGTGCGCGCGGTTCCGTTCGTAGAGGGCACGTCCTCCGGAGCTGCTCAGCTTGAGGCCGAGTGCGGCGGCGTCCGGGCTGCTGGGCAGTGCCGGGTGCCGGTCGTGCGCGCACGTCGCGCCTGCATAGTGCGGCAGCGTCATCTCCAGCGCCGCGATCAGTTCATCGAGTACGGAGACGTTCCGTACGAAGTCGGAGGCGGCGTACCAAGCGACCGCTATGGCGACCAGCAGGCGGCCGGGACGATCCGCCGGGCTGGCCGACCGCAGCTCCCCCGCCTGAATGAAGATCTCCTCGTCGATGTCGGTCCCCGGGTCCGGGTAGCCGTGCAACATGGCGGACAGCGTGTCGATGGTGTCCTGTACCCCCACCGGGAGGCGGGGCGGGACATCCGCGGCCGAGCCGGGCTCGATGATGTCCAGGGCGATCCGCGCGAGTCCGGCGACATTGCGTGGGCAGAGCCACTGCTCACGGGGGTGGTTTTCCTCCCATGCGCCGTTCGGGTCGGAGAGGTTGCACACCTGCCCGGCGAGGTCTTCGTCGAACTCGGCTTCATGCTCCCGGTAGGGGTGGGTCTCGTGCTCGCAGGGCCGGTCGCGCAGGGCGCCGTCGGCCGCCTCCAGGGCAGCTCTGGCCTCCGGCACGACGCCGTCGCCCGGCGCCCAGGCGAGATAGGGCGCCATCATCAGCAAACCGATCGTCCACACATAGGCCGACACCCCGCCCGGGTCGGCGGCGAGGCGCGCGGCGCAGTCCAGGACCGTCCGGTCGTACGCGTCGTTGTGTGCGTCGTCGTACTCCTCGCGGATCTCCTCCCAGGAGCGGGCAAGTTCGTCGAGCGGCATGTAGTCGGTGATCACCAGGTGACCTTAAAGGCGTGTCTTTCGGACCGGCCCGACCGGGGCAGCGGTACCTCACAGGCTGACTCGATCACCCGTGGCCGTCCCTCACGCCAGGACGCCGGTGTACGGCGGTGAAATGCCCGTTACGCTGCGGCTATGCGTGGCAGGCATGGACGCCGGTGAAGGGCTGGAGGAGCATGGACATCGAACTCCGGCACCTGCGGGCCTTCACCTCGGTGGCCCGTCATCGCTCGTTGTCCCGGGCCGCCGAGGAACTGCTGATCACGCAGCCGGCGCTGAGCCGTACGATCGCGCAGTTGGAAGGCAACCTGAGCGTCCGGCTGTTCGGCCGCTCCTCACGGCACGTCGAACTGACCGACACCGGCGCGGAGTTCCTCGTCCATGCCGAGCGCGTCCTCGCCACCCTGGACGAGGCCCTCGCGGTCGTCACTCACCGCGTCACCCTCCGGCTCGGCTTCAGCTGGCTGCTGCCCGATCCCTGGGCGCAGCGGACGGTCAGCCGCTTCGAGGAGAGCACGGGAGCGACGGTCGCCCTGACCCGAACCGACGATCCACTTCAGGCGCTGCGCCGGCGCACCGGCGACATCGCGGTGGTCCGGGGCAACGTCGACGCGCCGACGGGGGCGCGGACGGTGCATCTGTTCGACGAGCCGCGCATCGCCGTATGTTCCGAGCGCTGCGATCTGACCCGCCTCGGCCGTCTGGACTGGACGGACGTCCAGCACTGGCCCCTGGTCGTCAACATGGTCAGTGGTACGACCGGGCCCTGGTCGTGGCCCGCGGACCAGCGTCCGGACCGGATCATCGAAACGTCGAACTACGACGAATGGCTGGAGTCGGTGGCCGCCAACCGAGGTATCGGCATCGTCCCGGAGGTCGCACAGCGCCGTACCCAGCACCCCGCAGTCGTCTTCGTCCCCCTCACCAACGCACCCCCGAGCCCGGTCAGCCTCGTCCACATGTCCGACGCCCGGCGGAGACTGATCCGCCGGTTCCTGGAAGCCGCCGTACGGACTGCGGCGGAATGACGCCCGCCTCGAGCCGGTGAGCAGCATCGATGCCTGCCACGCATGCATGCGTCACCACAGGCATTTCACGCGCCGCCAGGTCGTCCCTAGCGTCGATGGTGTGAGCGAAACGATCAGCACCATTCGGCGAGGGGCGCGATGAGCGCAGGGCTGACCCGGCAGGAGTGCGCCGTCACCGTCCTGGGCAGGCCGACGGCCGTCATCGACATCGGCGGTCTGCGCATCGTCAGCGATCCGACCTTCGACGAGGCAGGCCGCCACGGGTACCTCACCAAGACCGCCGGACCTGCCGCCGAAGAGGACGCGCTGGGACCGGTCGACCTTGTCCTGGTCAGCCACGAAGCCCACCCGGACAACCTCGACGAGCGAGGCCGTGCCTTCGCGAAGACCGCACCGCTGGTCCTCACCGGGCCCCTGGCCGCCCAGCGGCTGGGCTCACGGGCCGTCGGCCTCGCCCCCTGGAGCAGCCACTCCCTGCCCCGCCCGGACGGCACCGGCGAGCTGACCGTGCTCACCGTCCCCGCCGTCCACGGCCCCGAGGACGGCGAGCGCGACACCGACGGCAACGTCAACTGCAAGGTCACCGGGTTCGTGCTGTCATGGCAGGGACTCCCCACCGTGTACGTCAGCGGCGACAACGCCTCGATCCCTACGGTCGCGGAGATCTCCCGCCGGGTGCCGGACATCGACGTGGCCGTTCTGCACGCGGGAGCGGCACGCGTACCGGCGAAGTTCGACGGTCGACCCCTGTCCCTGGACAGCTCCCGCGCCGCCGCGGCAGCAGCCGTCCTGGGCGTGGGCACCGTGGTTCCGGCCCACTACGACGGCTGGGCCCACTTCTCCGAAGGACTGCCGGAGATCCGATCGGCCTTCCACGAGGCCGGCCTCTCCTCCCTGCTGCGGGTCGCACCCCGTGGCACGTGGGTTCCTCTCCCCCGCTGAGCCACCTGCGTCAACCGGCAAGTCAGCAACAGACGAAGAAAGAAGAAAGAAGAGGCACATGCCTTCGTACGGATCGACCTCATCCGCGGACGCCGCCCCGACGACATCAAGGCGATCGCCGACGCGACCCACCGGGCGCTCGTCGACGTGCTCGACATCCCCGAGCGTGACAGGTTCCAGGTCATCACCGAGCACGACGCGGACCACGTCATCGCCCTCGACGCCGGCCTGGGCTTCGAGCGCACCGACCGACTCGTGATGATCCAGATCTTCACCCAGGCGGGGCGCAGCACCGAGGTCAAGCAACAGGTCTTCCGGACCATCGCCAAGCAGTTGGAGCCGCTCGGCATCAGCGGCGAGGACATCTTCGTCGGCATCGTCGAGAACGGTCCCCAAGACTGGTCCTTCGGCTTCGGCCGCGCCCAGTACGTCGTGGGCGACCTGGCCGTCCCCGGCCGCTGACGAGGACGGGCCCGCGCGTGATCGGGCGGCTGAACCGGCTTCGGGCGCAGGAGGAGGTTGAGGAAGAGGACCTCCGCGGCTTGTCCTGAGTCTTCGGGATGACCGGTGCTCGGTCAGTCCACCGGGTGACCGGGCGAAATGGTACGGGCGTCGTCAAGGCGCAGCAGTGGCCCGTCGTACGCCGCGCGCTCGCCCCATTCGGCCGGGTCGAGGACGAAGCCGATGTGGTCGCCACCGCCGACGCGCGTGACGATCCGGCCGACGAACCAGGCCGGCGCGTCCTCAAGGACGATGGCCCCGCCGTGCCCCTCCCGCCAGCGAACGTGCCGGAACTTGTCCTCCCGGTCGCCGGTGCGCCCGCCGAACAACTCGGCCAGGGCACGCTGTTCGCGGGTCAGCAGGTGCACGGCCAGGACGTGCGCGGACCGTGCCACCCGGAAGGTGTGGTTGGCCTCCGAGAGCCACACCACGAACCGCACCGGCCGGATGGAGCACTGCGAGGCGAACCCGACCAGGCAGCCGGCCCGTTCGCCGCCCGCAGCGGCCGTGACCACACACATGTCGGGGTTCAGCCGTCCGATGAACTCGTCCATGTCCGCCATGCCCAAGCCGCTCTCGTCGCCCGTGACTCCGCCTCTCGGCATCACCTCACCACGCGGCGCCGACCCATGCCAGCCGGCGGCTCAGCCGCCGTCCCGGCATGTCAGTAGAGCCAACACAGAGGGCCAACTCGCCCACCCGCGACCGACCAATCATTTCCGCAGGTCAGCGAACTCTTCCTCGCGGCTTCAGAGGGGTCACCGGCAGCTCGGGAGCTGCCGGCGGAGCCCCGTCTTACCCCTTCACCTCCCCGAACCTCGTCCCTTCCGTCCAGTCCTGACGGGCCTGGACGATCTCCTCCTGGGGCCCTCCGATCCAGTTCCAGAACATAGCGGACCCTGCGCGCATCAGTGCAGGTCAACGGCGTTCCGGACCGCCGACGGTTAGCAAACTGTCAGCATCGGTCTCGGAGGAGTCAGCAACCGTGAGTTCCACTGCCTGGTTCGTGGGATGGGGTCGTCTTTCAAGGAGAGCTCAAGCGGCTCGTCGAACGCGGCATCCTGGCCGAGACCAAGCAGGGATTGCTCGCCCAGTCGCCGCCGTAAAGCCACCCTGCGACGCTTGCCCGCTCACCCTCCACGAAGCGACAAATCAAGCATCAACCCTCAACCACCCTTTGAGTGCTGTCGTGGCGTCACCAAAGAGACCGAATCCATGCGGCCATGTCGGCGTGGGCTTCGGAGACTGTGCCCGCGTCGCGGGAGGTGGCGCGTCACACGGTTACCGTCGCAGGTACATGGTGTGCAGCCCGTGCATGCTTTGTGGCCCATCAGCGAAGGCAATAAGCGCCAGACTCCACAAGGGTGTTGACCTTGTAATCTTCTTCGATCACCCGTGACGTTCAAGATCTTCAGGACGCTGGAGGTAGTGACCTAGACGGGGCATCAACTCCGCACCGTGCGTAGACGAGTCACTGGCGCCTTCAAGGCGAAATGGCTCACTCCGCTACGGGGTTGCGTGCTGCCCTTTCTCTGCATGGAGGCGTTGGGCGGGGCTTTCCTTCGCTGTTGATCACTTTTGCGGTCGATAGGTAGGGTCTGCATCCTCACCTTCAAGGCGAACATGTGTTCTATTTACTAGGATGGTTGTGAAGAAGCGAACTACCCTTATATGCGCGGCCGTTGCGGCCACCGCAGTCTTTGCCGGGCCCTTCCCCCAGCACGGCTCGGCGAGTCGACAGGACACCGTGACGGAGGTCGCGCAGACGCGGGATGTCCAGCCGCAGTACGCGACCACCGCGGACACCACCATCAGGCTGAAAGCCAACGTCACCCAGGAACAGATCGACAAGGCACGTGAGCGTGTCAAAGCCGGTAGCGATCCCACGGCTCCGAAGCAGACCAGCGAACGCCCGAAGGAGCTCGTCCACAAGTACGCGGATGCTCTGACGCTTGGCGAGGCGTACAAGCTGGCAGATCAGCGCAACAAGGAAGCCCAGAAGCATCCGTACAAGGACTTCGGGCGCGACGCCGGCAAGGCGACCAGCGGCAGCGGCGACGAGATCACCATGAGCCCGGTCGCTTCCTACGACCTCAACGAGAGCACCGTTGGGTATCCGGTCGGGACCGTCCCTCCGGCTGACCTGGACGTCAAGTGCTTCAGCGGGATCGACGTCTTCGATGTGGTGATCGACAGGTTCTCTTCCTGCTCCCGCGTGCATCTCATCGTCGATTACTACAAGATCAGCTCCAACGAGCCGCCCGAGCACCTGGGCACCACCAAGGCAAAGGTTCAGTTCTTCCAGCAGCAGTACAACACTGCCCGTTCCATGCGCATCTTCGGAATGGTGCAGAAGGACTCGGTTGTCTATGACTGGGGATGGTGGGACAACATCTGGACTGCCCCCGGTATCGACCTGACCATCGTCGGGAACTGCATCGACACTACGAGCGGTTGCTCGGCAACCGGCTCTCCCGTCACCATGAGTTGGGAGAACTGGAACAGCAGCAACGCTTGGTACTACTGGAACATCAACAGCGACGAGACCAGGGGCATCGGACGGGACAAGCAGTCCCCCCACCGCTCGCACGTCGAGATCTACACCGACACCGGCGACTACCAGACGGTCAACCGGGGTTCGTTCGTCGAACGCCTCATCCGCTGTGACTCGGCGACCTACATCTACCCGGACTGGCCGAAGGGCTGCGTCTTCCTCGAAACAATTCCCCGCTTGATGTACTCGCGTGCGGCGGACTCCCCTCAGAAGGAAGTCGCCGATCACATCTACAAGGCTCAGAACACCCCGGACAGCACCTATCCGACGAGTTCGACAGCGAAGAGGATTCCCGGCAAGTACATCCAGGGAAGCTACCTCGCGCCCGGGCTGCACCGTCTGCACGCGAACTTCCACCAGGAGAAGATGGATGCGAACACGGCGCACAAGGATGCCGCTTGCACCTCGACCGGCGAATACTCTCTCACCGGTCTTCCGCTCTCCCTTCGCCCGGACACAGCCAATGGAGAAGAATGTGACGAGTACCCGTTCCGTGTAAGTCTCGAAGGCGCTGCAAGCCCGGACTGGGACTTCTCCGTCCAGGCGGTCAACGGCACGCAGAACGGGTCCGCCGGGCAAATGCTCATGATCTACATGCGCAACCACCGCATCCTCGCGTGGGATGACCTTCTCCCTGCCGACTACAACGACCGGTACTACGTACAGATCGTCGACTTCTGATCGTCGGTCCCAGCTGCGAGAATCACGGCGCCACCTCGATCAGCGGGGTGGCGCTGTTGCCGTCAATGGAGCATTCACCATGGACACACAGACGCTTACCGCATACTTCGGAGGCTGGTCCTACACCTTCACGCCGCTCGATCCCCACGACGCTCTCCGGGTCATCGGCGCCAGCAGTGTGCAGCAGGCCGCTGACCCTCTCGCCGCTCTCCGCAAAGCGGATGACGAAGGCGTCGAAAACGACGGCATCCTTCTTCTTGCCAGCCGCATCACTCCAGCATGGACACTAGTAGTCGAGACATTCGGCCTTACCGGGTTCATCTGCGCAGAACGACGCATCCTCGAAGAGCTCCACCTTCCCGGCCGGCGTGCGGTGACCTTCATGGAAACCGCAGGCGTCCTGAAGATGCTGTGCTTCGATGACAACTGGGAGTGGTGCGGCCTGGATATGCTCACCGGAGAAAGATGGGGCACCATGGGCGAGCAGCTCGCAGAAGCTCTCAACGCATCGGGTTTCCCCGCGGACGGCCCGTTCGAGGACATCACCCACAAGCCGTTCCCGAACTCCGAGCTCGCCCCCCGCGCCATCTACGCGGCGACAGGCATTGCGCTTCCTGATCTCGATCTGGGAGGAGTCTGGCTGTCGGGTATCAGCCGTGGGGACCATTGAGCGTCCGCTTCTGGTGGTTCGGTGAGGGCGACGCAGACCCAAGAGCAGAGGCCCTACGGGCAGCGCTGGACTGGATCCGGGTGTCAAATCATGTGACACCAACTGCACTCTCTGCGCAGTTCCTACTCGACCCTCAGGACCGCCGGGGAGCTGAGCCTCGGGGGCGGTAGTGACGCGCCTGGAGGAGCGAGAGCAGTTGATCACCACGCAGGTCGAGGAGGCGAGAACGGAGATCGCACAGCTGGACGAACGCGGCCGGGCTGCCGAAGAGATCCGGATCACCCGCAAGACGCTGCTGGAGCTGCCCGATCCGGCACCGCCCGCGCCGTCGGCCCCGAAGCTGCCGGTGACCGCCCCGCCTACCTGATCCTGTTCGACATCCTGGAGACCGGGGGCACCGAGCTTCTGCCCCGGCCGTACCGGGAACGCCGCACGGTCCTGGAGGACCATCGCCCGCGACGTGCTCGCCGCCCCCTTCACCCTGTGCCCTGCGACCACGGATCAGCAGGTCGCGCTGGACTGGCTGGACCCGGCCTGGGGCAACGCGAGCATTGAGGGCGTCGTCATCAAAGGCAGCGAGCAGCCCTACCTGCCGGGCAAGCGGGCCTGGATCAAGGTCCGTGCCCGCACGACCGCTGAAGCACTCATCGGCGGGGTCACGGGGACGCTCGCCTCTCCGGCCACACTCCTGCTGGCCCGCTACGACGCCGTCGGATGCCCCCTCTTGCCGAGATCAGTACGCGCATACACCACGAAGCAGTGCGCGATGTGACCATCTATCGCCGGGTGTGGTCGGCCGGATCACATGTGACTCGACCCTTCAGGTGGCCAGACCGTCGGCGCCGTGGCAGCGTCGGCGGTCGCCCGCCGGGCTTCAGCCAGGAGATCTACCGGCGCCGCAATACCGTCGAGCGGTGCTTCAACCTGCTCAATTGCTTCCGTGGCGTCGCTACCCGGTGCGACAAGACCGCCACCAGCTATGAAGCACCGGTCTACCTCGCCTCATGCCTGCTCTGGGCAAGATCCCTTTGAAGACGGACCCTGGCACTCCAGCCGTAGATCGTGATCTTGTTGCTGGAGTTCGGTGGAGAGGGGGCAGCGGTCAGTCGTCGACGAGATCGAGCTGGGCAGCACAGGCGTCCGCTATTCGAGTCCTTCGAGACGGCGGGCATCTTTGATCTCGCTGATCCTGGCAGCCGTCATCGGGGTCCACTCCCTCTCCCTCCTCTGTCCAGCGGCACGGAGGGCTTCTCCAACCTCGCTGAGCTTCACGGAGGACAACACGCCCGCCCGCTCGATCAGGTCGTCCCGGGCCACGGTGGTCAGCCATGTGCACGGAGTAAAGCCTGGACGGGGGAACGCGAACCGCAGCACGCCTTCGAAGGGCAGTCCTTCCGGGGCTCCTACGGCCACTTCAACGCCCAGGCCGCTGATGTCGACGCCCGCTGGCGCAACGACCTGCATCGCCTGAAACCCGGATGACTCCTCGTCCGAGAGCAGCACGACCGGGCGTCGCTCATCGAAGTCGACCCACCAGACTTCACCGCGTTGCATGTGTCCTCCTGGCACGAGACGGCGGGCGAACGCTGCGTGCCCCGTGCGGGACACGGAAGGGATGCGGCCCCGTCTTCGCTCGTCGTGACCGAGGGGCGGTGAAGACGGGCGCGGCCACCGTTGATCATCGGTGTGTGAAGACTGAAGATCATGCGGTGGCCGCGAGTCACAGCGTAGACCCTGCCCGCTGGCAGGAGGCGTTCGAGGTCCTGATGTCCCGGACAGCGGGCCGGTTCGCGCGGGTTGAACCCCCGCGTCGGGTGCGGGACTTGGTGCTGGGGCTGCTGTCGGACCTGCCGCGCAAGAACCGCTGGAGCATCGCCGAGTGGGCCGGGCAGGCCAGTCCGCATGGAAAGCAGCACCTGCTCGGCCGGGCTAAGTGGGATGCCGACACCGTGCGCGATGACGTGCTGGAACATCTGCACGACGACGATGCGGTGCTGGTCGTCGATGAGACCGGGGACGTGAAGAAGGGCACGCACACCGTGGGTGTCCAGCGCCCACCGGCATGGCCGGGAGGATCGAAAACGCTCAGGTCGCTGTCTACCTCGTCTATGCAGGCCGCCGCGGACACGCGGCGATCGACCGCGAGCTGTACGTCCCGCGCTCGTGGACGTGCGACCCGGACCGCTGCCGGCGGCGGGACTGGGCGAGGACACCGTCTTCGCGACCAAGCCGGAGCCGGCCGCCCGCATGATCGGCCGGTTCCTTGACGCCGGGCACCGTGTGGGCTGGGTCGCGGGCGATGAGGTCTACGGCGGCAACCCCAAGCCGCGGGCCGCGCTGGAAGAGCGCCAGGTCGGCTACGTGCTCGCCGTTGCTTGCTCGGCGACCCAGCCACCCTCCCCCGCGCGATCGATGGGCGGGCGCGGAGCCTCGACACGGCACGTCACCCACCCATCGCCACTAAATCCGCCATTCCCGCAGGTCAACGCACCCTTCCTCGCGGCTTCAAAGGCGTCGGCGGTAGTTCGGGGGCAGGTAGCGGATCCCCGTCATACCCCTTCACCACCCCGAATCTCGACCCTTCCATCCAGTCCTGACGGGCCTGGACGATCTCCTCCTGGGACCGTCCGATCCAGTTCCAGAACATGATCAGCTCCTCCTCGAACGGCTCACCCCCGAGGAGCATCAACCCCGCGTCCGACTCCGCACGCAACGGCAGTTCGGTGCGGCCGCAGCCGAGGTAGAGCATCGATCCGGGCAGCACCGGCACACCGTCCACATGGGCCTCGCCGGACATGGACAGGACGGCGTACTCGAAGTCGGGTTCGAGGGGGAGGCGTACGTCGGCTCCGCGTGCGAGGGCCAGGTCGGCGCCGACGATCGGCGTGTACGCCGTCCCAGGTGAGGTCGCGCCGTCGAGGTCGCCCAGGATCAGCGTGGCCCGTACGCCCGGTGCCGTGACGACCGGCAGTTCGGCGTGGTGCTCGAACCTCGGGTCGGTGTGGCGGTGGCTGTCCGGGAGGGCGACCCACAGCTGGGCCCCGTGCAGGAAGCGGGCGTGGGACTTCGGGCTCTCCTCGGAGTGGCTGATGGCTCGCCCGGAGGTCATCAGGCCCAACTCGCGCGGGCGGATCGTCTGGAGGCTGCCCGTCGAGTCACGGTGCAGCACCTCGCCCTCGTGCAGCCAGCTCACCGTCTGCAGACCCATGTGCGGGTGCGGCGGCACCTGCATGCCGGGCTCGTCGGCGATGTCGTCGGGGCCGTAGTGATCGACGAAACACCAGGCTCCGACCATGCGCCGGCCCAAGTTGGGCAGCAGGCGACGGACTTCGCTGGACTCGCCGAGCTTGACGTGGCGAGGGCTGAGAAGTTCGCGGACGGGCTCCGCCACGACGAAACCCCGGCCGCCGCAGATGGCGGGCACCGCCTCGCGATCAAGATTGCTCATGGCGCCCAAACTAGCCCCGCCGGGGTCGCTGCGTCAGTCCGTCATCCGGGCCTGTCTCGATGCGACTCAGAAAATAGTAGCCATGGATATAGTAGCCATGTACTGTATTCGCCATGAGCAAGGGTTCCGAGAACGTCTCGCCCGGTTTCCTGGTGTGGCGCCTGTCCACGAAGTGGCGGGTCGCGGTCGACCGGGCCGTGACCCCGCTGGGGCTCACCCATGCGCAGTACGCACTGGTGGCCTCGCTGTACGGCATGCAGCGCCGCGGCGAGCGCCCGAGTCAGCGCCGCCTCGCCGACCACACCGGACTCGAACCGCTGTACGTCTCCAAGCTGGCCCGATCCCTGGAGACCGCCGGCCTCCTCGAACGCACCCGGGATCCCCGCGACCCGCGCGCGGTGCAGCTGGCGCTGACCGAGCAGGGGCGGGAGCGGACCCTGCAGGCGATCAAGGTCGTCCAGGGGCTCCTGCAGCAGCTGCTGGCGCCGCTCGGCGGCCTGGACAGCGCCCGCACCCGGGAGTTCACGCGCGACCTCGCGACCCTGCTCGACGCACCTCTCGACCCTCTCGCCACCGACCGCGAGCCCGACAAGGAGCAGTCATGACCACCACCACTCCCCTGCTCAATCCCCGAGTCATAGCCCTGGCCCACTACGCGAGCCGAGCCCTTCTCGAGAACGTGCTGACGCGCCACGGCGCGACCTTCCAGCAGTCCGTCACCCTCCGGTTCGTCGCCGTCGCCGACGAACCGGTCGAGAGGGAGCGCCTCGTCGACGGTGTGGTCAGTGCGCTCAAGATCGACGCCACGGAGGCGCACTCCGTGGTCGACGAACTGATCACCGCAGGACTGCTGGCCCCTCAGGAGCCGTCCCGGGTACGGATCACGGACGCCGGACAGGAGCTCTACGACAGGACTTCCGCCGCGACCGCCCCCATCACCACCCGGATCTACGCCGGCATCCCGACGGAGGACCTGGCCGCCGCCGGGCGAGTACTGACCCTCATCACCGAGCGCGCCAACGCCGAGCTCGCAGCCACGACCGAGTAGCGGCAACCAGCAGTGGGGAGCCGGTCGAGCACAACGCCGGCTCCGAGCAAGGCCTGAGGCCCGGTTCCCCCCGAAACCGGGCCCCAAGTCTCTTCACCGCCCTCGTAGTTGAACGGCCCCCGACTTGAGCATCCCCCTAGTTGAACATCCTCCTACTTGAGGTCGGCGGGCGTCCGCTTCCCCCGCCGATGGGCGATCTCGCCCAGGGCGACGTCCACGAGAATGAACGCGGCCAGCGAGATGCCGAGGAGCGGTACGAAATAGCCGAGTACGGCGACGACCGCCACCAGCGGGACCAGGATCTGCGGGGGCACCTGCTGCCAGGCGCCGCGCGGCAGGGGACGGCCGAAGGCGGAGCCCCGGCCGCGCTGCCACCACATGCGGTAGCCCCACACGATCAGCAGGATCAGCGAGAGCGCGAGCAGCATCAGGGCGATCTGGTTGACCAGGCCGAAGAGGACGCCCGTGTGCAGGTCGATGCCCCAGCGGGTCAGCTTGGCCAGCACCGGGTAGTCGGCGAACCGCAGCACATCGGTGACCTCACCGGTCGCCGGGTCGATCGCGACCGAGTCCTGCTTCGTCGGCCAGCTGCGCTGCACCTGCTTCACGACGTACCCGGACGAGTCGTCGGCGGGCGGCACGATCTCCACGGGATCGCCCAAGCCCTCGGACCGCGCGGCCGCCAGAACCTTGTCGAGGCCGACGCCGTGCTCGCCGCTGCCCCCGGTGCCCACGGCGGCGCCGTGGCCTCCGTGGTCGCCGCCCGCCGAGGCCGACACGGACGGGGTGGCCTGACCGAGGGAGGTGCGCAGCTCGTCGATGTTGGCGCCGGCGTACGCCGACCAGGTCAGGCCGGTCGCCGAGAGGAAGAAGAACCCGGCCGCGGCCCAGACGCCGACGGTGCCGTGCAGACCGAGCGTGCGGCGGCGCCCGTTGGTCCCGCGGACCTTGCGCAGGGCGCGGCGGCGGGAGAACCACAGCACCAGTCCGCCGCCCGCGATGACCCACAGCCAGCTGGCCGCCAACTCGCTGTAGAGGCGGCCGGTTTCGCCGAGGTGCAGGTCGCGGTGGAACTCGTCGATCCAGGTGCGCAGCGGCAGCGCGCCGGTCGAGCCGTACTGTTCGAGGGCGCCGCGCACCTCGGCGGTGTACGGGTCTACGAACACGGCCAGCGTGTGGTCGGCGCCGACGCCCTTGACGCCGGACAGCAGCACCCTGGTGGACGCGTCATCCTCCGGAGAGGGCCGTATCGCCGAGACCGCGCCCTCGGGGTGGGCCTTGCGTGCGGCGGCGACCTGCTGGGACATCGGCAGCTTCTCGTCACCGACCGGGACAGTCATCTCATGGGCGTACACGAGCTTCTCGGCCTGGAACGCCCCGGCATACAGAAAGCCGGTGGCCGCGGCGACGAGCAGGAACGGTGCGACGAGCACCCCGGCGTAGAAGTGCAGACGCAGGATCAGCGGGCGCAGCGGTGCCCATCTGCGGGGCGGTGATGCCGGGGCGTCGGGTTGCGACGCCTCTTCCGTGGTGGTCGAGGGAGCGGTGGACATCGACGGCATCTCCGGGGGATGTACGGGCAGTGGGGACGTTTCTCTTGCTGCTGCAGCGGTCCAGTAGTCGGATGAGAGGTCCGCCGAGTTCCAGGCCGGTCAAGTGGCGTACGTCACAGGGGAGTCGATGGGTACCCCGGCTGCCATGGCATGCTGGCGCGATGGCAACTCCGAGCGATCGCGCCCCCCTGGCCGAGCAGGTCGAGCAACTCCTCATCAGTGGCGGCCCGTTGACCATCGTGGCGGCCGGCGACCCGGTGCTGCGGCGCCCCACCGAGCGCTTCGAGGGGCAGCTGGACCCCGCGCTGCTGACCCGCTTTGTCGAGGCTCTCCGCATCACGATGCACGCGGCGCCGGGCGTCGGCCTCGCCGCACCACAGGTCGGCGTGCCGCTGCGGATCGCGGTGATCGAGGACCCGGCTCCCGTGCCGGAGGACGTACGACTGGCGCGCGGACGCGTGCCGCAGCCGTTCCGGGTGCTGGTGAACCCGTCGTACGAGCCCGTCGGGACCGCCCGCGCCGCGTTCTTCGAGGGCTGTCTGAGCGTCCCGGGCTATCAGGCGGTGGTGGCGCGGCCCGCCGAGGTCCGGCTGACGTGCGAGGACGAGCACGGGCAGGCGGTCGACGAGGTGTTCACGGGGTGGCCCGCCCGTATCGTGCAGCACGAGACGGACCACCTGGACGGCATGCTCTACCTGGACCGGGCGGAGCTGCGCTCGCTCTCCTCGAACCAGGCGGTGGCCGAGCGCTGGGCCCAGCCGACCCCCGGTCAGGCCGCGGCAGCACTCGGCTTCGAACTTCCGGGCTGAGTACGTCAGTTGTCGCGATACGACTCCAGCAACCGCAGCCACACCTCACTGATCGTCGGATACGACGGAACCGCGTGCCACAGCCGGCTGATCGGCACCTGGCCGGCGACCGCGATCGTCGCCGAGTGGATGAGTTCGCCGACGCCGGGGCCGACGAAGGTGACGCCGAGGAGGATCTCGCGTTCCAGGTCGACGACCATGCGGGCGCGGCCGCGGTAGCCGTCGCCGTACAGCGACGCCCCCGACACCGAGGCGAGGTCGTAGTCGACGGCGCGGACGCGGTGGCCGGCCTGTTCCGCTTCCGCCAGGGAGAGACCCACGGCGGCGGCCTCGGGGTCGGTGAAGACGACCTGGGGGACGGCGGCGTGGTCGGCGGTGGCGGCGTGGGCGCCCCAGGCGTCGGATTCGAGGACGGGGACGCCGGAGGCGCGGGCGGCGATGGCGGCGCCCGCAATGCGGGCCTGGTACTTGCCCTGGTGGGTGAGGAGGGCGCGGTGGTTGACGTCGCCGACCGCGTACAGCCACTCGTTGCCGGTGACGCGCAGGCTGTCGTCGACCTCCAGCCAGGAACCGGGTTCCAGGCCGACCGCGTCCAGGCCGATGTCGTCGCTGCGCGGGGCGCGCCCGGTCGCGAAGAGGATCTCGTCGGCCTCTATACGGTCCCCGCGGTCGGTGCGGACCACGACCGTGCCGTTCTCGCGGGTCACGGACTCGACCGAGGTCCCGGTGCGGACGTCGGCGCCGGCCTCGGTGAGCGCGTCGGCGACCAGTTCGCCGGCGAAGGGCTCCATGCGGTTGAGCAGCCCCTTGCCGCGGACGAGGAGCGTGACCCGGGAGCCGAGGGCCTGGTAGGCCGTGGCCATCTCGGTGGCGACCACTCCCCCGCCGACCACGATCAGCCGGCCGGGCACGGCCTGCGCGCCGGTGGCCTCGCGGCTGGTCCACGGCTTGACGTCGGCAAGGCCGGGCAGGTCGGGCAGGACGGCCCGGCTGCCGGTGCACACGGCGACGGCGTGCCGGGCGGTCAGCACCTGCCGTACGCCGTCGGGGCCGGTCACCTCCAGGGTGCGGGGGCCGGTGAGGCGGCCGTGGCCTCGGTAGAGGTCGGCGCCGATGCCGTTCAGCCACTGGACCTGGCCGTCGTCGTGCCAGTTCGAGGTGTACTCGTTGCGCCGGGCGAGGACGGCCGCCGCGTCGAGTGGGCCCTGGACCGACTGGCTGAGGCCGGGCAGCCGACGGGCGTCGGCCTGGGCGATGGCCGGGCGCAGGAGCGCCTTGCTGGGCATGCACGCCCAGTACGAGCACTCGCCGCCGACCAGCTCGCTCTCCACGACCGCGGTGGACAGGCCGGCCGCACGGGTGCGGTCGGCCACGTTCTCCCCCACGGGCCCGGCCCCGAGCACCACGACGTCGTACGCGTTGGAATCCGTTTCCGTCATGGGGTCAGTCTTACGGGTGGTGTGCGGCGTGGCCACACGGGTACGCGCGCGGAAATACGAAGGAATACGCGGCCGCACGGCCATGTTGTCGACGACGGCTTCGCCCCGATACCAGGAAGAGGGATTACGCCATGAGCAGCACCGTGGAGCTCACCAAGGAGAACTTCGACCAGACGGTCACGGACAACGAGTTCGTCCTGATCGACTTCTGGGCGTCCTGGTGCGGGCCGTGCCGTCAGTTCGCCCCGGTCTACGAGAAGGCGGCCGAGGACAACCCGG
Source organism: Streptomyces sp. NPDC107522 (assembly GCF_055657525.1). NCBI lineage: Bacteria > Bacillati > Actinomycetota > Actinomycetes > Kitasatosporales > Streptomycetaceae > Streptomyces > Streptomyces sp. NPDC107522. Next base: position 11,746 of record NZ_JBVKAU010000012.1, on the reverse strand, counting down.
ACCTTGTGTTCGGCAAGGTCGACACCGAGGCGCAGCCAGAGCTGGCCGAGGCCTTCGGTATTCAGTCGATCCCGACGCTGATGATCGTCCGTGACCGTGTCGCCGTGTTCGCGCAGCCGGGTGCCCTGCCCGAGGCCGCCCTGGCGGACGTCATCGGGCAGGCCCGGAAGCTCGACATGGACGAGGTCCGCCAGGCCGTGGCCGCTCAGCAGGCGCAGGCCGAGCAGAACGGCCAGTAGGACCCGGTCCGGCGAACGGCCGTAGGGCCGCGCTCCAGAGCTCTGGAACTCCGGAGCTCTAGAAGGGGTACGCCGCCACGTCGCCGCGCACCGTCGTCCAGCGGACCTCGGTGAACGCCTCCAGGTTGGCCTCGCCGCCGAACCGGGCGCCGGTGCCGGAGGCGGCGATGCCGCCGAAGGGCGCGACGGCCTCGTCGTTCACGGTCTGGTCGTTGATGTGCACGATGCCGGTCGGGATGCGCTCGGCCAGGTCGAGGCCGCGGGCGGCGTCCCGGGTGACGATGCCGAGGGAGAGGCCGTAGGAGCTCGCGGCGGCCAGGGCGGCGGCCTCGTCGGCGCTGGTGAAGGCGCGTACGGGCGCGACCGGGCCGAAGACCTCCTCGGTGTACGCGGGGGTCTGGTCGTCGACGCCTGCAAGGACGGTCGGCCGGTAGAAGAGCTCCTCGTGGGTGCCGCCCGCGGCCAGCTTGGCGCCCCGGGAGGCGCTGGCCTCCACCAGGCCGTGCACCTTGCCCAGCTGGCCGGCGTCGATGAGCGGGCCGAGGTGGACCTGGGCGCGGTGCGGGTCGCCGACCGCGAGGGAGTCGGCCTTGGCGGCGAGCCGCTCGACGTACTCCTCGTACAGGGACTGGTGGACGAGGTGCCGTCCGGTGGTCATGCAGATCTGGCCCTGGTGGAAGAAGGAGCCCCAGGCGGCGGTGGAGATCACCGCGTCGAGGTCGGCGTCCTCCAGGACGATCAGGGCGGAGTTGCCGCCCAACTCCAGGTGCGCGCGCTTGAGATGGCGCCCGGCGGCCTCGCCGACGGCCCGGCCCGCGGCCGTGGACCCGGTGAAGGAGATGACGGGCACGCGCGGGTCGGCGACCAGCGCCTGGCCCACCTCCGGGCCGCCCGGCAGGACGTGCAGCAGTCCCTCGGGCAGACCGGCCTCCGCGAAGACGGCGGCCAGCGCCAGTCCGCCGCACACCGCCGTGCGCGGGTCCGGCTTCAGCACGACCGCGTTGCCGAGGGCGAGCGCCGGGGCGACGGAGCGGATGGAGAGGATCAGCGGGGCGTTGAACGGGGAGATCACGCCGACGACCCCGACGGGGACGCGGCGCGTGTACGACAGCCGGGGCGCCTCGCTGGGGAGTACCTGCCCGGCGGGGCGGGAGGCGAGCGCGGCGGCCTCGTAGCACTCCTGGGCGGCCACGTGCAGCTCGAACTCGGCCTTGCCGGGGATCGAGCCCGACTCGCGGACGATCCACTCCCGCAGTTCTTCGGCGTGCGCGGCGAACAGGTCACCGGCCTTGCGCAGCACCGCTGCGCGCACGAAGTGCGGGGCGCGGGCCCACTCGGTCTGGGCGGCGCGGGCGGCCCCGGCGGCCGTACCGACGTCCTCCGCGCCGGCCAGGGTGACGGTGCCGAGCGTGTCGCCGGTGGCGGGCTCGGTGACGGCGTACTCGTCTCCCGACAGGGAGTTGGGCTGCCAGGCCTTGGGGTCGAGCAACGGCATAGCGACTCTCCGTTCGATCACCGGCGGGACTCACACGGGGAGCGGTAGTCCCGAGTAGTTCGCCGCCAGTTCGGCGGCCGCGTGACGGGATGCGGTGATCCGGCGCAGACGTGCCAGCTGCATCCGGTGGTCGAACGCATCCCCGTCTGGTTGAACGTGCAACATCCTAGTCATGTCGTCCGAGAAACGGGTGGCCTGCCACACACGTTGAAGACACAACTCCGAGTACCTGTCGAGCAGCTGTGCGCTCCCTGTGCGGTAGTGCTCGGCGAGGGCACGGGCCAGGACCCGTACGTCCGACACCGCGAGGTTGAGGCCCTTCGCGCCGGTCGGCGGGACGATGTGGGCGGCGTCCCCGGCGAGCAGGAGCCGGCCGTGGCGCATGGGTTCGTGGACGTAACTGCGCATCGGTGTCACGGACTTGGAGGTAATGGGCCCGCGGTTGAGGGTCCAGTCCGCGTCGATGGCGAAGCGGGCCGCGAGTTCGCCCCAGATGCGGTCGTCCGGCCAGTCGTCGGGGTCGGTGTCGACCGGGACCTGGAGGTAGAGCCGGGAGACCGACGGTGAGCGCATACTGTGCAGCGCGAAGCCGCCTTCGCCGCGCGCGTAGATCAACTCGTCGCCGGACGGCGGTACTTCGGCCAGGATGCCGAGCCAGGAGTACGGGTAGTCGTGCGCGTACGAGCGGCCGGTGCCGGCCGGGAAGGCGTCGCGGGAGATGCCGTGGAAGCCGTCGCAGCCGGCGACCCAGTCGCAGGTCAGCGTCTGCTCGCGGCCCTCGTGCAGGAACCGCACGACGGGCGTCTCGGTCTCCGGCTTCTCGACCGCGAGCGCCTCGGCCCCGAACAACAGCGGTGGTCCGTCGGCGAGTTGGAGGGCGACGAGGTCCTTCACGATCTCGGTCTGGGCGTAGATCGTCACGGTACGGCCGCCGGTGAGGGCCGGGAAGTCGATGTGGTGGCGTTCGCGGTCGAAGCGCAGCTCGATGCCCTGGTGCACCAGGCCCTCCGCGTCCAGCCGCTCGGCGGCGCCGGCCTCGTGCAGCGCGTGGACCGTGCCCTGCTCCAGCATCCCGGCGCGCTGGCGCTGCTCGACGTACTCCCGCGTCCGGCTCTCCAGGACCACGCAGTCGATGCCCGCACGGTGCAGCAAGCGGGCGAGCAGCAGACCGGCGGGGCCGCCGCCGACGATGCCGACCCTCGTGCGCATGCCACGCCTCCCTGGCCTGGGTGGTGCGCCGGCCGGGCTCGCGATGCCTCAGCTGGAGTCGCGGTGCACGACCGTCGCTCCCAGCACCTTGTGCGTCTCGGGCGCGGCGCCGGGGCTCTGCACCGCGCGGTCGACCAGTTCCGCGAGGTCGCGGCCGGACGGCAGCTCTATGTGGACCGTGCTCAGCCTAGGCCGCAGCAGCCGTCCGAGCATCAGGTCGTCGGCGCCGATGACGGCCGTGTCGGCGGGGATGTCGATGCCCTCGTCCTGCAGGGCTCGCATCATCAGCATCGCGTACTCGTCGTTGTAGGCGAACACGGCGTCCAGGCCCATCTCGCGCCAGCGGGCTGCGAGCCGTGCGGCGGACTTCTCCTCGTAGGCGAGGGGCAGGGCGGTCACGGTGGCGTCCGTGCCGTGCAGGGCGCGGCGCACGCCTTCGAGGCGGGGCGTGGAGAAGGACTCCAGGCCGTCCTCCTCGGGCACGACGACGCCGATAAGGCGCCGGCCGCGGGCGTACAGGTGGCCGCCCGCGCAGTACCCGACGGCCTCGTGGTCCATGAGCAGGGCGTGCGCGCCGTCGACGGACTCGGGGCCGAGCGTGACCACGGCCCGGGCACCGGACCGCTTGAGCACCGTCACCCCCTTCGGGTCGAGCCCGGAGCCCGGCACCAGGACGGCGACCGGGCGCAGTTCGGCCCACGCGCGGGCGGCCTCGTCGCCGTGCAGTCCTATGCCGCCGTGCTGCACGACGGTGTAGTCGAGACGACCGAGCGCGGCCTGGAGGTCGCTGAGGAACCGGCTGTAGAGCGGGCCCACGGGAAAGCTCGGGGCGGGCATCAGGACCATGCGGCTGTGCCCGGCGCGCAGGCTGCGCGCGGCCGCGTGCGGGACGTACCCCAGTTCCTTCGCGGCCTCGTGGACGCGGCGGCGGGTGGGCTCGCTGATCCGGACGGCGCTGGTGTTGTTGAGGACGTAGGAGACGGTCGCGCGCGAGACGCCGGCCAGGCGGGCCACATCGGCGCTCGTGGGTACCGAGCGCGGTGCGGGGGAGGCGGGCGCGGGCGTTTTCGGTATCTGCACCATGACGTACCGCATCCTTGCAGAACCTGTGAGCGATGCTCAGGTCAGGGCCGTCGCCCGTTCACGCCCCTGTGCGCGTCACCCGGTCGACCAGATCGAGCCAGCCCTTCTCCAGCCGCTCCATGGGCATTCCGCACTGCCTGGTCAGGTGGTTGATCAGGGCGGGGTCGAGAGACGCCAGGAGCGTCTGGGCGAGGAGGTCGCAGTCGGCGTCCGGCAGGATCTGCCGCAGCAGCATCGTGACGTGGGTGTACAGCGCCCGGACCGAGGGGTGGGAGAACCGGCGGGTCGGCTCGGGCTGGGCGGCGAGTCGCAGGTCCAGTTGCTCGGCCGTGCGGTACAGCACCGCCACGCCGAACGCCCGCAGCCGCTCGACCGGCGGCGCTCCGGGGCCCAGCGGCGGCGGCCCGCCGAGGAAGTCTGCCTGCAGGGTGCGCGCGGAGTGGTCGAGCAGGGCCGTCAGCAGGCCCGTGCGGTCGCCGAAGCGGCGGAAGACCGTCCCCTTGCCCACCCCGGCCTCCGCGGCCACCGCCTCCATGGTGACCCCGGCCACGCCGTGCTCCGCGATCAGCCGGGTGGCGGCCTCCAGCAGCCGGGCGCGGTTGCGGGCCGCGTCGGCGCGCAGGCAGGGCTCGTCGGCGGCGGAGCCGACCGTCAGCAACGGGGGCGAGTCAATGGGCTCCTCGGGACTCGGGAGGGGCGGCAGATCGGCGGACATGAAGCCAGCGTAAAGCATCGGGAATGAAACTGGACCGCGGTCCGCTTATGGTGCTAGAAATTAACCGGACCCCGGTCCGGATCGTCACGGCAGTGTTTCAGCATCTTGGAGTTCGCATGTCTGTTCGCATCCTCGCGCTCGTCGGCAGCCTTCGTGCCGGTTCGCACAACCGTCAGCTGGCCGAGGCAGCCGTCAAGCTCGCTCCCGAGGGCGCCGAGGTCGTGCTCTTCGAGGGCCTGGCCGACATCCCCTTCTACAACGAGGACATCGACGTCGAGGGCAGCGTCCCGGCCGCCGCCGCCAAGCTGCGTGAGGCCGCCCAGGCCTCCGACGCGTTCCTGCTCTTCTCCCCCGAGTACAACGGCACCATCCCGGCCGTGCTGAAGAACGCCATCGACTGGCTGTCCCGCCCGTACGGCGCCGGCGCCTTCGGCGGCAAGCCGGTCGCCGTGGTCGGCACCGCCTTCGGCCAGTACGGCGGCGTGTGGGCGCAGGACGAGACCCGCAAGGCCGTCGGCATCGCGGGCGGCAAGGTGCTGGAGGACGTCAAGCTGTCCATCCCCGGCTCGGTGACCCGCTTCGCCGAGACGCACCCGGCCGACGACGCCGAGGTCGCCGCCCAGCTGACCGAGGTCATCGCGCGCGTCCACGGTCACGCGGGCGAGCCGGTCGCCGCCTGATCAGCAGCGGCACAAGCCCTGCAGGGGGCCGGAGCAGACCCGCTCCGGCCCCTTTCGCATGCACTACGCCACCGCTGTCTGCGCAAGTTCCCGCAGTTCCCGCAGGGCCGCCGCCACCGCCGGGCGTTCGCGGCACCCTCGGCGCGTGCAGGTGAGCACCTTGCGGTGCGGGTCGCCCGTGCAGCGGACGCGGGTGATCGGCAGGTGTGGGGGCAGCTGGGCCAGCCGTGGCACGAGGGCGACGCCGAGCCGGTGGGCGACCAGGTGGGCGATGACGTTCCAGTCCAGGGCGTGATGGATCACGTCGGGAGTGAAGCCGGCCGCTCCGCACGCCGACATCACACGCGGGCGGCAGGGACTCTCCGGCACCGGCGCGATCCAGGCCTCGTGCGCCGCCTCCGCAAGGTCGGCGCGCTCACGTCCGGCCAGCGGATGGTCGTCGGGGATCAAGAGGTCGTACGGGTCGTCCAGCAGCGGCTGCTGGTCGAAGCGTGCGTCGCTCAGCGGCGGGTTGTGCGGGGTCACCTCCACGACGGCCAGGTCGGCCTCGCCCTCGAAGAGCAGGTCGAAGCTCTCCGGCACTCCCGTCTCCCGGATCCGTACGGTCAGCCGCGGATGCCGCTCCCGCAGGCGTACGGCCATCGGCGCGAGCAGCACCGGCACGGACATGGGAAAGCCGGCGACGCGCAACTGCCCGGCGGGGGCGCTGTACTCGGCGCGCAGATCGAGCTCGGCCTCCTCCCAGCGCGCCGCGATCGCGTCGGCGTGCGCGAGCAGGCTCTCGGCGGCCGCGGTCAGGCGCACCCCGCGACCCTGCGGTTCGAGCAGGTCGACGCCCAGGTCGCGGGCCAGTTGGCGGATCTGCTGGGAGGCTGCTGAGGGCGTGAAGTGCAGGGCGCGGGCGGCCGCGGTGACCGTGCCGTAGTGGGCGACCGCCCTGAGGACGTGCAGTCGGCGCAGGTCAATCATGTAGCCCACGCTTCAAGGTGAGGTCCGGAAAGTCAACCTGGACGTGTACGAAAGCGCACCGCACCCTTGGTTGTGTCGCGACGGTCAACCAGTCGAACGCCAACCAGCCATGAGGTATGAGGAGTCGCCATGACCAGCACGACCAGGACCGTCTGCCCGCACTGCGGATGGCCCGACGGCGCCGACCCTTTCCAGGTGCTCTCCCGGCACAGCACCACGGCCGGCCACACGGTGTGGACGCGCTGCGGCTGCGGCTCGCTGCAGATGCGGGTGGTAGACGGCCGCGGGATGCGTGTGGTCTCCCGCAGCCGTCCGCCCGTGGCTCAGCCGAGTTCGGCCAGCCGCTGAACCGCCGGAGCCACGAAGCTCTCCATCCAGCCCGACGTCTCACCCAGACGCGGCGAGAGGATCACGGTGTCGATCCCGAGCTTGGTGTAGCCCGAGATGTCCCGGGTGAACGCGTCGAGATCGCCCTCGGTGGCCGGGTCCCCGCTGTAGGCAACGGTCTTGCGGATGGTGTCGTAGTCGCGGCCCTCGGTGTCGCAGTGGCCGCGCAGCACGTCGAGCTTGTGCCTGACCTCCTCCGGCGAGGTGGTGAACAGGTTGCACGCGTCGCCGTACCGGGCCACCAGTCGGAGCGTCTTCTTCTCCCCGCCCCCGCCGATCATGATCTCGGGGTGCGGGGTGCTGACCGGCGCCGGAACGCAGAGGGTCTCGGCCAGCCGGTAGTGCTTGCCCTCGAAGGGGCCGTTCGCCGTCGGGTCCCACATCTGGAGGCAGATCCGCAGGGTCTCCTCCAGCCGCTCGAAGCGCTCGGCGACCGGCGGGAAGGGCACGCCGAGCCCTTCGTGTTCGCGGCCGTACCAGGCGGCGCCGATACCGAGGGTGGCCCGCCCGCCGGACAGCACGTCGAGCGTGGTGGCGATCTTTGCGAGCAGACCGGGGTGACGGTACGTCACACCGGTCACCAGGGCGCCGAGGCGGACCGTGGACGTGTGGGCGGCGAGGAAGCCGAGGGTCGTGTAGGCCTCCAGCATGGAGTCCTCGGCGCGGCCGTTGAACTCCATCTGGAAGTAGTGGTCCATCACCGACAGCCAGCTCACGCCGGCCGCCTCGGCGGCGGCACCCGCGGCGGCGAGTTCGGCGCCGAGCGCGGGACCTCCCCCGGAATGGTCGAACCGGTTGATGTGCACACCGACCCGCATGGCCTGTCTCCGTTCACCCGGACCGTTCACCGACCCCGACGACGCTAGTTCTTCGAGCGCTCTCGAAGTCAAGCGTGACCGGCCAGTTGGTCACCCAGGGGGGTGCACCGCCCACCTCGGGTGGCACGGTCGGCTCCTCGCTGGGCGCCGGCCCGCTGGTCACACGCGCTGCGTCGCCGCCTGCTCCTGCTTCTTCGAAGCCCGCAGGCTCGTCACCGTCGTCACCGCCAGGACGAGCACGATGAAGCCGAGCGAGAAGGGGATGCTGATCTCGGGGACGTGGACGCCGGACTCGTGCAGCGCGTGCAGTACGAGCTTCACCCCGATGAAGCCGAGGATGATCGACAGGCCGTAGCTGAGGTGGACCAGCTTCTTCAGCAGGCCGCCGATCAGGAAGTAGAGCTGCCTGAGGCCCATCAGCGCGAAGGCGTTCGCCGTGAAGACGATGTACGGGTCCTGGGTCAGCCCGTAGATGGCCGGGATGGAGTCGAGCGCGAACAGCACGTCCGTGGAGCCGATCGCCAGCATCACGACCAGCATCGGGGTCATGATCCGCTTGCCGTTCTCCGTGATGAACAGCTTGGTGCCGTGGTAGCGGTCGGCCACGCCGAAGCGCTCCTCCGCCATCTTCAGCAGCTTGTTCTCCTGGTACTCCTCCTCGTGCTCCTCCTTGCGGGCGTCCTGGACCAGCTTCCAGGCGGTCCAGATCAGGAAGGCGCCGAAGAGGTAGAACACCCACGAGAACGCGGAGATGATCGCCGCGCCGGCCGCGATGAAGCCCGCGCGCAGCACCAGGGCCATGATCACGCCGACCATCAGGACGCGCTGCTGGTACTGCGAGGGCACCGCGAACTTCGCCATGATCAGGACGAAGACGAAGAGGTTGTCGACGCTCAGCGACTTCTCGGTGATGTACCCGGCGAAGAACTCGCCCGTCGGCTTGCCGCCGCCGAAGTAGAACAGACCGAGCCCGAACAGACAGGCCAGCACGACCCAGACGATCGTCCACGTCCCCGCTTCCCTGAGGGACACGTCATGGGGTTTGCGACCGATGAAGAAGTCCACGGCGACGAGTGCGCACAGGGCCACGACGGTCAGCAGCCAGACGGAGAGGGAGACGTTCACGGGCATTGCTCCTGGTGCATGTGGGGCCTTGACAGCGTTGTCGGCGCTGGTGATGACTTCCACCCATGGCAGGTGAACAGCCGGTCATGTCCTGGCAATCTCCGGGCCACGGAGGTGCCACCCGCCGTACGGCGGGAAGGTTCCGCCGATCGGCGGCCCTCCGGTCGGGGCCGGTGCACAGATCATGACCGCAGAGCCGCCGGGCACTCAGATGCCCCCGTGTGAGGAGCAGCCATGACCCAGGTCCCACCCCCGTTCGACCCCGAGCTCGCCGCCGCCCTGGAGCTCATCAAGGACGTGATCTCGCCCGGCATGACGGTGGACCAGATAGCCGAGATCCGTCAGGGTCCCGGGATCCAGATGCTCGCCGAGCTGGACCTGACCGTCGACGGCTTCTTCGAGGTCGAGGACCGGGCGGTGCCGGGCCCCGAGGGCGCCCCCGAGATCTCCCTGCTGATCTGCCGGCCGACCGCCCCGTCCCAGGCGGGTCCGCGACCCGTGATCTACCACGTCCACGGCGGCGGCATGGTCCTCGGCAACAACCGCGTCGGCGTCGACGCCGCCCTGGCATGGGCGAAGGAGCTGGACGCGGTCGTGGTGTCCGTGGAGTACCGGCTCGCGCCCGAGCACCCGTACCCGGCGCAGATCGAGGACGTGTACGCCGGGCTGGAGTGGACGGCGAAGCATGCCGCCGAGCTGGGTGGTGACCCGCAGCGGATCGTCGTCGCCGGTGCGAGCGCCGGCGGCGGGCTGTCCGCGGCGCTGGCTCTGCTGGCGCGGGACCGCAAGGGGCCGGAGCTGATCGGGCAGCTGCTGATGTGTCCGATGCTGGACGACCGCAATGACACGCCGTCCGCCCATCAGATGGCGGGCCTCGGCGTCTGGGACCGTACGGCCAATGAGACCGGGTGGACGGCGCTGCTCGGTGAGCGCCGCGGTGGTCCCGACGTGCCCGCGTATGCGGCGCCTGCCCGTGCCGAGGATCTGTCGGGGCTGCCTCCCGCCTTCCTGGACGTCGGCTCCGCGGAGACCTTCCGGGACGAGGTCGTCGCCTATGCGTCGCGGATCTGGCAGGCGGGTGGGGTGGCCGAGTTGCATGTGTGGCCCGGTGGGTTCCATGGGTTCGACGGGTTCGCGCCTCAGGCTGCGTTGTCGCAGGCGTGCCGGGCCGCGCATCTGGCGTGGCTGAAGAGGCTGTTGAGTCAGTGAAATCCGCCCATTCGTCTGCCGGGTTCTGAGATTCTGCGGGTGCGGGTTGTCCGTGGCTTGTCGCGCCCACGCGGCGGAGCCGCATATCGACACAGCCCCGCGCCCCTCAGGTACGTCTCCCTCCCCGGCCTTCTCATACTCCCCGCCTCTTGACCTCATACCGCACCATGGGCCCATGAAGGAGCTGGCTGGACGTCTGACCGCGCTGGACCCGGACGCGGGCGCCGCCGTTCGGGTCATCGCCTACTTCGATCGGCTCGCCGAGTCGCGGGCCGGGCTGGAGGCGCTCGTGCGCGGGGCCGCCGTGCTGGCCGGGGTGCCGGCACGGCTGGTGGACGTGGAGCGGCGGGTGCGTGTGCGGGTCGAGGCCGACGGGACGCGCCGGGAGAGCGAGGTGCCGCCGGATGCCGGCTGGCCGTCCGCCGCGCTGACGCCGGGCGGCGCTCCGGCGCTGTGGCTGGAGCGGGCCGAGGCGGCCGAGCCCAGTGTCGTCGACGCGGTGATCCTGGAGCGGGCCGCCGGTGCCGTACGGCTCGTGCTCGACCGGACGCGTGGGCGGGCGCCGACCGATGATCCGGCGCTGGTCGAGACAGTCCTCGACGCCACGGCTCCGGAGGCGGCGCGGCTGCACGCGGCCCGCCGGCTGGGGCTGGACCCTGCCGCACCGGCCCGTGTCCTCGCCCCGCTGGACGGCCGGCCCCGCGTCGTCCCCGCGCACCCGGACGCCGAGCCGCCCGCCGGCCGCGTGGGCGTGGGCCCCGCCGTCCCGGTGCTCGACCTGCCGCGCTCCTGGTCGCAGGCCCGCATCGCGCTCCGGTTCACGGCCGAGGGCACCGCGCAGGACCCCGGTCCGGGCGTCGTCCACGCCGACGACCTCGGCGGCATCGCCCTCCTCGCCGACCTCGTCGTACCGGGCGCCGAGGCGCCGACCGACGTCCAGGCCCTGGAGGCGGCAGCGGCGGCCGCGCCCTGGCTGCTCGCCACCTTGCACGCGGTCGCCTCGACGGTGAGCCTGCGGGCGGCGGCGACCGAGATCAACGTCCACCACTCCACGCTCCAGGAACGGCTTGCCCACGCCGAGCACCTGCTGGGCTGGCCGCTGCGCACACCGCAGGGCAGGTTCAGGCTGGGCGTGGCGCTGACGATGCGGCATCTGGCGCGGCCCTAGGGCGTGGAAGTCGTGGCCGCCGCGGTCAGTGGAACTCGTGGACGACCTCGATCGTGCCGACGATGTGGGCGTTGAACTCGTCGAGTTCCTCGGCGGGCACCCACAGTTCGAGGATCGTCTCGCCGCCCGCCTGTTGCACGGGGTACCGGCTCAGGAACTCCGAGTCGACCTCGAACCGGGTCACGAATCCGGCGCCGTCGTGCTTGACGTTCCAGTCCCGGGCGATCCTCACCGCGTAGTCCTCGTTGAGCACCGGGTAGAAGATCGGCTGCTCGGGCAGCCTGGGCGGCCAGGCGCGCCAGTTCAGCTCGCGGACGACGTCCAGCTCCTTGGGGCCGGTGGGTCGCCACAGGGTGGTGGTCGGGCGCTGGTTGATCATGGACGTGACGGTATCCGACCCGTCGGCGCGGCGGCCAAGGAGTTTCCGGCACTGCTTGCAGGCGCCTTCTACACGCACTCGCTGGAAATTTCACGGATGCCCTATCCTGGGTGTTCTTCACCCCGGAACGGAGGACACCGGCGCCATGACCGCCACGGACCCCGCGCTCACCGCTCTCGCCCAGGGCTGGTGCGCCCTCTCCCTGCTGCACGGGAGGATCGAGGCGCACATCGAGCGCGCCCTGCAGGCCGGGCACGACCTCAGCGTGCG